>NZ_CP107964.1:625666-938500 GCF_041434935.1 Kitasatospora sp. NBC_00374 | reverse complement strand
ATCCGGGTGGGGCCTGGCGCCAGGACCGGCGCGCGGGGGCCATCACGGTGAAGGTCTGCGCGACGGCGTCGCGGGCGAGTGCGGCGTCGACGGGCCGTGCGGTGCCGGCCGCGTCCTCGGCGTCCCAGCGGTGCACGGCGGCCTCGATGGCCTGCATCCGCTGCCAGAACCCGACGCTGCGCTCCGGCGACCAGGTCCACACCTCCTCGGCGGGGTCGCGGTCGGTGAACAGCGCGGCCAACTCCGCTGCCCCGGCGGTGAACCAGTCGCCCAGGCCCGGCGGCACCGGCCCCAGGTTCGGCTGGTGCTCCGGGGCGGGCCAGCCGTCGGTGTCCTCGGGGAGCCGGAGGAAGCCGAGGTCGGTGGCGTCCGGGACGCGGCTCGGCCGGTCCCGGATGACGTGGGTCACCACCCGGTGCACCGAGCCCAGGTGGAGCACGAGGTCGGACACCGACCAGCCGGGACAGGACGGGACCAGCGGCACCGTCTCCCGTCCGGCGGCCCGTCGGACCGCGACCTCGAACGCCCGGACCTCACGGCGGAAGTGGGAAACGTAGTCCATCGCCCCACTGTGCCACCCGGGGGCCGCGCCGGGCGGTGGGCCGGGCCGTGCGGCGCGGGACTCGGCGGGACTCAGCCGAGGAAGGCCCGCAGCAGGGTGGCGGTCGCCTCCAGGTGCTCCTCGGTGGCGCGGCGGGCGGCGGGGGCGTCGCCGGTGAGGATGGCCCGGGCCATCGCACCGTGCTGCTCGGAGGCGTGGTCGATGTTGCGGCCGAGCATCGGGATGGCGTTCAGCAGGTCGTTCAGCCGGATCCGGGCCTCGGTGATGCTGGCGGCCAGCGAGGGGGAGCCGGTCAGCTCGCCGATCGCGAGGTGGAAGCGGGAGTCGCACTGCCGGTACTCCTCGGGGCTCGCCCCGTCCGCGTCCGCGAGGCGCTGCAGCAGGTAGCCGCGCTGCTCCTCGGAGAGCTCGCGTCTGGCGGCCAGCTCGGCGGCGCCGGTCTCCAGGACGAGGCGCAGGGTGAGGGCGTCCTCCAGCTCGGCGCCCAGGTCGTCGGCGGCCCGGCGGAGCTCGTCGACGTCGGGTGCGGGCAGCCGGTAGGTGACGAAGGTGCCGCCGTAGCGGCCGCGTCGCGCCTCGACGAAGCCGGCCTGCTGGAGGGAGCGCAGGGCCTCGCGCAGGGTTTCGCGGCTGACGCCCAGGCGTGCGGCGAGGTCGCGTTCGGCGGGGAGCCGGTCCCCGTGGCCGATCACGCCGAGCTTGATCGCCTGGAGGATCCGTTCGACGGTCTCCTCGAAGGCGTTGCCGGTGCGCACGGGGCGGAACACGGTGCCGAGCTGCCGGTCCAACAGTGCTTCCTCCACGAGGGGATCGTACCCAGGTGCGAGCGGGAAACGGGCGGGGGAGTCCTCTTGACGGCGGGGTGGCCCGGGGTGAACGATGCTCGGCACAGCCCAATGGTCTGCTTCCGGGCCATTGAGCGCAAGGAGGGCGCACCACGACGACGTGGGTGCGCGTGTCGGTCCCGCCTCATTCCCCAGGGGTGCGCATGACGTCCGAACACCAGGCCGGCTCCAGCCCGGCCGAGCAGACTGCCAGACCGGTGTTTCCTGCCGGTTCCGCCACTATGTCCGAGCGGGCAACCGCGTCCGACCCCGCCGTGCTTTCCGAGGACGAACGCCGGCTGCGCGAACTCGGCTACACCCAGGAGCTCGCCCGCTCGATGTCGGGCTTCTCCAACTTCGCGGTCTCCTTCTCGATCGTCTCCGTCCTCTCCGGCTGCCTCACCCTCTACGGGATGGGCATGAACACCGGCGGGCCCGCCATGATCACCTGGGGCTGGCCGCTGGTCGGCCTGATGACGCTCTGCGTCGGCCTCGCGATGGCGGAGATCTGTTCCAGCTACCCGACCGCCGGCGGTCTCTACTACTGGGCCGCCAGGCTGGCCCGCACCAAGGGCCCCGCCGCCTCCTGGTTCACCGGCTGGTTCAACTTCATGGGCCAGGTCGCCGTCACCGCCGGCGTCGACTACGGCGCCGCGTTCTTCACCAACGCCTTCCTCGACCTGCAGTTCGGATTCACCGCCAGCACCGGCCACACGGTCACGATCTTCGTGGTGATCCTGCTGCTGCACGGACTGCTCAACACCCGCGGCGTCAAGCTGGTCGCCCTGCTCAACAGCGTCAGCGTCTGGTGGCACCTGGTCGGTGTCGCGGTGATCGTCGGCGCGCTGGCGCTGCTGCCCGACCACCACGCCTCCGCCTCGTTCGTGTTCACCGAGTTCGTCAACAACACCGGCTTCCAGAACGGCTTCTACGTCGGCATGCTCGGCCTGCTGCTGGCCCAGTACACCCTCACCGGCTACGACGCCTCCGCGCACATGACCGAGGAGACCCACGACGCGGCCCGCTCCGGCCCGCGCGGCATCGTCAACGCCATCGTGGTCTCGCTGGTGGCCGGCTGGATCCTGCTGCTCGGCATCACCTTCGCGATCCGGGACTACGACGGGGCGCTCGGCAGCTCCACCGGCGTGCCGCCCGCGCAGATCTTCATCGACGCGATCGGCCCGACCGGCGCCAAACTGCTCCTGCTGATCGTGATCGGCGCCCAGTTCTTCTGCGGTATGGCCTCGGTCACCGCCAACTCCCGGATGATCTACGCCTTCTCGCGGGACGGCGCACTGCCCGGCGCCCGCCTCTGGCACCGGATCAACCCCCGCACCCAGACGCCCACCAGCGCCGTCTGGCTGGCCACCGGCGGCGCCCTGCTGCTCGCCCTGCCGGTGCTGTGGAACACCACCGCCTACGCGGCGGTCACCTCGATCTCGGTGATCGGCCTCTACATCTCGTACGTGATCCCGGTGTTCCTCCGCCTTCGCCAGGGCGACGACTTCCCGCGTGGTCCCTGGCATCTGGGCCGCTGGAGCAGGATCATCGGCTGCGTCGCGGTCGGCTGGACAGCGGTGATCACCGTGCTGTTCATGCTGCCCACCGTCAGCCCGGTCACCGCCGTCAGCTTCAACTACACGCCCGTGGCGGTCGGCGTGGTGCTCGGGTTCGCCGGCCTGTGGTGGCTGGTCTCCGCCCGGCACTGGTTCACCGGCCCCCGGATCCACGACGGCCCCGCCGCCGGCAGCCAGGAACTGCCGGACCACCAGGCCTCCCCGGCCGACGAATTGGAGACCCGATGAGTGCGTCCCGGCTCACCCTCGACCGGCTGCGGCAGCTGGTCGCCGACGGGAGCATCGACACCGTCGTGCTGGCCATGACCGACATGCAGGGCCGTCTCCAGGGCAAGCGGGTGGCCGCCGACTACTTCCTCAGCGACGTCGTCCCGAACGCCGCCGAGGGCTGCGGCTACCTGCTGGCCGTCGACATCGACATGAACACCGTGGACGGCTACCAGATCTCCTCCTGGGAGAGCGGCTACGGCGACCTCGTCCTCACCCCCGACCTCGACACCCTGCGGATGGTGCCCTGGCACCCCGCCACCGTGATGGTCCAGTGCGACGTGCACCACCACGACGGCAAGCCGGTCACCGTCTCGCCGCGGCAGATCCTGCGCCGCCAGCTGGAGCGGCTGGCCGGCTACGGCTGGAGCGCCTACGTCGGCACCGAGCTGGAGTTCATCGTCTTCCGGGACAGCTACGAGCAGGCCTGGGACAAGGCGTACCACGGCCTCACCCCGGTCAACCAGTACAACGTCGACTACTCCATCCTCGGCACCTCCCGGATCGAGCCGCTGCTGCGCCGGCTGCGCAACAGCATGGCCGGCGCCGGCCTCACCGTGGAGTCCGCCAAGGGCGAGTGCAACCCCGGCCAGCACGAGATCGCCTTCAAGTACGGCGAGGCGCTGACCACCTGCGACGACCACTCCGTCTACAAGACCGGCGCCAAGGAGATCGCCTCGCAGGAGGGCGTCAGCCTCACCTTCATGGCGAAGTACAACGAGCGCGAGGGCAACTCCTGCCACATCCACCTCAGCCTGCGCGACGAGCAGGGCCGGCCGGTGATGGCGGGGGACGGGCCGAACGGCTTCTCCCGCACCATGGAGCACTTCCTGGCCGGACAGCTCGCCTGCCTGGCCGACTTCTCGCTGCTGCTCGCGCCGACCGTCAACTCCTACAAGCGGTACGTGCCGGGCAGCTTCGCCCCCACCGCCGTCGCCTGGGGACGGGACAACCGCACCTGCGCCCTGCGGGTGGTCGGCCACGGCCCCTCCCTGCGGTTCGAGAACCGCGTCCCCGGCGGCGACGTCAACCCGTACCTCGCGGTGGCCGCCCTGATCGCCGCCGGCCTGCACGGCGTCGAGCACCAACTGCCGCTGGAAGCGGAGTTCACCGGCAACGCGTACGCCTCCGACGCCCCCCGGGTGCCGTCCACGCTGCGCGACGCGGTGGAGGCCTTCGAACGCAGCGAGGTCGCCGCCGAGGCCTTCGGCAAGGAGGTCGTCCAGCACTACACCCACGCCGGCCGGACCGAACTGGCCGCCTACGACGCGGCGGTGACCGACTGGGAGCGGCGCCGCGGATTCGAGCGGCTGTGAGCGTGCGCCCCCTGATCGGCATCACCAGCTACCTGGACGAGGCGGCCTGGGGCGTCTGGCGCCAGAGCGCGGCCGTCCTGCCGCAGACCTACCTCGACGCCGTCTCCCGGGCCGGGGGCACCCCCGTCCTGCTCCCGCCCCAGGGCGGCGGCGTCCAGCGGCTGGTCGGCGCGCTCGACGGGCTGCTGCTGGCCGGCGGCTCCGACATCGACCCCGCCCGCTACGGAGCCGACCCGCACCCGCGCACCGGCCGGCCCCACCCGGCCAGGGACGCCTGGGAGTTCGAGCTGCTGGCGGCCGCCCTCGACCGCGACCTGCCGGTCCTCGGCATCTGCCGGGGCATGCAGCTGCTCAACGTCGCCCTCGGCGGCGACCTCGTCCAGCACCTGCCCGACGAGAGCCACCAGACCCTGCCGGCCACCTACGTCCGGCAGGGCGTGGTGGTCCGGCCGGAGAGCCGCCTCGGCGAGATCCTCGGCCCCTCGGCGCAGGTGTCCTGCTACCACCACCAGGCGGTCGGCCGGATCGGCAGCGGACTGCGGGCCACCGCCTGGAGCGCCGACGAGACCGTCGAGGCCCTCGAACTGCCCGACCGGTCCTTCGCGGTGGCCGTCCAGTGGCACCCCGAGACCGACCCGGACGACCCGCGACTGTTCGACGCGTTCACCGCGGCCAGCTGCAAGGAGGCAGCCAGATGACCGATCCCGACCACTACCAGGTGATCAACCCGGCCACCGAGGAGGTGATCACCACCGTCGAACTGGCCTCGCTCGCCGAGACCGACGCCGCCGTGGCCCGGGCCAGGGCCGCCTTCGACGGCTGGCGCAGGGTCGCCCCCGCCGACCGGGCCCGGCTGCTGCGGGCCTTCGCCGCCGCCGTCGACGCCGACCGCGAGCACCTGGCGGCCCTGGAGGTCGCCAACGCCGGGCACACCGTGGGCAACGCCCGCTGGGAGGCGGGCAACGCCCGCGACGTGATCGAGTACTACGCCGCCGCCCCCGAGCGCCTGTTCGGCCGGCAGATCCCGGTGGCCGGCGGACTCGACGTCACCTTCCAGGAGCCGCTGGGCGTGGTCGGGGTCATCGTCCCGTGGAACTTCCCGATGCCGGTCGCCGCCTGGGGCTTCGCCCCGGCCCTCGCCGCCGGCAACACCGTGATCGTCAAGCCCGCCGAGCTCACCCCGCTGACCGCGCTGCGCCTGGGCGAACTCGCCCTTCAGGCCGGTCTGCCCGAGCACGTCCTGCAGATCCTGCCCGGCCGCGGACCGGTGGTCGGACAGCGGTTCGTCACCCACCCCGACGTCCGCAAGGTGGTCTTCACCGGCTCCACCGCCGTCGGCAAGGGCATCATGGCCGGCTGCGCGGACCAGGTGAAGCCGGTCACCCTGGAGCTCGGCGGCAAGAGCGCGAACATCGTCTTCGCCGACGCCGACCTCGCCAGGGCCGCCGCCACCGCGCCCTACGCGGTCTTCGACAACGCCGGGCAGGACTGCTGCGCGCGCTCCCGGATCCTGGTCGAGGAGTCCGCCTTCGACGAGTTCATGGCCCTGTTCGAGCAGGCCGTCCGGGGTGTGCGGGTCGGCGACCCGACGGACGAGAAGACCGAGATGGGGCCGCTGATCTCGGCCGCCCACCGGGCCCGGGTGGCCTCCTACGTCCCCGACGACTCCGCGGTCGCCTTCCGCGGCGCCGCCCCCGACGGGCCGGGCTTCTGGTACCCGCCGACGGTGCTGGCGCCGGTGCGCCCCGACGACCGGGCCTTCACCGAGGAGATCTTCGGCCCGGTGGTCACCGTGGTGCCGTTCCGCGGGGAGGAGGACGCGCTGCGGATCGCCAACTCCACCGAGTACGGCCTGTCCGGGTCGATCTGGACCAGGGACGTCGGCCGGGCGCTGCGGGTGGCGCGCGGTGTGGAGGCGGGCAACCTGTCCGTCAACTCGCACTCCTCGGTGCGCTACTCGACCCCGTTCGGCGGGTTCAAACAGTCCGGACTCGGCCGCGAGCTCGGCCCGGACGCCCTCAACGCCTTTACCGAAACCAAGAACGTCTTCATCTCCACGGAGGAATGATCACCATGACGAAGCGACTTGACGGCCGGGTGGCGGTCATCACCGGCGCGGGCAGCGGCATCGGCCTGGCCACCGCCAAGCGGTTCGCGGCCGAGGGCGCCAAGGTGGTCTGCGTCGACCTCGACGAGGAGACCGGCAGCAAGGCCGCCAACGAGGTGGGCGGCCTGTTCGTCCGCGCCGACGTCACCGACGAGGCGGCGGTGAAGGCCATGTACCAGACGGCCGTCGACCACTACGGCAGCCTGGACATCACCTTCAACAACGCCGGCATCTCGCCGCCGGACGACGACTCCATCCTGACCACCGGGCTGGACGCCTGGCGCCGCGTCCAGGAGGTCAACCTCACCAGCGTCTACCTGTGCTGCAAGTACGCCATCCCGCACATGCAGCGCCAGGGCCGGGGCTCGATCATCAACACCGCCTCGTTCGTCGCGGTGATGGGCGCGGCCACCTCGCAGATCTCCTACAGCGCCTCCAAGGGCGGTGTGCTGGCGATGTCGCGCGAGCTCGGCGTGCAGTTCGCCCGCGAGGGCATCCGGGTGAACGCGCTGTGCCCCGGGCCGGTCAACACCCCGCTGCTGCAGGAGCTGTTCGCCAAGGACCCGGAGCGCGCGGCCCGGCGCCTGGTGCACATCCCGCTCGGCCGGTTCGCCGAGCCGGAGGAGATCGCCGCGGCGGTCGCCTTCCTGGCCAGTGACGACTCCTCCTTCATGACCGCCAACACCTTCCTGGTGGACGGCGGCATCTCCGGGGCGTACGTCACCCCCGAGTGGCAGTAGCCGGACACGGGACTGCGGCCGGGCACCCCGTACGGGGAGCCCGGCCGCAGCTGTACGGTCGGTGAATCAGGCCGCCGAACCTGCGTCACCGCCGACAGCAAAGGCGTCGCCGCCGTCGGCCGCGGCGTCGCCGCCGACCGCGAACGCCGACCCGGCCACGGCCCAGGCGTCGCCGCCGACGGCCAGGGCGTCGCCGCCGTCGGCCAGCGCGTCACCGCCGACCGCGAGGGCGCTGCCGTCGATGGCCGCGGCGTCGCCACCGACCGCGAGCGCGCCGTGCGGGTGGTCGTGCATGTGGGCGGAGGCCGAACCGGCCCCGCCGATCAGCGCGAGCCCGGCGAACAGGGCGGCGGTGGTGACCTTGGCAATGCTGGAACGCATCGAGTCCTCCTGGTTGGGAAAGGGACGGGACCGATGATCCACCGGCCCGGGCCGGTGGCGTGCGAACCACTCCGCACAGTCACCCGACCGGACCAGCCGCGACCGAGCCACGGTCGTTGGGGGCTCGGCGCGGTCAGGTCCGGCCGGCCGGCGGGACCTCCAGTTCGAACCAGACCACCTTCCCCTCGTGGGTGGCCCGGCTGCCCCAGCGGTGGGCGAGCTCGTTCACCAGGTGCATGCCTCGGCCGCCCTCGTCCTGCTCCCGGGCCCGGCGCAGCCGCGGTTCGTGGCTGTCCACGTCCGAGACCTCGACCGTGAGCAACTTGTCGCGGAACAGCCGCAGTTGGACGGGTGCTCCGGCATGCACCAGCGCGTTGGTGATCAACTCGCTGGTCAGCAGCTCCGCCTGGTCGCTCAGCGCGGCCAGGCCCCAGCCGGCCAGCGTCCGCCGGGCGAAGCGCCGGGCGTGCCGGACCATCGAGAGGTCACCCGCGAGGGAGAGCATCGCCAGCCGGTCGCGGCCGATCGGCCGCGCGTGCGCCATGATCACCGCCACGTCGTCCTGGCCGTTGTGCGCGCCCAGCACGTCGATGACCTCGTCGCAGGTCTCCTCCAGGGTGCCGCTGCGGGCGGCGACCGTCCGGCACAGCAGATCCATGCCCTCGTCCAGGTCCTGGCCGCGCCGCTCGACCAGCCCGTCCGTGTACAGCACCAGCAGCCCGTCCTCCGGCAGGGTGAAGTTCATGCTGTCGAACGGCACCCCGCCCACCCCCAGCGGCGCCCCCGGCGGGATGGTGAGCAGCCGGGTGGTGCCGTCGGGCGCCGACAGCACCGGCGGCAGGTGCCCGGCGGTGGCGGCCGTGCAGACCCGGTCCACCGGGTCGAAGACCACACAGACACAGGTCGCGAACTGACCCTCGCCGATCGCCGCCGTCGCGTCGTCGAGGCGGCGCAGCACCCGCGCCGGGTCGATGTCGAGCGTGATCAGCGTCCGGGCGACCGTCCGCAGCTGGCCCATGGTGGCGGCGGCCCGGATACCGTGACCCATCACGTCGCCGACGATCAGCGCCACCCGCCCGCCCGACAGCGGCACCACGTCGAACCAGTCGCCGCCGACCTCGCTGATCACACTGCTCGGCAGGTAGCGGTAGGCGATCTCCAGACCCGGCGTGCGGTGCACGTCCTGCGGCAGCAGGCTGCGCTGCAGGGTCAGCGCGGTGTCCCGCTCCCGCCGGTACAGCCGCGCGTTGTCGATGCACACCGCCGCCCGGGCCGCCAGCTCCTCGGCCAGCGCCACGTCCGCCGCGGTGAACGGATCCGGATTGCGGGTCCTGATGAACTCCGCCCCGCCCAGCACCGTCCCGCGGGCCAGCAACGGCACCATCAGGTACGAGTGCACCCCCGCCTCCAGGCTCGGCTGGACCCGGTCCGGGTGGGCCACGATCCGCTGCAGCGCCGGCTCGTCCACATGCGGCACCAGGATGGACCGGCCGGTCCGCAGGCTCTGCGCGTACAGCTTCGCCGACTGCGAGGTCCCGCCGATCGGATCGGCGGCCTCGGCCATCCGCCCCTCCTCGTCGATCTCACCGATCGCGATCGCCCGCATCAGCACCGAGCCGTCGGTCGGCACCGGATCCGGATCGTCGCCCTGCAGCACCGACTCCAGCACGTCCACCGTGGTGAAGTCCGCGAACCGCGGCACCACCACCTCCACCAGCTCCTGTGCCGTCCGGTGCAGATCCAGCGTGGTGCCGATCCGGGTGCTCGCCTCGTTCAGCAGTGCCAGCCGCTGCTGGGCCGCGCCCGCCGCCTCCAGCGCCCGCTGGCGCTGCTCGGCGGCGTCCCGCTCGCGGGTGTAGAGGAGCGCGTTGTCGATCGAGACCGCCGCCCGGGCCGCCAGCTCGGCCGCGAGCGTCAGGTCCTCCTCGTCGTACGGCCGGTCGGTCACGCTGCGGTAGAAGGTCGCCACACCCACCGCCGCGCCCCGCGCGATCAGCGGCACCACCATGAGCGAGCGGACCCGCTGCTCACGCACGGCGACGGCCCGCTCCTCGTCGTCGTTGAACCAGTTCAGCGCCCGGTCGTCGATGGTCGGCAGGAACACCGGCCGCCGGTGCGCCAGCACCCAGGCGTTCGGCGTGGTCGGGTGGAAGCGGTGCACCGAGCCGACCGGTGTGACCGGGAACATCCCACTGCCCTGCACCGTGTGGTACGCCATCCGCCGCAGCACCGCCGAACGGTCCGCCCGCCCCGGGCCCGGCCCGCTCGCGCCCCGCACCAGCGCGTCCAGCACCTCCACCACCACCGTGTCCGCCAGCCGGGGCGTGGCCATCTCGGCCAGCTCCCGGGCCGTCTGCACCAGGTCGAGGGTGGTACCGATGCGCGCCGTCGCGGTGTTCACCAGCGCCAGCCGCTCCTGCGCCGCCCTGGCCTCCCGCAGCGCCTGCTCGCGCGCCTGGGCGGTCTGCTGCTGGCGCTGGTACAGCCGGGCGTTGTCGATCGCCACCGCCGCGCGCGCCGCCAGCTCGTCGCCCAGCGTCAGGTCGGACTCCCCGAACGGGTCCCGCCCGGCCCGCCGCGAGTACACCACCATGCCCAGCACCGTGCCCCGGGCCACCAGCGGGGTGATCACCACCGGGCGCGGCTGGTCGCCCAGGTACCCCTGCAGACGCTCGGGCGGCACCTGGTCCGCCAGCAGCGGCAGCTCCCAGTTGGGCATGGTCACCGTCCGGCCCGTCGCCAGCGCCCGGGCGTACGCCGACTCCGGCGGCACCTGGTGCACCGACTCGGTCGGCAGGTCCTGCACGGGGTGGGCCGGGTCGACGGTGGCCACCGCCAGCCGGCGCACCAGCAGCGGGGCCGACGGGTGCGGGTCGTTGCCCGCCACCAGGTGCTCCAGCGCGAACACACCGACCGTGTCGGTCAGCCGCGGGACCAGCGCCTCCGCCAGCTCCCGGGCGGTGCGCCGCAGGTCGAGGGTGGTGCCGATGGACGCGCTCGCGTCGGCCAGCACCGCCAGCCGGTCCTGGGCCTTCGCCGCCAGCTGCTCGGCCTGGTGCCGCTGGGTGACGTCCACGATGGTCGAGCTGACCCCCAGCACCTGGCCGTCCGGCTGCTGCAGCCGGAAGTATGACGCCGACCAGGCGTGGTCGTGCCCGGGATCGCCCGGCGTCCGGCCGTGCGAACGGGTGTCGACCACCGCGTCGCCGCCCGCCAGGACGTCGCGCATCACCGCCTCGATCTCCTCCCCGTTCAGGCCCGGCAGCACCTCGGTGATCGTCCGGCCCAGGTGCTCGCCGATCGGGATCCCGTTGATCCGCGCCAGCGCCTCGTTCAGCCGGACGAACCGCAGCTCGTCGTCGTACACCGCCATCCCCACCGGGGACTGCGTGAAGAAACCGTCCAGCACCGCCAGGTCCGACTGCAGCCGCCGCAGCGCCGTCACGTCCGAGGCCACCGCCAGCACCAGCGGCTGCCCGCCGGGCCCCGCGATCGGGTGCGTCCGGAACTCCAGGTTCACGTCGTGCCCCGACCTGTGCCGCACCGGGAACACACCCGACCAGGCCCGGCCGTGCAGGATGTCCGAGAACAGCGCCATCACCTCGGGCCGCTGCTCCGCCGAGACCAGCAGCTGCGCGGCCGGCGCCCCCACCGCCTGCTGCGCGCTGTAACCGAGCAGGGCCTCCGCGTCCGGGCTCCAGTGCAGGATCCGCCCGTCCTGGCCGACCAGCGCAGTCGCGATCGGGACCATCAGCAGGCCGTCCGAAGCCCGCCCGCCGCGCTCGGCCCCGCCCTGCTCGGGCGCTGCCAGGGAGTTGCGGGTCGGAGGGATAGTCCTGTGGTGCTCGTTGGTGTCCATCTAGGCACCCGCCCGGAGGTCGGCGTTCCGCCCTGCCATCGTCGCATGCCCGTCCCGCGCCGCCCATCCGGCGGAGGGCGCGAATCGGGACGCGGGCCGGGGCGGATTGGGACGCGGGCCGGGTCGGATGGTTGGCTGGGTCCCGTCGGACGAGCCCCGCGGGGCCGGAGTCAGCAGCAGACGGAGGGTGTCCGGCCGATGAGGCGCAAGTCCGGGGTACCGGTCAGTCCCCTCCCGCAGCGCCACGGCGTCGACCCGGTCCGGCTGCGACTGCCCGTGACCGGCTCCTGGCCGACCGCCAGGGAGTACCTGCTCGAACGCTACGCGGCCGCCGTCGGCGCCGAGCGCGTCGAGGCGATGCTGGACGGCGGCGAGTTCACCGCCCAGGACGGCCCGATCACCGCCGACCGCCCCTACCGCCCCGGCGAGTACCTCTGGTTCCACCGCGAACTGCCCGCCGAGACCCCCGTCCCGTTCGCGGTCGACGTCCTGTACCAGGACGACCGGCTGGTGATCGCCGACAAACCGCACTTCCTCGCCACCACCCCGCGCGGCCGCCACGTCGCGCAGACCGCCCTCGCCCGGCTGCGCCGCGACCTCGGCCTGCCCCGGCTGAGCCCCGCGCACCGCCTGGACCGGCTCACCGCGGGCCTGGTGATGTTCGTCGCCGACCCCCGCCACCGCGGCGCCTACCAGGGGCTGTTCGAACACCGGCTGGTCCGCAAGGAGTACGAGGCCGTCGCCCGCTTCGACCCCGCGCTCCCGCTGCCGCGCACCGTCCGCAGCCGGATCGTCAAGGAACGCGGCGAGCTCGCCTCCCGCGAGGTCCCCGGCGAGCCGAACGCCGAGAGCCGGATCGAGCTGCTCGGCCACCGCGGCGGTCTGGCCCGCTACCGGCTGCACCCGCACACCGGCCGCACCCACCAGCTGCGCCTGCACATGTCGGCCTGCGGCCTGCCCATCCTCGGCGACCCGCTCTACCCCGAGGTGCTCGCCGAACCGGCCCCGGACGACTTCCGCCGGCCGCTCCAACTCCTCGCCCGCACCCTGGAGTTCACCGACCCGGTGACCGGCGTCCGGCAGCTCTTCCACAGCCGCCGCGAGCTGGCCGCCTGGACGGCGCCGCAGGAGTGGGACGCGCCGTAGCCGGGCCCGCTCAGCCGGGCCCGGCGGCGGCCAGTGCGCGGACCGCGGCGACGGTGTCCGCCTCCTCGGCGAGCTTGTCGTCCCGGTAGCGGACCACCCGGGCGAACCGCAGTGCCAGGCCCGCCGGATAGCGGGGGCTGCGCTGCAGGCCGTCGAAGGCGACCTCCACCACCAGCTCCGGCCGGACCCGGACGGTGGTGGAGTCCCGCCCGACCTCCCGGGCCAGCAGCTCCCGGGTCTGCCACACCAGCAGCTCGTCGGTCAGCCCCTTGAACGTCTTGCCCAGCATCACCCACGGCGGCAGCCCCTGTGCCCCGGCCGCCCGGGCGCCCAGGTGCAGGTTGCTCAGGAATCCCCGGCGACGGCCCGAGCCCCACTCGGCCGCCAGCACCACCAGGTCCAGGGTGTGGTGCGGCTTCACCTTGATCCAGCCCGCACCGCGCCGGCCCGCCGCGTACGGCGCCGCCGGGTCCTTCACGAGGACACCCTCGTGCCCGTGGCCGAGGGCGTCCCGCAGGAAGGCCTCGGCCTGCCCGGGATCCCCGGTGAGCAGGCCCGGCACCCGCAGCCCGGCGGGGACGGCCTGCTCCAGCGCGGCCCAGCGCCGGGCGGCCGGGAGATCGAGCAGGTCGGTGCCGTCCAGGTGCAGCAGATCGAAGAAGAACGGCCGCAGCGGAGTCTCGGCGCGCAGTCGGGCCGGGTCCTGGCGGGAGGCGGCCCGGGCCGCCGTCACCTGGAACGGGCGCGGCCGACCGCCCGGGCCGAGCGCGATCGCCTCTCCGTCCAGGACGGCCGAGCCGACCGGCAGGGCCAACGCCGCCTCGACCAGTTCCGGGACGCGCCCGGTGATCTCGTCCAGGCTGCGGGTGAACACGGCCACCTCCCGGCCGTCCCGGTGCACCTGGACCCGGATCCCGTCCAGCTTCCACTCCAGCGCCGCGGGGCCGTCGATCCGCTCCAGCGCGGCCGCGGTGTCCGGTGCGGCCGCCGCCAGCATCGGCCGCACCGCCCGGCCCACCCGCAGGCCGAAGGCGCGCAGCGCCGGCTCACCGTCCGTGAGGGCGGCGCCCGCCACCGCGCGGGCCGAGCCGCGCAGCATCAGGGCGCGCCGCACGGCCGGGGCCGGGACGCCGGCGGCCTTCGCCACCGCGTCGCCCAGCAGTGCGTCGAGCGCGCCCTGCCGCAGGTCGCCGACCAGCACACCGGCCAGCAGCTCCTGCTCCGGCCCGGTCGCCCGTCCGAACAGCGCGTCCAGCAGCCGTCGGCGCTCGGCCCGGGCGCCCGCGCCGTGCACGGCCGCGATCGCGGCCAGCGCGTCCTCCGTCTCCAGGACCCCCAACGAGGGCGCCGGCGCCGGGGCGGGCAGGTCGCCCAGCGCCGCCGGGCCGACCCCGATCCGCTGCCGCCGGGACTCACCGGACAGCAGGGCGACCGCCGCCGCCCCCTCGGCCGGGCCGAGTTCGCGCAGCAGGCCCGCCAGCAGGCCGACCTTGGCGTTGCGGGCCGGTTCGGCGGCGACCGCGCGGGAGATCTCGGCGATGCGGTGCAGCACGGCGGCCTCCCGGGTGTCCGCCCGGGGTTCCCCGGGTCGGCTCCCATGCTGGTCCGTCCGCGGGAGCGGTGCGCGTCGAGGCCGCGGGTGGCCCCGGCGGCCTCGGCGCGCGACGCTGGTGGGTAGGCCGCGACCTGCCCCGGGCCGCGGTACCGCGAGCGTCGGAGGACACCATGACCACTGCCGCACACCCGGGTGCCCGCCCTGTCCCGCTCGGCCCCGAACCGGCCGAGACCCCGGAGTGCGAGTCGAGCACCAGCCACGAGATCTCGACCCCCGAGGCCCCGGAGCTGCACAACGCCTGGCCGGGCTGGGCACCCATGCTGCTGATCGCCGTGATGGTGCTCGCCTGCGTCCTGTTCATGGTCGGCCGGATCTTCTCGATCTGACCCGGCCGTGCCCGGCGCGGCGCAGGACCTGACGCCGCGTCGGCCCCGATTACCCTGCCGGTTACCATGTGTGACGTCTGAACAGCACATGGAAGTGGTGGTTGCGCTGAACCCCTCCCGTACCGGCGCCGTCGTGCTCCTCGCGGCCGCGATGGTCTGGTCCTCCGGCAGTCCCGCCGCGCCGCTGGCGCCCCGGGGCGGGCCCGCGGACCCGGTCTATCCCGCGCTCGGCAACGCCGGCTACGACGTCGAGCGCTACGACCTGGACTTCACCTACCGCCCCGACAGCCGCAAGGTCGACGCCACCGCGCGGGTCACCGCGCGCAGCCTGGAGCGGCTGCCCCGGTTCGAGCTGGACGCGCTCGGGCTGGACGTGCACGCGGTACGCGTCGACGGGGCGCCGGCCGCCTTCCGGCTGCACGACGAGAAGCTGGTGGTCGAGCCGGGCCGCGCCGTCCCGGCCGGCGCGGTCATGACGGTCTCGGTGGCGTACACCGCCGATCCGCGCGCCTCGCTGCCGCACACGGGCTGGGTGCCCACCGACGACGGGTTCGCCGTCGCCGGGCAGCCGGACGGCGCGCACACCGTCTTCCCCTGCAACGACCACCCCAGTGACAAGGCCCGCTTCACCGTCCGGGTCACCGCCCCGGACCAGCTGCTCGGCGTCGCCAACGGCACGCTCGCCGCCGGCGCCGCGCGCGACGGGCAGACCACCCGTACCTACGTCTCGCGCTACCCGATGGCCACCGAGCTGCTCCAGGTCTCGGTCGGCGCCTACACGGTCAGAGAACGCCGCGGCCCCGACGGCACGCCGCTGCGCGACGTCGTCCCGACCACCCGGGCCGCCGCCACCGAGCCCGCGCTGGCGCTGACGCCGGGCCAGCTCGGCTGGCTCGAACAGCGGCTCGGGGCCTTCCCGTTCGAGACGTACGGCCTGATGCCCGCGGACACGGACGACCCGGAGGCCTTCGACTTCACCGGTCTGGAGACCCAGACCCTGACCATCTACAAGCCGGCCTTCCTGCTCCAGCCGGAGGCGAAGATCGGCTCGCACATGGTGCACGAGCTGGTGCACTCCTGGTTCGGCGACAGCGTCACCCCGCAGAACTGGGCCGACCTCTGGCTCAACGAGGGCCACGCGGACTTCTACGGGCTGCTCTACCGGTACGAGCGCGGCTGGCCGGACTCGCTGGGCTTCACCTCCTTCGAGGCCCGGATGAAGGACACCTACGCCCGGGGCGACCAGTGGCGCCACGACTCCGGCCCGGTGGCGGCCCCGAACGCGGCGAACCTCTTCGACAGCCAGCGCTACCTCGGCGGCGTCCTGGCGCTGTACGCGCTGCAGGAGGAGGTCGGTCCGGACGTGTTCAACCGGATCGAGCGCGAGTTCCTGCGGCGGTACCAGCACGGCACCGCGAGCACCGGCGACTACATCACCACCGCGTCCCGGGTGGCCGGCCGGGATCTCGGCCCCTTTCTGAACGCCTGGCTCTACGGCGACCGGACCCCGCCGATGCCCCACCACCCGGACTGGACCGTCGGCCCGGCCGCCGGCGTGCAGCGTTCGTTCGCGCCCGTGCCGAGGGGGAGCGCCACACTCTGACGCGCCGCCCCGGGACGGGCCGTGGCGGACGGCGGCCGAGCGCGGCCTCGACCCGCGCCGGCGGCCGTCCGTCCGCCACGGCGGCGAGGGCGACCGGCACAGGCTCCACCGCCTCGCCGTCGCCGCCGTCCACCGCCCGGCGGATCCGCTCCACCAGGCCGTCGCGGACCGCGGCCGTCGCCCTCGCCTCCCTTCCGTGGGCGCCCGCGGGGCCCTGCGGGCGCCCACGGTGCATTCGGAGCCGGCCCGCAGCCGGATGGGTCGCCGGTCGCGCCCGGTGCCGGAGCCCGCCCGAAGCGATGCGCCGACGCCGCGACCGTGCGCCCGCGCGGCCCGTCCGGGCACTCGGCCGCCCGGGCGCTCGGCGGCCCGGGCCGAGCCCCGGCCACCGCACCCCGGCGGTCACCGGCCCCGGTCGGCCAGCGGTTCGCGGGCGGCCCGGGCCCCGGAGGCCAGCGCACCCTGGACGGACCCCGTCGCCCGGTGACGGGATGGAGACCTCCGGCCGGTTCTTCCACCCGGGCCCCGAGCGGCGCGAGCGCCGCCAGGTCGCGGGCCGAGGCCGGCCGGCCGGGCCGCAGGTCCCCGGCCTCGCCCGGCCGCCGGGTCGGGTCGACGAAGCGCAGCCGTTCGCCCCGGCCGACCAGGAGGAACCCGGGGGTGAACGGGTGCAGCCGCAGCGACCGCAGCTCCAGCCGCCGCCTGACCTGCGGGTACGAGGTGTTGAACACCTGGAAGCCGCGGTCCAGCCGGAAGCCGCGCACCAGGTCGGTCCGCATCCGGCCGCCGACCCCGTCCGAGGCCTCCAGGACCAGGACCCGCAGGCCGCCCGCGACCAGGTCCTGCGCACAGGCGAGACCGGCCAGGCCGGCCCCGACAACCACGGCATCGAGGGTCACGGCACCGGCCTCCTTCCGGACGAGCGATCGGATCCTCCCGGACGGGCCCGGTGGCCCGGCCGCCGGTCGTCCGGCGTCCAGTCATGCCCCCCCGGCCCGCCGCGGCCCGAGGCGCCCCGCGGGGACCTGACTCGTCCGGGTGCGCGATCGGGCCGATCGCGACAGGGTTGGGAGGTCAGGTCCTCCCGGCGTACCAGTTGGAGCTTCCCGTCATGACCGAGCAACCCAAGGCTCAGATCGGCGTCACCGGACTGGCCGTGATGGGCCGGAACCTCGCCCGCAACCTCGCCCGCCACGGCTACCGCGTCGCGGTCCACAACCGTACGGAGGCGAGGACCACGGCGCTGGTCGAGGAGTTCGGCCACGAGGGCGAGTTCGTCGCCACCGGGTCCATGGCGGAGTTCGTCGCGTCGCTGGAACGGCCCCGCCGCCTGGTGATCATGGTGAAGGCCGGGCAGCCGACGGACGCGGTCATCGACGAGCTGGTGCCGCTGCTCGACGAGGGCGATGTGGTGCTGGACGGCGGCAACGCGCACTTCCTCGACACCCGCCGGCGCGAGCAGGCCCTGCGCGAACGCGGCCTGCACTTCGTCGGCAGCGGCATCTCCGGCGGCGAACAGGGCGCGCTGGAGGGCCCCAGCATCATGCCGGGCGGCACCGCGGAGTCGTACCGGGTGGTCGGGCCGCTGCTGGAGGACATCTCCGCCAAGGTCGACGGCGAGCCCTGCTGCACCCACGTCGGCCCGGACGGGGCCGGCCACTTCGTCAAGATGGTGCACAACGGCATCGAGTACGCCGACATGCAGCTGATCGCCGAGGCGTACGACCTGCTGCGGCACGCCGGCGGCCTGCGGCCCGCGCAGATCGCCGACGTCTTCCGCGGCTGGAACGGCGGCCGGCTGGAGTCCTACCTGATCGAGATCACCGCGGAGATCCTCGCCCACACCGACGCCGCGAGCGGCAAGCCCTTCGTCGACGTGGTGCTGGACCAGGCGGAGCAGAAGGGCACCGGCCGGTGGACGGTGCAGACCGCCCTCGAACTCGGCGTCCCGGTGAGCGGCATCGCGGAGGCCGTCTTCGCCCGCTCGCTCTCCGGCAGCGCCGACCTCCGCCGGGCCACCGGTGACCTGCCCGGCCCGACCGAGACCTGGCTCGACAGCACCGCCGCGGACCGGTTCGCGGACGACGTCGAGCAGGCGCTGTACGCCTCCAAGATCGTCGCGTACGCGCAGGGCTTCCACCAGATCCAGGCCGGCAGCAAGGAGTACGGCTGGGAGATCGACCCGGGCGCGATGGCCGTCATCTGGCGCGGCGGCTGCATCATCCGGGCCCGCTTCCTGGACCGGATCAAGGCGGCGTACCAGGGCGACCGGGAGCCGGCCACCCTGCTCACCGACGACCACTTCCGCGAGGCCCTCGGCTCCGCCCAGTCCGCCTGGCGCCGGGTGGTCTCCACCGCGGCCCAGCTGGGCGTGCCGGTGCCCGGCTTCTCCACCGCGCTCGCCTACTACGACAGCCTGCGCGCCGAACGGCTCCCGGCCTCGCTCGTCCAGGGCCAGCGCGACTTCTTCGGTGCCCACACCTACCGGCGGGTCGACCGCGAGGGCACCTTCCACACTCTCTGGGGCGGCGACCGCAGCGAGGAGCAGCACTGAAGGCAGCACCGACGGGTGCGGCGGCGGTCACGGGCGTGCGCGACTTCCGCCTGGATGTGGCGGGCCCGGATCGGGGGAGCGGTCTGCCAGGTCTATTGACGGACAGTCTAATAGCTCCTACCTTCTCGACAGTACGGGGAATGCCGTCGCCGAGGAGGCCGCGCAGTGACCACCCAGCCCGCCGAACCGCGCACCAGGGACCGCGAACAGACCGCCCAGCGGCTGCTCGCCTCCTCCGCCAAGCTCTCGTTCGACCCGGCCAAGGACGTCGACTGGCAGTCCCCGCCGGTACCCGGCCGCTACTACGCCCCGGCCCACCACCTCTCCCTCTACGGCACCGACCTGTGGGAGCGGCTCGACGAGGACCAGCGGATCGAGCTCAGCAAGCACGAGGTCGCCAGCATCGCCGCCGTCGGCATCTGGTTCGAGGAGATCCTCATGCAGATGCTGCTGCGGCACGCCTTCGACCGCGACCCGACCACCGCCCACGTCCAGTACGCGCTCACCGAGATCGCCGACGAGTGCCGGCACTCCGTCATGTTCGCCCGGATGATCTCCTGGATGGGCGTCCCCGCCTACGGCCCCAACCGTCTCGCCCACAACCTCGGCCGCATCTTCAAGGCCACCTCCACGCACAGTCAGACCTTCGGCGGCACCATGTACGTCGAGGAGATCCTGGACGCCTTCCAGCGCGAGGTGATGAACGACGAGACCCTCCAGCCGCTGACCCGTCAGGTCTCCCGGATCCACGTCATCGAGGAGTCCCGGCACATCAGCTACGCCCGCGAGGAACTGCTGCGCGGGCACATCGGCCCCGTCCGCCGCCGCTGGGAGCAGCTCTTCGTCGGCCTGATCGTCTACTTCGCCACCGTCAGCCTGATCAACCCCCGCCTCTACGCGGCCGTCGGCATCGCCCCCGAGGCCGGCCGCCGGGCAGCCAGGGCCAACCCGCACTGGCGCGCCACCAAGGTCCGGCTGGCGAGCAAGGTGATCGGCGTCCTCGACCGCGCAGGCCTGGTCGGCCGGACCAACCGCTGGCTGCTGCGCGCGGCCGGAGTGCTCGCCTGAGCGCACACCGGCGGGGTCGCCCCCGGGGGCTGTGCTGACTGCAGGGCCGCGGGGGGCGCTGCCGGTCCCGCGCGTGCGGGGAGCAGACCGTGCGCCGGGCGGACACCCTCGGCGCCCGCCGCGGCCAGACCGGGCGGAGGCTCGACCAGGTCGCCACCGGGATCGGCCGGCTCCGCCGCGAACGCCATCGCCTGACCGTCCGCGCCATCGCCCGGCGCGCCGACGTGTCCGCCACGTTCCGCTACGACAACGCCGAGCAGTTCCAGCGACGCTGACCGGTCAGCGGAACGCGGCGATATTGCGGGCGGCCCAGTCGCCGAACGGGCGCGGGGCGCGGCCGAGGACCCGCCGGACGTCCGGGCTGACGCGCAGTTCGGCCGGGTTCGGGGAACCGAGGATGGTCAGGGTGTCCTCGGCGAGCTCAGCCGGCATGCTCCGGGCCATGGCGGCCTTGGCCTCGCCGCGGGTGAGGTCGTGGAACCGCACTGGCGAGCCCAGCGCGGCGGCGATGGCCTCCGCCTGCCGGCGCGGCGTGATCACCTCCGGGCCGGTCAGCTCGTACACGCCGCCGGTGTGCCGGTCATCCAGCAGGCAGGCCGCCGCGACCTCTGCGATGTCCGCCGGGTCGATGATCGGCACCCCGATGTCGCCGAAGGGAGCGGCGACGACCCGCTGCGCGCGGATGGACTCGGCCCACCACAGGGCGTTGGAGGCGAAGCCGCCCGGCCGCAGGATGGCCCACTCCAGGCCGGACTCCCGCAGCACATCCTCCAGCGCGCGCATCGCGATCCGCGTTGCGCCGAAGGGCCTGGTCGCCACGCCCTGCGTGGAGAGCAGGACGACCCGGCGGACCCCGCCGGCCTCGGCTGCGCCGATGATGTCGGCCGGGCTGGCTCCGGCGGCGTGCATGTCGCCGGGCAGCAGCAGGAAAAGCGCTTTCGCTCCGGCCAGCGCGGGCTCAAGGCCGGTCGGCTCGGCCAGGTCGGCCGCCACGTGGCGGACGCCGTCCGGCATCGCCGCCGCGTGCCGCGACACCGCCGTCACCTGCTGGCCCGCCTCGGCCAGTGCCCGCGTCAACGGCCGGCCCACATTCCCGGTAGCCCCGGTCACCACGATCATTTAGAGCTCCTTGTCCGATGTCCTTTGTGGCCTTCACGGTAGGAGCCGGGCTAACTCTTGGTAAGGACATACCTCCAGGTAAGCTCATCACGTGACGGGAAGCGCGCAGCACATACGGGCCGAGGCGGCGGAGCGGTATGAGGTGTTTCACACCGACTGCCCCGCGCGCGATGTGGTCGACCACGTGACCAGCAGGTGGGGCGTCTGGGTGTTGATCTCCTTGCGGGGCAACGACCTCCGGTTCTACGAGCTGCGCGAGAGCATCCAGGGCATCAGCGAGAAGATGCTCGCCCAGACCCTGCGCGCGCTGGTCCAGGACGGCCTGGTCTGGCGGGAGGTCGAGCCGACGACGCCGCCCCAGGTCACCTACGGGCTGACCGAGTTCGGTCGGGACGTCGGCGAGCCACTGGCGGAGCTGTTCGACCGGATTACGCGGCAGCTGTCGCCGCGCAGCGCGGGATAGCGTGGTAGGGGCCGACCACGCAAGCGCATCCAGCGTGACCGAGCACCCCACTGACCCGAGGACCTGGTCCGGCCGGTCCGCCAGGAGGCGGGCCTGAGCCACGCTCAGCTCGCGCCGAGGAGACCGGTGTTGTGCCCGACGGGCCGGTGACGTGCAGGCTGTGCCACCGGCAACCGGATGCCGCCGACGGGCGAGTTCAGATACACGTTCCGGCACTGTTCCTGGAAGTCGCCGAGGCCGAGCGCTCGGGCGTGGCCGAGCACGTCGGAGCGCTGCCGGGACTGGAGGTCGGAGGCCCGTGTCCGAACGGCAACCTGGGCGGCGACAAGCCGGCTCCGCGGCCTGCGCCTGCCGCCGGTGTTCCGGCCGGCCGCTGATGGCCCGTCGGCGACGTGTCCGGTTCAGAGCGCCCCGAACGCCGGTCGAGCAGGTCGCGGCCGCCGTCATCGCCGTGGTGCCGGTGGTGTGGCTCCTCCAGGCGATGCGCCCCGGCGCCGATCATCCGCCGGTCCGCCCGAGGGCACCCGAGCGCGGGGGCGGCCCGAGGCGGTGCGCTCAGGCGTCGGCGTCGGTGTCGACCCCGTGCAGCAGTTTGCGCAACAGCAGGTCGAGGGTGGCGCGTTCGGGGTCGGTGAGGGGGGACAGCAGGCGGGCCTCGTTGGCGGCGTGGTCGGTGAAGGCCGCGTCGACGACGCCACGGCCGGTGTCGGTGAGGGCGACCAGGAAGCTGCGCCGGTCGTCGGGATCGAGGCGGCGCTCGACCAGGCCGGCGGACTCCAGGCGGTCGAGCCGGCTGGTCATCCCCGCGCGGGACATCATCAGGGTGGCCGCCAGCACGGACGGGATGAGCACGTACGGCGGGCCGGACCGGCGCAGGGCCGCCAGGACGTCGAACTCGCCGCGCTGCAGGCCGTGTTCGCGGAACACCCGGTCCACCGCGCGGCCTGCGAGCATCGCGAACCGGCCGAGACGTCCGGCGGTGCCGACGGCCGCGAGGTCCAGTCCCGGGCGTTCGCGGCGCCACTGGTCGAGAATCACGTCCACCTGGTCCATGGACGTATGCTATTCGATGGGAGATAGTTAGACGCAGTACTATCAGTCGCGGAACAATCCCGGGGAGAGATCATGTCGCTGGTGGGTCACGAGGCCGTGGTCGTGCGCAGCGGGGAGGCCGAGACCCTGTCCCTGCTCGGCGGTCGGGCCAGGCTGCTGGCGGACTCCAGCGCCACCGGCGGGGCGCTGAGTACGCTCCGGGTCACCCTCGGGCGGGGGGCCGACGGCGCCACCCCGCACCGCCACGGCAGGTCCTCGGAGCTGTTCTTCGTCGTCGACGGCTCGGCGCAGCTGCTGGTCGGCGAGGAGGTGGTGACCGCCGGGAGCGGGGATCTGGTGGTCGTGCCGCCGTGGGTGCCGCACGCCTTCGCGGCCTCGCCGGCGGCGGGGGCGGACCTGCTGATCGTGATCACTCCCGGGGTGGAGCGCTTCGGGTACTTCCGGCTGCTCGAACGGCTGGGCCGCGGCGAGGGGACCGTCGAGGAGCTGCTGGCCTCCCAGGAGCGCTTCGACAACCACTTCCTGGACGCCCCGCTCTGGACGGCGGCCCGGGAGGCGGCCCGGGCCGAGGGGCCCGAGGCCGGGTGAGCCGGCTGCCGCCGTGACGCGAAGGGGCGGGCACCGCCGCGGCGGTGCCCGCCCCGGTCGATCACCGGGCGGCGGTGGTCACCACTTGTCCCAGCCGATGTTCCAGCCGCTGAGGCCGTTGGCCGGGTCGACCTGCTTGCCGACCGAGTTCTTCACCGTCACCACGTCGCCGATCAGCGCGGACGCGTAGAAGCGGCCCGCGACCGAGTTGTTGTCGCCGTCCTCGGCGGAGCCGTCCTGGAGGCCGACGCAGCCGTGGCTGGTGTTGCGGCTGCCGAACGGGTTGTCGGGCGCGTACTTGCCGTGGACGTAGGTGCCGGTGGGGGTGAGCCGCAGTGCGTGCGGCATCTTCACCTTGTAGTCGGGGCCCTCGTGGTTGACCACGGTGGAGGAGTCCATGACGGTCGTCCCCTCCTTCGCCATGATCACCATCGTGCCGTTGAAGGTGTTCTGCGAGGCGGGCGAGTCCGCCCCGGCGCTGATCGGGATGGTCTCGGCCGGCTTGCCGTCCTCCTCGACCACCATCTGGTGGGACGAGGCGTCCGCCGTGCTGACCCGGGAGCGCCCGATGGTGAACGACTGGTCGCTGTCCACCTCGCCGTAGACGCCCGGCGCGGTCTCGACGCTCTTCAGGCGGTAGTGGGCGACGACCTTGCTCTGCGGCTTCCAGAAGGTCTGCGGACGGAAGTCGACCCGGCTGTCGTTGAACCAGTGGCCCTTGACCACGCTGCCGTCGGAGGTGTCGAAGGTGATCGCCTTCTCCACCGCCGCGCGGTCCTTGACGGGCTTCTTGAACGTCAGCGAGACGATCATGCCGGTGCCGTAGGTCTGCCCGTCCGCGATGTTGTCCTGCGGACTCGCCACCTGCTGCGGCGTCAGCGTGGTGAAGCTGCTCTCCGCGGTCGTCGCCACCCCTTCGGCGTCGGCCGCCTTGGCGCTCACCTTGTACTCGGAGGAGACCGCGAGCCCGGCCGCCGGGGCCCAGCCCAGGCCGTCGGCGGTGAGCGCGCCGGGCACCTCCGCGCCGTCCTTGCCGGTGACCTTGACCTCGGTCAGCTTTCCGTTCGCGACCGACACCTTGAGAGCGCCGGTCGGCTTGACGCCCGTCGCCCCGTTCGCCGGCTCGATGCTCACGGCCGCCGCGGACTTCTTCTCCTTGGACGCGGCGGGCCCGGAGGCCGACCCGCCCCCGCCGCCGCTGCACGCGGTCGTCAGCGCGAGCGCGCCACCGAGCACCGTCGCCGCCAGAACCCTGTACCTGCGCTCCACCCGAGTTACCCCTTTTGCCGTGATCCAGTCGTATATACGCAGCGGCGGGCGGTCAGGTTCCACGCCGAGGGCGACGATTCGGTCACACTGGGGCTTCGCGACGGCAGGCGGAGCGTCCGGACCGGGGTTGCGGCGGGCGGCCGCACTCCGATGGCGGCCGTGGCCCACCGGGCCGAGCAAGTACATCCGCTGGGCGATCGCGATGGCCGGCCTCCAGGACCGCACCCACTGAGCCCGGACGCCGCGCTGCGGGCCCGGGAGCTGTGCGGCAGCGCCCGGGCCTTGAGCTGCCGCAGCGAGAGCGGGGCCGCTGCCCCGGACGAACAGACGGACCGCGGCGACCGCGAGAACCGCGCCGCCCGCCCGGGCGAGCACGGGGGAGAGGCCGAGCAGGCCGAACACGGCGGCAGGCGCCCGCCGCCAGCACCAGCACGTCCGCCAGGGCGGACCGGCCCGCCGATAGGACCAGGCCGCGCTCGACGAGGACGCCGTGGATCTGCCGCAGCGCCTGCCGTGCCTCCCCGCGCCCCGGCAGCCGGTGGAGCTCCACCGGGTTGCCGAAGGCCGGGAGGAGGCCGGCGAGCACCGCCGCGGCAACCGGCAGCGCGACCGCCGGGACGAGCGGAATCCCCCGCATGGCGTACCCCCCGATGCCGAACGCCGTGCGAGAGCGCTCCGGCACCGTAGCGCGACCGGCCGGTCGGGAGTACGGAATCCGGCCCCGGCTACTGGCCCCGCAGCCGCTCGATGTCCCGGCGCTCGCGCTTGGTCGGGCGGCCGGCGCCACGATCACGGGCGGCGACGACGGCGACCTCCTCGCGCGGCGGGGGCGGCGGGCTGTTGTCGACGAAGCACTCGGCCGCCGGAACCGGGCCGACCCGCTTGCGGACCAGCTTGGCGACCACCACCACGCGCTCACGCCCGGCGTGGAACACCCGGACCTCGTCGCCCGGGTGCAGCGACTGCGCCGGCTTGACCTTCTCCCCGTTCACCCGCACGTGGCCGGCCCGGCAGGCCGCCGCGGCCAGGGCCCGGGTCTTGGTCAGCCGGACCGACCAGATCCAGCTGTCCACCCGTACGGTTGCGTCCTGCGACTCCATGCCGTCGACCTTAACCGCAGCCGTGCGGGCCGCCGAAACGGATATCGCGGCGCCGCGCCGGGCCCGACGTCAGCCGACCCGGGCCGGCACCTCGAAGATCAGCTCCAGGCCGTCCACCTCGTCCCACTGCTCGCCGACCGCCACGAAGCCGAAGCCCCGGATGGTGGCCAGCGACCCCTCGTTGTCCGGACTGATGGTGGCCCGCACCGTGTGCACCGCGGGCTCGGCGGCGGCGAGCCGCAGCAACTCGGCCAGCATCGCCCTGGCGTACCCCTGCCGGCGGAACTCCGGTGCCACCGAGTACCCGACCTCGACCATGCCCGCCTCGTCGGGCCCGCCGTGGAACCCGGCGTAGCCGACCACCTCGCCGTGCGGCCGCGCCACCGCGGCCCGTGCGAGCCACGGCGCGTCCTGCGGCCGCTCGGCCAGCTGGTCGAGCCGGTACCGCCAGAGCCAGCAGGCCCGGTCGGTCAGGAAGAAGTCGGTGAGGCGCAGCCCGACGAGGTCGCCGGCGCCCGCCAGGTCGCCGGCGAGGAGCGCGGTCATCGCGGGGGCGGGCAGCAGGGTGAAGCCGATCCGTCGGGGGACGCCGGGGCTGGCCGCGTGGGCCGGGGAGTGATCGTTCATGCTGCGGATGCTGCTGCACCGGACCGGTGGTGTCCACCGCATTGCGGACGGCCGCGCCCGGTGCGACGCGGCGATCCCCGGTTCGACCGCCCGGCGGCCGGAGTTCGACGTACCGGCACGGTCCGGTGAACGGGCGGTCATGTTCGCGCGCACAAGGACTGATGTACTGGTGGGGAGACAGGACAGCCCGGCCCCACCTGCCGGACGGGGTCGGGGTGACGCGACCGAAGGAGACGCGATGGTGCACGCACGGGCCGGATTGCAGGCGGATCCCGGAGACCTGGTGGACGTGGCGAGGCTGGTGACGGCCTATTACACGCTGCACCCGGACCCGGACGAGCCCGGGCAGCGGGTCGCCTTCGGGACGTCGGGGCACCGCGGTTCCTCGCTCGACACGGCGTTCAACGAGGACCACATCGCGGCCACCACCCAGGCGATCTGCGAGTACCGCGCGGCGCAGGGCACCACCGGCCCGCTGTTCCTGGGGGCGGACACCCACGCGCTCTCCGAGCCGGCCCTGGCCACCGCGGTCGAGGTACTGGCGGCGAACGGCGTCACGCTGCTGCTGGACAGCGCGGACGGCTACACCCCCACCCCCGCGGTGTCGCACGCGATCCTCACCCACAACCGGGCCAACCCGCTCGCGCGGGCCGACGGCATCGTGGTGACGCCCTCGCACAACCCGCCGCGCGACGGCGGGTTCAAGTACAACCCGCCGCACGGCGGCCCGGCCGGCTCGGACGCCACCGGCTGGATCCAGGACCGCGCCAACGACCTGATCCGGGCCGGCCTGGCGGGCGTGCACCGGCTGCCGCACGCCCGGGCGCTGGCCGCCGACACCACCGGCCGCCACGACTTCCTGGGCCGCTACACCGAGGACCTGCCGTCGGTGCTGGACCTGGACGCCGTCCGGGCGGCGGGCGTGCGGATCGGCGCGGACCCGCTGGGCGGCGCGTCGGTGGCGTACTGGGGCCGGATCGCCGAGACGCACCGCCTCGACCTCACGGTCGTCAACCCGCTGACCGACCCGACCTGGCGGTTCATGTCGCTGGACTGGGACGGCAAGGTCCGGATGGACTGCTCGTCGCCGTACGCGATGGCGTCGCTGATCGGCCGCCGGGACGAGTACGCGGTCGCCACCGGCAACGACGCGGACGCGGACCGGCACGGCATCGTCACCCCCGACGGCGGTCTGATGAACCCCAACCACTACCTGGCGGTGGCGATCGACTACCTCTTCCGGCACCGCAAGGACTGGCCGTCCGCCGCCGCGGTCGGCAAGACCCTGGTCTCCTCCTCGATGATCGACCGGGTCGCGGCCGAGCTGAAGCGCGAACTGGTGGAGGTGCCGGTGGGCTTCAAGTGGTTCGTCGACGGGCTGCTGGACGGCTCGGTCGGCTTCGGCGGGGAGGAGTCGGCCGGGGCGTCGTTCCTGCGCCGGGACGGCGGGGTGTGGACCACGGACAAGGACGGCATCCTGCTCGCCCTGCTCGCGGCCGAGATCACCGCCGTCACCGACCGCAGCCCCTCGCAGCACTACCAGGACCTCGCGGCCCGGTTCGGCGCCCCCGCCTACGCCCGGGTGGACGCGCCCGCCGACCGCGAGCAGAAGGCCCGGCTGGCCAAGCTCTCCGCTGACCAGGTGCGGGCCGGCGAGCTGGCCGGCGAACCGATCACCGCGGTGCTGACCGAGGCGCCGGGCAACGGCGCGGCCATCGGCGGACTGAAGGTGTGCACCGAGAACGCCTGGTTCGCGGCCCGGCCGTCCGGCACCGAGGACGTCTACAAGATCTACGCCGAGAGCTTCCACGGCCCCGACCACCTGGCCCAGGTCCAGGACCAGGCCCGCGCCCTGGTGACCGAGGTGCTGGAGGCCTGAGACCCGGCCGGGCCGCCCGGGCCCGACCGGGTGTCAGACCGGCTGCGCACCGCCGCCGCCGTCCGGACCGCGGACGGCGGCGGTGTTCCAGGGCTTGCCGACGGCGGCCAGCGAGCTTCCCGCCAGGGCCAGCGCCTCGCCGAGCACCCCCGCGATCCGGCTCGCCTCGCCGAGCTGCTCGCGGGCGTCCCGGACCGTCCTGACCAGGTCCAGGTCGGACACCTCGGGAGAGGAAGGGGTGAGCCGGCCGGCGGCCTGCTCGCTGCTCAGGAAGGTGCCGAGGCGGTCGAACAGCTCCGGCAGGTTCGCCGCGAGGGTGTGCAGGGAGCCGACCGTGTCGGTCAGCTGGTCGGCGTCCAACAGGCCGGGCCGGTCGTGCAGTTGGGCGATCTGATTGGCGGATCGGATGGTGTCGGCGGCCTCGGAGATCAACTCTCCGATCGGACGGTGCGACGGTACGGGCCGGCTCATCGGCATACCCCTCGGCTGGTCGGTGCGGGTGGGGCGGTCACCCGCCCCGCACTGAGCCTGCCCCGGGACCGGGGCTTCAGCGGATCGGAAACCGGCCATCCGCTGCGCGGCCGGATCGCGTCGGGAGGGTCGAGTGCCGTGCGCGGCTCGCTGTCCTGACCACTGAGCCGTGCTCGGAGGCGGATCGGGCGCCAGATGGCTGGGAGCGCTCCCAGTGATCGCCGGCGAATCCCATCCGGAGGGAGGGGAGGGTGAACGGGTCGGCGACGCAAGGGGCCGCCGCACATGAAGTCAGATCCGCTGCCGGAGCGTCAAGACGTCCAGCATCGTTCAAGTCTTGAAGGAAAGGCGTTCGGAGAAGTACGGCTCGGAGAGCAGCCGGGTCTCCGCCTCGGGCACCACCAGGGCGATCGAGTCGGTCCGCGAGGTCACCAGCGAGCGGGCGACCCGGTTCGGGACGTAGCCGAGCTCGGCGATCGCCGCCTGCACCGCGGCCCGTGCTGTGGCGCTGACCTTGGGCGAGCCGTTGATCACCCGGGACACGGTGCCCCGGCCGACCCCGGCGAGCGCCGCGACCTCCTCCAGTCTGGGCCGTACGGAACCGCGCCCACCTGCGGGGACGGCGGGAGACGCGGCGGGCCGCGGGGCGGTCGGGCTCATCGTTCACCTCGGGCGGGATAGGGGTGGGGCCGGGGCGGGATCGGGTGTGAGCGGGCCGGTCGGACCGGACCGTCGCGGGCGTCGGCCGGACACGCTCCGGTAACGCATTGGACTTCAAGTCTTGACATGTGACCCCGCCGGGAAGCAATCTTCCGGCAGACGCATGGGAGCGCTCCCACACTCTACTGGCAGAGCCCCAGGCCTCGGCAACGCCACCAGCCGCACGTCAACCGGCCGAATCCAGGCCGTCCCCCTTCGCCCCCGCTCCCGGGACGCACCGCCGCGTACCGGACCAAGGAGATGGACATGCGCACGTCCCGTGCCGCCCGCCCCGCCCCCTCCCGCAGAGCCGCCGTGCTCGTCACCGCCGTGCTGAGCGCCACCGCCCTGCTGGCCACCGGCTGCTCCAGCAGCGGCTCGGGCGCCTCGACCGATGCGAACGAGAAGATCACTCTGACGGTCGGTGACTTCGGGACCTTCGGCTTCAAGGAGGCCGGGCTGTTCGACGCCTACACCGCGGCACACCCGAACATCACCATCAAGGAGAACACCACCACCCAGGAGGCGGACTACTGGACCGCGGTGCAGACCCACCTCGCGGCCGGCAGCGGACTCGACGACGTCCAGGCCCTGGAGGTCGGCCGCATCGCGCTGGCCACCTCCGACGCGCTGAGCGGCGCGTTCCAGGACCTCTCGAAGGCGCCGGGCGTCAAGAAGGACGACTACCTGCCGTGGAAGTGGCAGCAGGGCACCACCGCGAGCGGCAGGACCATCGGCCTGGGCACCGATGTCGGCCCGATGGCCGTCTGCT
Source organism: Kitasatospora sp. NBC_00374 (assembly GCF_041434935.1). Taxonomy (NCBI): domain Bacteria; kingdom Bacillati; phylum Actinomycetota; class Actinomycetes; order Kitasatosporales; family Streptomycetaceae; genus Kitasatospora; species Kitasatospora sp. NBC_00374. The sequence continues at coordinate 908,515 of NZ_CP107964.1, read as the reverse complement.
ACCGCCAGGACCTCTTCCAGGCCGCGGGCCTGCCCTCCGACCCGGCCGCGGTCGGTGCGCTGTGGGCCGGCGACTGGTCCAAGTACGTCGAGGCCGGAAAGCAGTTCCAGGCCAAGGCTCCCAAGGGCACGTTCTTCATGGACTCCGCGACCGGTCTCTTCAACGCGGCCGTCTCCAGCTCCAGCGAGCAGTACTACAAGGGCGGCAAGCTCGCCTACAAGGACTCCGCCGGCGTCAGGAAGGCCTGGGAGCTGGCCATGCAGGCCGACGCCGCCGGCACCTCGCAGGGCCTGAAGGAGTTCGACACCCCCTGGCAGACCGCGTTCTCCCAGTCCACCTTCGCCACCACCATCTGCCCGTCCTGGCAGCAGGCCAACATCGAGAAGTACTCCGGCCCGGCCAACGCCGGCAAGTGGAACGTCGCCCAGGCGCCCGCCGCCGGCAACTGGGGCGGTTCCTTCCTCGCGGTGCCCAGCTCGGGCAGGCACGTCGCCGCCGCGCAGGAGCTGGTGGCCTGGCTGTCCCTGCCGGAGCAGCAGGCGAAGGTCTTCCAGAAGGTCGGCAACATCCCCTCCAGCCAGGGTGCCTACGCGCTGCCCGGGGTCTCGGACTTCAAGAACCCCTACATCGGCCCCGACGCCCCCACCGGCCAGATCTTCTCCACCGCCGCCAAGGCCATCAAGCCGGCCGAGACCGGCGTGCACGCCGGTGACCTGCAGAACGCCTTCAGCAACGGCATCCTCCTGGTCGAGCAGAACGGCAAGAGCGCGGAGGAGGCCTGGAAGGCCACCGTCCAGCAGATCGACAGCACCATCCAGTAGCCCGCTCCCGGGGCGGGGCCAACCCCCGCGGCCCCGCCCCGCCGCCGCCCGTTCCACGCGGAGTTCCACTGCCGTCCAGTGACACCGCACGCCGTCCCTCACGGAAGGAAGCCACCCGTGGCCACCTCCATCAGCGCACGCGGAAGCGGACCGGACTCCGCCACTCCCGACCCGCCTGGCCCCGCGCCCGCCGCGGAGAGCCGCCGCCAGGCCCTGCGCAGCCGCCTCTACCGCTGGGACACCAAGGCCTCGCCGTACGCGTTCGTGGCGCCGTTCTTCCTGGTGTTCGCCGTATTCGGCCTCTTCCCGCTGCTCTACACCGGCTGGCTCTCGCTGCACCGGGTCAGCCTGTACAGCGTCGACCGGGCCGAGTGGGTCGGCCTGCGGAACTACACCGACCTGTTCACCGGCCCGGCGAGCCACTTCTTCTGGAACGCCCTGGGCAACACCGTCACGCTCGGCATCCTGTCCACGGTCCCCCAGCTGATGATGGCGATCGGCCTCGCCCACCTGCTCAACTACCGGCTGCGCGCCCGCTCGTTCTTCCGCACCGCGCTGCTCGCCCCGTACGCGACCTCGGTCGCCGCCGCCACCCTGGTGTTCGCGCTGATCTTCAGCCCGGAGAGCGGCATGGCCAACTGGTTCCTCGGCCTGTTCGGCCTCGACCCGGTCGCCTGGGAGGCCGGCGACTGGACGTCCCAACTCGCCGTCTCCACCATCGTCACCTGGCGGTGGACGGGCTACAACGCCCTGATCTACCTCGCCGCCATGCAGGCCGTCCCCGGTGAGCTCTACGAGGCCGCCGCGATCGACGGCGCCTCCCGCTGGCGGCAGTTCCTGCACGTCACCGTCCCGGCGCTGCGCCCCACCATCCTGTTCACGGTGGTGGTCTCCACCATCGGCGCCACCCAGCTCTTCGGCGAGCCCTTCCTGTTCGGCGGCCAGAGCGGCCACCAGGGCGGCGCCGCCCACCAGTACGAGACCCTCGGCGTCTTCATGTACGACCAGGGTTTCCGCAACAGCATGCTCGGCCGGGCCTCGGCCGTCGCGTGGACGATGTTCGCGCTGCTCCTGCTGATCGGCCTGGTCAACGCCCTGATCGCCCGCCGGCTGCGCACGTCGCAGTGAGAGGAGGAACCATGACCACCGCACTCCCGCACACCCGCCTCCTGCGCCGCGTCCCGCGCACCCGGGCCGGCCGCCAGCACCACGCCGGGCCGGTGACCTACGCCGTCCTGGTCGTCGTCGCGCTCGCCTCGCTGTTCCCGCTGTACTGGACCCTGGTCGCGGCCTCCACGGACGCGCACGCCGTGGTCTCCACCCCGCCGCCGCTCGTCCCGGGCGGCAACCTGTTCAAGAACCTCTCGTACGTCTGGCACAACGCCGGCGGCCGGGGGATGGGCGTCGCGCTGCTCAACTCGACGCTGGTGGCGGGCTCCGTCACGCTGGGCACCGTCTCGTTCTCGCTGCTGGCGGGCTTCGCCTTCGCCAAGCTCCGCTTCCCCGGCCGCGGTGCCATGACCGCCCTGGTGGTCGCGACCCTGGCCGTACCGGCCCAGCTCAGCGTGGTCCCGCTGTTCATCCTGATGAAGCACCTCGGCCTGGGCAACCACCTCGGCGCGCTGATCCTGCCCGCCCTGGTCACCGCCTTCGGCGTGTTCTTCATGCGGCAGTTCCTGGTCCAGGCCCTGCCCACCGAGCTGCTGGAGGCCGCCCGGATGGACGGCGCCAACTCGCTGCGGGTGGTCCGCCACGTGGTGGTACCGATCGCCCGGCCCGCGATGGCCGTGCTGGGGATGCTGACCTTCGTCCAGTCCTGGAACGACTTCCTGTGGCCGATCATCGCGATGAACGGCTCCACCAACCCCACCGTCCAGGTCGCCCTGGCCGGGCTCGGCACCGGCTGGTCCACCGACTGGTCGATCATCATGGCCGGTGCGCTGCTCGGCACCCTGCCGCTGCTCCTGGTGTTCGTGCTGTTCGGCAGGCACATCGTCGGCGGCCTCACCCAGGGCGCGGTCAAGGGCTGAGCCCGACCCGCCGTCCGACCTCTCGCACAACCACCGCCCGGCCGGGCACAGTTGATCCGTACCGAGACCACTCCGGTGCGGCCCCGGCGCCCCGGCCGCACCGACTCCAGCACTCTGATGGGAGCGCTTCCCGCATGACTGCCCCCTCTCCCTCCCTCGCCGCCCGGACCACCGTCGACCCGTCCGGCCGGCTCGCCTTCCCCGGCGGGTTCCTCTGGGGAGCGGCGACGGCGTCGTACCAGATCGAGGGAGCCGCCGCCGAGGGCGGCCGGACCCCGTCGATCTGGGACGTCTTCAGCCGCACTCCCGGCAAGGTGCACGCCGGCGACACCGGCGACGTGGCCACCGACCACTACCACCGGTACCGCGAGGACGTCGCGCTGATGTCCGAACTCGGCCTGCAGGCCTACCGGTTCTCGCTCTCCTGGTCGCGGATCCAGCCGACCGGCCGCGGCCCCGCGGTCGAGCAGGGGCTGGACTTCTACCGCCGCCTGGTCGACGAACTGCTCGCGGCCGGCATCCAGCCGGTCGCCACCCTCTACCACTGGGACCTCCCGCAGGAGTTGGAGGACGCCGGCGGCTGGCCCGTCCGGGAGACCGCCGAGCGCTTCGGCGAGTACGCGGCCATCGCCGCCGCCGCCCTCGGCGACCGGGTGAAGTTCTGGACCACCCTCAACGAGCCCTGGTGCTCGGCCTTCCTCGGCTACGGCTCCGGCGTGCACGCGCCCGGCCGCACCGACCCGGCCGACGCGCTGCGCGCCGCCCACCACCTCAACCTCGGACACGGCCGCGCGGTGGCCGCCCTGCGCGCCGGCCTCCCCGCCGACGCCCGGATCTCCGTCACACTCAACCTGCACCAGGTCCGCCCGCTCACCGACGGCGCGGCCGACCGGGACGCCGCCCGGCGCATCGACGCGGTCGGCAACCGGGTCTTCACCGGCCCGATCCTCGACGGCGGATACCCCGCCGACCTGCGCGCCGACACCGCCCACCTGGTCGACTGGGACGACCTGGTCCGGCCCGGAGACGAGGCCACCGTCGCCGCCCCGATCGACGTCCTCGGCATCAACTACTACACGCCGACCCTGGTGTCCGCGCCCGCCGCCGACGAGCGCCCCGCACCCGGCGAGGCCGCCCGCAACGACGCCCACGGCGCCAGCGACCACTCGCCCTGGCCCGGGGCCGAGCACATCGTCTTCCACCTGCCGCCCGGCGAGGTGACCGCGATGAACTGGGCCGTCGACCCGACCGGCCTCTACGACCTGATCACGGACGTCTCCCGGCGCCACCCCCGGCTGCCGCTCATGATCACCGAAAACGGCGCCGCCTACGAGGACACCGTCACCCCCGACGGGGAGGTGCACGACCCGCAGCGCATCGACTACGTCCACCGCCACCTGGCGGCCGTCCACCGCGCCATCGCCGACGGCGCCGACGTCCGCGGCTACTTCCTCTGGTCGCTGCTGGACAACTTCGAGTGGTCCTACGGCTACAGCCGCCGCTTCGGCGCCGTGTACGTCGACTACCCCACCCAGCGCCGCATCCCCAAGGACAGCGCCCGCTGGTACGCCCGCTCCGTCCGGGAGAACGCGATCCCCCCGGTCCGCGACCTGACCTGAACCGGCCCGGGGCAGGGCGCGGGGCGGGCACGGCAGCCGAGGGTCTGCCCCGCCCGCCCCGCGCCCGTCACCCGACAGCGAGGAGCCACACCCGATGCCGACCGTCCGGCCCTACCGCCCCAGCGACCGCGACGCCGTGTACGACATCTGCGTCCGGACCGGCCACCAGGGCGGCGACGCCCGCGGGCTCTACCCCGACCCCCTGCTGCTGCCCACCGTCTTCGCCGGGCCCTACCTGCGGCTCGATCCGGAACTGGCCTTCGTCCTGGACGACGGCGAGCGCGCCGTCGGCTACGTGCTCGGCACCGCCGACACGGCCGCCTTCGTCCGGGCCTTCCGGGACACCTGGCTCCCCGAGGTCACCGCGCACCACCCGGCCCCGGCCGCGGCCCCCGTCACCCCCACCGAGGTCGTCGTCGACCTGCTGCACCGCCCCGAACGCATGCTGCTGCCCGAACTGGCCGACCACCCCGCGCACCTGCACATCGACCTGCTGCCCGAACACCGACGGCAGGGCCACGGCCGCCGCCTGATGGACACCCTGCTGGCCGCCCTCGCCGAGCGCGGCGCCCCCGGCGTCCACCTCGGGATGGTCACCGGCAACACCCCGGCCCGCGCCTTCTACGACCGGCTCGGCTTCCTCGAACTCCCGGTGCCCGACCCGGGCCCGCTGACCTACCTCGGGCTGCCCCTGCCGCGAGCCTGACACCTCCCGACACCTCCGCACACCTCCGAACCACCGCCGAAACACCTCCCGGGCCCCGCCGCCGCGGCCCGCCGCGCGGGCAGACCCAGGTGGCGGTACGCCGTTGCCCCTTACGCGTGTTCCGTCCGGCGCCGTCGGCGGGCCCGCGGGCCACGCTGTGCGACGGGCGTACGCCAGGTCGCAGCGCGCGGCGGACCGCACCGGGCGGCGCGAACCCCCGCCCGCGCAGCGTGTCGACCGCAGGCGGGCGGCTGCCCGGGCTCATAGCCTCGCCGCCATGGACATCAACCGTCGCTCAGTGCTGCGCCGTGCGGTGCAGGCGGCCTCGGCGGGAGCCGCGGTCGCCCTGGCGGCAGCGGGCCCGCCGCGCCACCTGCTGCCGTTCGCCGACCACGGGCCGACCACCCCCGAACTGCCCGCCCTCGCACTGCAGGGCGGCGCGCTGCCGGCCCCGCTGCCGCCACCGCCGGTGGTACGCCGGTCCACCTGGAAGACCGACGAGCCCGAGACACAGACCCAGATCGACCGGGCCGTGCGGGTGGTCTTCATCCACCACACCGGCGACCGCAACGCCTACGGCCCCCAGGACGTCCCCGAGATCCTCAAGTCGATCTACCAGGAGCACCGGGAGAACCAGGGCTGGGACGACATCGGCTACAACTTCCTGGTCGACCGCTTCGGCACCATCTACGAGGGCCGGCTCGGCAGCACCGGCAACCCGGTGGTCGGCGCCCACACCCTCGGCTTCAACCGCGAGACGATGGGCATCGCGGCGATCGGCTCGTACGACGACGGCATCGAGGTGCCCGCGCCCGTCATCGACGCCATGGCCCGGCTGGCGGCCTGGAAGCTCGGCACCTACGGGTTCGATCCGCTGGCGAAGGCGGAACTCACCTCCAACAGCAGCGGCAGCCGCTTCCCCGCCGGGACCAACCACACCTTCGACACCATCTCCGGCCACCGGGACGCGTTCTGCACCCTCTGCCCGGGCGACGCGCTCTACGCCGCACTGCCGCGGATCATCGAACGTGCCGCCGGATTCATGCACGCCGCGGCCCCCGCGGTGAACGCCGCCCCGGGCGGCCCGGGGCGCGGACACTTCGCCGGGATCCCCACCGGTTCGGTGCTGCGCCGCCCCGAACGATCCGTCTGAGCCCGCCCGGGCCCGGCGCCGGCCGTGGGCTGCGCCGGTCCGCCCGGAACGGCCGTTCGAACAGGCATGGCCCCGCCCGCCGGCCGTGCGATGATCGCTGGGTGACGAGGGCGAACGAGCGGTGGCGGTGGCGGTCCCGGGCGATACGTGTCGGCACGGCCGCCGGGGCCGCGGCGCTGCTCGCGATCGGCCCCGCCGCGGGCCCCGCGGCCGCGGCAGGACTGCCCCGCGAGGCCTTCACCATCACCGACCCGCGGATCACCGAGTCCAGCGGCCTGGCCGCGAGCCGGGCCCACCCCGGCGTCTACTGGACCCACAACGACAGCGACGACGGCCCGTACGTCTACGCCGTCGACTCCGAGGGCCGCACCGTCGCGACGGTCACCCTGCGCGGGACGAAGCCGCGCGACACCGAGGCGATCTCCCTGGGCCCCGACGGACAGCTCTACCTCGGCGACATCGGCGACAACCGCGACGGCACCTGGCCCGAGGTGTGGATCTACCGCTTCGCCGAGCCCAGGGAACTGCGCGACCAGACCGTGGACGTCACCCGCTACCGGGTCACGTACGAGGACGGGCCGCGCGACGCGGAGGCGCTGATGGTGCATCCGGTCACCGGCCGGGCCTACATCGCCAGCAAGAAGCAGAGCGGCGGCGGCAAGCTCTACCAGGGGCCCGAGGCACTGTCCGCCACCGGGGTGAACGTCTTCCGCCCGATCGCCGACGTGCCCTGGGTCACCGACGGCGCCTTCTCGCCCGACGGCACCCGGCTGGTGCTGCGCGGCTACTTCTCCGGCACCGCCTACCGCTGGCAGGACGGCCGCCCGGTGGAGGACGGCTCGGTCAACGTGCCGCTCCAGCGCCAGGGCGAGTCGGTGACCTACACGGCCGACGGCAAGGCCCTGATGTTCGGCAGCGAGGGCAAGGGCAGTGCGGTCTGGCGCGAGGCGCTCGACGCCGCACCCGCCCCCGAGGGCGGTTCGCCGGCCCCCGGCGCGAGCGCTCCGGCGGCCGCCGGGACCGACAGCCGGGCGGACGGCTCCGGCACCGGTGGCGGCGCGGGCGGGTCGGCGGTGCTGGCCGTTCTGGTCGTCGGGGCCGTCGTGCTGCTGGTCCGCAAGCGCCGCAGCGGCTGAGCCCCGGTGGCCGGCGCTCCTCAGCCCAGCGCGCCGAGCCGGCCGCCGAGGGCGGTGGTGGCCTGTGCGGCGCTGTCGAAGCTGCGGGCCGCGTCGAAGGTACCGGTCAGGTCGGGCAGCCGGCCGACCAGGTCGTGGGCGAGGGAGAGTTCGGCGGGCTCCAGACGCCGGGTCAGGCCCAGGTGCGGGGACCACCGACCGGGCAGGTAGAGCGGGTTGGGCTCGTCCGCGGCCGCCAGGGCGGTCCAGATGTCCCGGTGCAGGGTGAGCAGTTCGACGGTCGGGACCACCGACCAGGTCAGCACCCGGCGGCGGCTGCGCGCGCTGAACGACAGCAGACCGGTGAGCCGCACGGGCAGCGGCAGCGCCCCCGCGAGCAGCTCGTCGATCCGGGCGAGCGCGCCGGCGGGCATCGCGCCGCAGGCGGCGAGGGTCAGATGCGGGCGGTGCGTGGGGTGGGTGTTGGCGGCGAGGCTCGGGACCCCGCCGTCGGCTAGCTGCCCCCACACCTCGCGCACGGCCCGGTCGAAGGCCTGGTCGCAGGTCAGTTCCACGGTCTGCATCCGACCACCGTAGATCGTCGGCGGTCCGGGGCAGCGGCCAGGTCGTGTGCGGTACGCCTGCGGCCCATGCCACCGTCCGGGCAGCCTGCTCTCGTCCGGGGCCGTGATCGGCAAGTAACCTGGCGCCATGAGTAGTCAGGTCCACCACTCCCGCTACTGCCCGACCTGCGGCACGCCGGTCAAGGACGGCCCACGCGGCGGGTACGTGTGCACGCTCTGCTACACGGTGGAGGAGCCCCCCGGCGCGGTCACCGACCGGACCGAGTGGCGGCACACCAAGCAGCGGCGGCTGGCGGCGGCCCGGGCCGTCTGGGAGCGGGAAGGGCTGCTCGCCGCCGACTGACGTCGCCCGCCCGCCCGGCGGGCCGGCACCCGGCGGCCGGGTGCCGACCCCCAACGGGATCAGCCGGCGGCGGGCCGCGCGCCGGCCGGCAGCGACTGCTCGAAGTCGGCGAGCGCGTAGCCGTACTGACCGACCGCGACGAACATGGTCGCCCGGTCCGTCAGGGCCCGGGAGAGCGCCGCGGGGCCCTCGGGGTGGCCGAGGCCGTCCAGCCGACGCGCCAGGGCGACGCCCCGGTCGAACAGCGGGAGCAGTTCTTCGAGCATCCGCCCGAGGCGGTCCCCGGCCTCGACGCCGGCTCGGACGACCAGCCTGCGCTGCCGGGTGACCAGCGCGGCCAGGTGGGTGTCCGGGTCCGCCTCCGCGAGCGGCAGCAGGGTGTCCACCTCCGCCGCCAGGGCGGCCCGGTCCGCCCGGTAGCGCGTCCTGACGTCCGGCGACCAGGCGTGCAACGGCCTTCCGTACGGTGGCACCGGCTCGCCGGGCGCCGGGTGCTCGTCCGGGCGGCCGGACAGCGCCAGCAGGGCCGCCCAGTAATCCGCCTGGTGGTAGCCCCACGGGTGCCCCTTGCGGCCGGACAGCCCGGTGAGCAGCGCGAGGGCCTCCGCCCGCGCCGTGGTGGCCCGCCCGGTCCGGCCGTGGGTGTCGAGCAGCCGGGCGAAGTGGAGGAGTGTGTACAGCAGGCAGGACATCGGTCCGGACTCCTCCCCCGCCCCCGCCCGCTGCCGGCGGACGAGGTCGGCGATCGCGTCGATCGCGGCCTCGGGCCGGCCGGCCGCCTCCAGCTGGGCCGCGAGGGCGATCACCGTCACCGGGTCGCCGCTGCGGCCGGCCTCCCGGTCGGCCCGGACGATCTCGGCGTAGGCCTGGGCGGCCTCCCGGTGCCGGCGCTCCTCCGCCAGACCGTCGGCCCAACCGTCGAGACCCGCCGGCGGACCGCCGTGCGCCCGAGCCGCGCCGCGTCCCATGGCGAGCAGCCGCGCCCGCACCGCGAGCGCCTCGGGCCGCCGGCCCGCCGCGCACAGCTCCCGCTGATGGGCGCCCAGCACGTCGGGCAGCAGGTGGTCCCGGAGCTGGTCCGCCTCGCTCAGGCCGAGGATCGCCGCGAGCGCCTCCTCGGTCAGCGCCAGCCGGGCCTCGGGCAGCTCCCGGAGCGCGGCGTCGTACGTCGTGCTCACCAGCGCCCTGGCCAGCTTCGGCCCGTACGCCGCCGGGTTGACCTCCAGCAGGGTCCGGTACGCCCGGACCCGCTGGGCCAGGTCCAGCCGGCCCGCGTGGAACAGCAGCACCTTGGCGCTCAGCACCGCATCGTGATCCATCGTTCCCCCTCGTTCGGCCACCCCGCGGGACTGCCCGCCGGACGGCCGGGCAGCGCGACGCGCGCACCGGGGCAGCCTGTGGGCGGCCCGGTACGGGCGGACGGGGTGGATGGGTCGAGTCTGAGGGTGCCGCGCGCCTCGGACAAGGCCGGGAAATCGTGCTGTTCGTCCTACCGCCGGGGTCGCTGACGAGGCATGATGGACTCGACACTCTGCTGAGGGGCCCTCAGCTGCCGGGTGGCCGCCCGCGAGGTCGGCGAGCACCTCACCCCGCCCACGTCGGATCCCGGGTGTCCCCGTACCGCAGGTGCCGTCCCGCTGCGCCCGCCCGCTCGGGCTGTCCCGCTGCGCCCGCCCGCTCGGGCTGTCCCGCTGCCCGGTGGGGGCCACCTGTGGTGTGCTGGGGTGGGAGCCCGACCACCCAGCCGGTGAGGAGCCTTCATGCGAGCGCGTACCGTCGCTGCCGCCGCCGTCGCCCTGGTGCTTGCCGCTGGGTGCAGCTCGGCGGCCGCCCCGGCGCCGTCCGAGGTGTCCACGGCCGTCGGGGCCTCGGCCTCCGCCGGGACGTCCGGCAGCGGCGTCCGGGTCGCCGGGCAGGTCGCCGATGGGCTCAACAGCCCTTGGGGCATCGTCGTACTGCCGGGGGGCGACCTGCTGGTCGCCTCCCGGAACACCGGGCGGGTCACCCGGGTCGCGGCCCGGGACGGCGCCAAGACCGACCTCGGTGTCGTCCCCGGCGTGGTGGCCGGCGGCGAGGGCGGTCTGCTCGGCCTCGCCCTCTCGCCCGACTACGCCACCGACCACCAGGTCTACGCCTACCTGACGGCCGCCGACGACAACCGGATCGTCAGGTTCGGCTACGACGGGCAGCGGCCGCCCGGCCCGCAGTTCGGCACCCCCACCACCGTGCTCACCGGCATCCCCAAGGGCAGCAACCACGACGGCGGCCGGATCGCGTTCGGCCCCGACGGCATGCTCTACGCGGGCACCGGTGAGTCAGGCCGCACCGAACTGGCCCAGGACCCGGCCTCGCTCGGCGGCAAGATCCTCCGGATGACCCCGGACGGCGCCCCCGCCCCCGGCAACCCGTTCCCCGGCTCGGTGGTCTACTCGCTCGGCCACCGCAACGTCCAGGGCCTCGCCTGGGACGGGCAGGGCCGCCTGTGGGCGTCCGAGTTCGGCCAGAACACCTGGGACGAGCTCAACCTGATCACCCCCGGTGCCAACTACGGCTGGCCCGTGGTCGAGGGTCAGGCCCACCGCGCCGGCTACACCGACCCGCTCGTCCAGTGGCACACCGACCAGGCCTCGCCCAGCGGCATCGCGTACGCCGACGGGGCCATCTGGATGGCGGCGCTGCGCGGCACCCGGCTCTGGCGCATCCCCGTCGACGGCGACCACGTGAGCGGCGCCCCGGAGGCCTTCTTCACGGGGACGTACGGCCGGCTGCGCACGGTCGTCGCCGACGGGGACGGCACCCTGCTGGTCAGCACCAACAACACCGACGGCCGGGGTCAGCCGCGGGCCGGTGACGACCGCATCCTGCGGGTCGCCATCGCCTGACACCGTGCTCACCGGAGTACACCGTGTCACCGGTTCGGGGTGGTTGCCGCCGCCACGTGCGGCCGCTCCCGCTCCGCTCGGTGACGGCTCGTTACGGTCCTTCGTATGCTCCCGACGAGAGGGCCGGACCCGATGCTGAACCTGCTCCTGCTGACCGTCCCGCTGCTGGTGGCGGCCGTCCTGGCCGCGACCGATCCCCGCGGACGCGCCCGTGGTGCGGGGCGACATAGCGCCGGCCGCCACCGCCGTCGGCCACGCTGACCGGACGCCCGGCGGGGGAGGCGGCCGGGCCGCAGCAGGCGCAGACTGGATCTACCGCAGGTGCGGGTCGGCGCGACCGCGACCGGGCTCGGCCACCGGTCGGACGTGAGTCCGGTGGCGTTGCGCGTCCGGCCGGGTCCCCGCCGCTGTCGACGAAGGAGCGTCTCATGGCCGGTCTCGTCCGCAAGAGCCTCGACACGCCGGATGAAGTCCGGCCCTTCGAGGAGGGCAAGGGAAAGCTGGAGCTGGTCAGCCTCGCCGGTGGCCCGGTGGGCCGGGCGACCTTCGAGCCGGGCTGGAAGTGGTCCGAGCACATCAAGCCGCTGGCGGGGACGGAGAGTTGCATGGCGGCGCACACCGGCTACTTCGTCTCCGGCCGGATGAAGATCGTCATGGATGACGGTGAGTCGATGGAGTTCGGGCCGGGCGACTTCCTGACCGTGGCTCCCGGGCATGACGCCTGGGTGCTGGGCGACGAGCCCTGCGTGGTCATCGACTGGCAGGGCTACGGCGACTACGCCAAGCCCTGACCCCGCCGCCGAGCGGTCACCCCGCCCAGGCCCCCCGACCACCGGTCGGGGGGCCTTTCCCTGCCTCGACTCCCTGCCCCGGATCCCGTCCCCGCCTCCCCGCGCCGCTGCGGCGGCCGACCCGTGCACGGGTCTATCCCCGACTCGCCGGCAGCCATGACAATGCACATGGCAACCACCGGGCGAACGACGGGACGAGGCAGTGGAACTGACGGAGCAGCGGATCAGCAGGCGCACCCTCGGCCGGGCGGTGCTGGCCCTGGGCGCGGCGGGCACCCTCGGTGCGGGGCTCGGGGCGGCGGCCCCGGCGGCCGGGGCGGCCCAGGTCCCCGGCGGGGCGGACTGGATGGGGGCGCTGCCCTCCGACAGCTGGCTGTCGCGGCTCACCGTGCCCGGCACCCACGACACCTGCTCGCTGCACGGCGGCCCGATCACCCAGACCCAGACGCTCTCGGTTCCCGACCAACTCGCCGCGGGTGTCCGGTTCTTCGACATCCGCTGCCGGCTGATCGACGGTGTCTTCGCAATCCACCACGGGCCGGTCTTCCAGGAGATCTTCTTCGGTGACGTGCTCAACCAGTGCCAGGACTTCCTCGCCCACCACCCGCAGGAGAGCGTCCTGATGCGGGTCAAGCAGGAGTACTCGACGGCCGCCGCCGCCGACTTCCGGTCCGTCTTCGAGGGCTACCGGGCGAGATGGTCCGGCCTGATGTGGGGCGAGAACCGGATCCCGCGGCTCGGCGAGGTCCGCGGGCGGATCGTGCTGCTCGCCGACAGCCCCGGCCTGCCCGGGATCCCGTGGGGCGGCGCGCTCACCGACATCGAGGACGACTACAACATCGGGACGATCTTCGAGATCGCCTCCCGCAAGTGGCCCGAGACCTCCGCCCACCTCGACGCGGCCCGCGCGAGCGGCGACCCGCAGCGGCTCTTCCTCACCTTCACCTCCTCCTCCGGCTGGGGCCTGTGGCCCCGCCAGGCCGCCGACGCGATGGCGCCCCGGCTGAACGGCTACCTCGGCGGCCTGAACCCGGCCGCCCGCCCGGTGCTCGGGACGGTGCCGATGGACTTCGTCGGCGCGGACTCCGTCCGGCGGCTGTACGCGCTCAACTTCGGCGGCTGAACGGGGGCGCCGGGCTGTTGACACCGCCGCACGCAGGTCCCTAGCGTGAGGGCCCCGTCATTACCGGCCGGTAGGGGATGCCATGGACGCCGATCGCCCGTACGACCTGGTGCTGTTCGGCGCCACCGGCTTCACCGGCGCGCTGACCGCCGAGTACCTGGCCCGGAACGCGCCGCAGGGCTGCCGCTGGGCACTGGCCGGCCGCAACCGGGACAAGCTGGAGGCGCTGCGCACCCACCTGGGCACCCTGGTCCCCGGCTGCGCGGACCTGCCGCTGCTCACCGCCGACGCGGCCGACCCCGCCTCGCTGCGCGAGGTCGCCGCCTCGGCGCGGGTCGTCATCTCCACCGTCGGCCCCTATCTCCGGTACGGCGAGCCGCTGGTGGCGGCCTGCGCGGACGCCGGGACGGACTACGTGGACCTGACCGGCGAACCGGAGTTCGTCGACCTGATGTACCTGCGCCACCACCGCCGGGCCGTGGCGACCGGGGCCCGCCTGGTGCACTCCTGCGGCTTCGACTCCGTCCCGCACGACCTCGGCGTGCTGTTCACCCTGGAACGGATGCGCGCGCTCGACGTGCTGCCCGAGGGCGCGGCGGTCTCGGTCCGCGGCTTCGTCCGCGCCGGGGGCACCTTCTCCGGCGGTACCTTCGCCTCCGCGCTGAGCGCGATGTCCCGGCTGCGGGCCGCCGGCCGGGCCGCCCGCGAGCGCCGCGCCGCCGAGCCCCGGCCGGCCGGCCGAAGGATCAGGACGAGCGCCGGGCCCCTCCGCCGGTCGGCGGAGGCCCGCGCCTGGGCCGTGCCGCTGCCCACCATCGACGCCCAGGTGGTCGCACGCTCGGCCGCCGCCCGCCCCGACTACGGGCCGGCCTTCACCTACGGCCACTACGCGGCCGTCCGGCGGCTCCCGGTGCTGCTGGCCGGCGCCGCAGGGCTCGCCGCGCTGCTGGTCGCGGCGCAGGTCCCGCCGCTGCGCCGGGCACTGACCGGCCTGCGCAGGCCCGGCGACGGGCCGAGCGCCGAGCAGCGCGCGGCCTCCTGGTTCACCGTGCGCTTCGTCGGCGACACCGGCCCCGGCACCCGGGTCTTCACCGAGGTGTCCGGCGGCGACCCGGGGTACACCGAGACCGCGAAGATGCTCGCCGAGTCCGCCCTCAGCCTGGCCTACGACGACCTCCCGCCCACCGCCGGCCAGGTCACCCCGGCTGCAGCGATGGGCACCGCGCTGATCGACCGCCTCACCGCGGCGGGCCTGCGCTTCACCGTCCTGGACGGCCCGCCGGCCACCGCCCCGCGCCGGGGCGCCTAGCCGTCAGCCGTCCCCGAAGCTCGCCCGGAGCATCTCCGCGCGGGACACCACCTTGACCCGCTCGCGGCCCTCGGTGGCGCCGAGCTCGCGCTCGTGGGCGTCCAGCCGGTGCCAGCCCTGCCAGGTGGTGTACTCGACCCCGCGGCTCTCCAGGAACGCGGGCACGGCGTCCTCGCGGGGCGCGGCGGGGGTGCGCAGCCGGCCGTCGCGGTGGTCGGCGACCAGGCAGGCCACGGTCTCGTTGGCGTCGCCCTTGGTGTGGCCGATCAGGCCGACCGGGCCGCGCTTGATCCAGCCGGTCACATAGGTGGACGGCAGCGGCACTCCGGCCTCCAGGACCCGGCCCGCCTCGTGCGGGACGGTCGCGGAGACCGGGTCGAAGGGCAGCTTCGGCAGTTCGGCCGAGCGGTAGCCGACCGCGCGGTAGGCGGCCTGGACGTCCCAGTCCCGGTAGGTGCCGGTGCCCACCACGTTGCCGGTGCCGTCGAGCTCGGTGCGCTCGGTGCGCAGGCCGACCACCCGGCCGTCCTCGCCGAGGATCTCCACCGGGGACTCGAAGAAGTGCAGGAACAGCCTGTGCGGCCGGTCGCCGACGTCGCGGATGGCCCAGTTCTCCAGGGTGGAGGCCACCATGTCCGCCTGCTTGTTGCCGCGGCGGGTGGCGATCGAACCGTCGTCGTACTCGATGTCCTCGGGGTCGACGATCACCTCGATGGTCGGGGAGTGGTCCAGCTCGCGCAGCTCCATCGGGCTGAACTTGGCCTGCGCCGGGCCGCGGCGGCCGAACACGTGGACCTCGACGGCCCGGTTGGCCGCCAGGCCCGCGTGGACGTTCGGGGGTATCTCGGTCGGCAGCAGCTCGTCGGCGGTCTTGGCCAGGATCCGGGCGACGTCCAGCGCGACGTTGCCGACGCCGAGCACCGCGACCTTCTCCGCCTCCAGCGGCCACCGGCGCGGCACGTCGGGGTGGCCGTCGTACCAGGAGACGAAGTCCGCGGCGCCGTAGGAGCCGTCCAGGCCGATGCCGGGGATGTCCAGGTCGCGGTCGGCGTCGGCGCCGGTGGAGAAGATCACCGCGTCGTAGAACTGGTGCAGGTCGTCCAGGCCGATGTCGCCCGGGTAGTCGACGTTGCCGAACAGGCGGACCTGCGGCTTGTCGAGCACCTGGTGCAGCGCGGAGACGATCCCCTTGATCCGCGGGTGGTCGGGGGCGACCCCGTACCGGATCAGCCCGAACGGCGCCGGCATCCGCTCGAACAGGTCGATCGAGACCCCGGGCTCCGCGGCGAGCTCGGACTTGAGCAGGGCATCGGCGGCGTAGATCCCGGCGGGGCCGGCCCCGACGATCGCGACCCGGACGGGACGAGGCATGGCGGGTTCCTTCGGTCGGTGCGCGGCCGGGAGATCACCCGTCCTGCCCGTCACCCTCGCCGCCGCCCGGGCGCCGCAGTAGGGCACCCGGGCTTATGGGGGCATAGGGCAGGCCTATGGGCAGGCGGGAACAGAACCGCCGCCGGCGGGAACGGATGCACGAGGTTCATCGGGCGGGGACCTCGCCGACCGAGTAGCCGAGCAGGACACGCAGCCGCGCCGGACCGGTGTCCCCGGCCTCTGCTTCGACGCCGCTGCCCCTCGTCGGTCCTCCCAGTCGATGACCGCCCCGGACCGGCGCACTGCCGGTCCGGGGCTGCCCGGGTGGCCGGGACCCCGGCTACCGCACCATGGCGGCCAGCACCGTCCGCCAGTCCTCGCCGGGCTCCGGGCGGAGCGGATCGGCGAGCGTCCCGGCGCCGTAGCGCCACGGGCGGGCCAGTTCGGGGTCGGCGTCCGGGCGCAGTTCGACGGTGCTCGGCGAGCCCAGCAGACGGACCAGTTCGGAGCCGAACTCCGGCCAGCCGACGTGGCCGCCGACCGCGTTGACCACCCGGCCGGCCGCCCGGCCGGTGCCGTCGGCGCAGGCGGCCAGGGCGCGGGCGAGGGCGGCGGAGTGCACCCAGGCCGCGCCGTACCAGGCGTGGCCGTCGGCCGCGGGGTCGGGCAGCACCAGGGGCCGGCCGGCCTGCGCGGTCTGGAAGAGCCCGCCGGTCGCACCCCAGCGCAGCTGCTCGCGCAGCCGTCGGTGCGGCCCCCAGACGATCGGCGCGCGGACCACCGCGCCGGGGCCCCGGCCGCCGCTGCCGGCGGCCTCCAGCAGGATCCGCTCGCAGTCGAGCTTGGCCTGCCCGTAGGCGGTGACGGGCAGTGCGGCGGGTGCGCCTTCCGCGACCTCGGTGCCCGGCGGGCGGCCGTATGCGTCGATGCTGCTGACGAACACGAAGCTGCCGTGCCGCCAGGCGTCCACCATGGCCCGCATCGCCGCCACGTCGACCTCGTGCGCGGTGAACGTGCAGGCCGCGTGGATCACCGCGTCCACGCCCCGGACGGCCGCGCGCAGGCTGTCCGGGTCGGCCAGGTCGCCCTCGGCCACCTCGACGCCGTCGAGCGCCACCAGGTGGGCGGACTCCGGCCGGGTGAGCGCCCGCACCGGGCGTCCCTGGGCGATCAGCTCCTGAAGGACGGCGGCGCCGACCCCGCCGGTGGCGCCGGTGACCAGGACGGTGCCCGGACGTACGGCCCCGGGGCCGGCCCCGGCCCGGCGGGGGGTCGCGGCCAGGCGTTCGGCGTCCCGGGTGTCCAGCAGTGCGGCCAGCGCCCGGGGGGTGCGCTGTTCCAGGATGTCCAGCCCGGTCAGCGGCAGGCCGGTGCGCAGCCGCAGCCGTTCGGCGAGCTGCACGGCGACCAGGGAGTGCCCGCCGAGGACGAAGAAGTCGCCGTCCGGCTCGGGTCGGGTGCCCAGCAGTTCCCCGAAGGCCGTCCGGACGGCGTCCTCGTGGGCGCCGCCGGGCGGTGCGGACGGCACGGCCGGCGCGGTCGGTGCGGGCCGCGGGCCCGCGCCGGGCAGCCGGGCCGGGTCGACGGCGCCGTCGGCGGTCCGGGGCAGCGCGTCCAGCAGGGTGACCGCCGCGGGCAGCTGACCGGACGGCACCAGCGGGCGCAGCCCGGCCCGCAGTTCGGCGCCGCCGGGGGCGCCGCCCGGGCCGCCGGCCACCGCGTACGCCAGCGGCGGCCGACCCTCGCGGACCAGCACGTACGCCTCGCGGACCCGGGGGTCGGCCAGCAGCGCGGCCTCGGCGGGGTGGCCGGGCTCGGCGCGCAGCGCGGTGCCGGGCAGCTGCCCGAGCCGGCGCCCGCCGTCCTCGGCGACGGCGGTCAGCAGCGCGGCGAAGTCCGCGGCCAGCTGGGCGCCGGCCGGCTCGGTGAGCGCGTCGGCGTCGTACTGGACCAGGCAGCGCGGCTGCGGGCCGTCCGCCACGAACAGCCCGAGGTCGAACTTGGCCAGGCCGAGGTCGACCTCGACCGGTGCGGCGTCCAGGCCGGGCAACGGCAGTGCGTCGGACGGGGCGACCAGGTCGCAGGTGACCGACAGCAGCGGGGAGCCGTCCTGCCCGCGGGCGGCGGCCCCGAGGCGTTCGACGACCAGGTCGAACGGCACCTCCTGGCGTTCCTGCGCGGCGAGTTGGGCGGCCTGCACCCGGCCGAGCAGGTCGGTGAACGAGGGGTCGCCGGACAGGTCGGCCCGGACCGGGAGGGTGTTGACGCACAGTCCGACCAGCCGGCGCAGGGCGGGCCGGGAGCGCCGGCCGCCGGCGCACCCGAGGGTGAGGTCCGCCTCGCCGGTGGCCCGCCGCAGGGTGGCGAAGGCCGCGGCCAGGACGACGGTGAACAGGGTCGTGCCGTGCGCCCGCCCGAGCGCGCGCAGCCCGTCCAGGGTGGCCGGCGGCAGCGGGAGGCTGTGCAGCCGGGCCGCCCCGGTGCGGGGTCCGGCGGTGGCCGGGCGGGGCAGCGGCACCGGGCGGGCCCCGGCGAGCCGTTCGGCCCAGGCGTCGACCTCTGCGGCGAGCTCCGGGTCGCGGCCGCGTTCCCAACGGGCGAAGTCCGCGTACCGCAGGCCCGGTTCGGGCAGCCGGGCGGGGCGCCGTAGCGAGGCGGCGGCGTACAGCTCGGCCAGGTCGCCGGTGAGCACGGGGAGCGAGCCGCCGTCGATCGCGATGTGGTGCAGCGTGATCAGGACGGTGTGGTCCTCGGACGCGTGCCGCAGGACGAGGGCGCGCAGTACCGGGCCCGAGGCCAGCTCGAACGGGCGGGCGGCCTCGGCCCGCAGCAGCTCCTGCGCCCGCCCCGCCGGCGCGTCCAGCACAGGTACGGGCACCGGGGCCGCCGCCAGCACCTCCTGGTACGGGTCCTGGCCGCCGTGCTGCCCGTACCGGGTGCGCAGGATGTCGTGCCGGGCCGCCAGCGCCGTGAGCGCCTCGGCGAGCGCCGCGGTGTCCAGTGGCCCGCGCAGCCGGGTGGCCAGCGGTACGTGGTACCGGGCGCCGGCCCGGCCGAGCCGGTCCATCAGCCACATCCGGTGCTGGGCGTGCGACAGCGGCGCGGGCCCGGTGGACGCGGTGCGCGGAATGTCGGCGGGACGGGTGGCGTCGGCCCGTCGCCGGGCCTGCCGGAGCAGCTCGGCCTGCCGGCCGGCCGTCTGCGGGGTGGTGCTCATCGGTTCTCCTCGGCGCTCTCGCCCAGGGCGGTGAGCAGGGCCTGCTCGACCAGGGCGGCCTGCGCGGCGACGGTGGGGTGGGCGAAGAAGTCCGCGAGCGAGAGGTCCACGCCGAGGTCCTCACGCAGGTCGTCGACCACCCACATGGCCATCAGCGAGTGGCCGCCCTCGGCCAGGAAGTCGGCGTCCGGCCGTTCGACGGGGTGGCCCAGGGCCCGGGCCCAGGCCGCCGCGACCTCCTGCTGGAGCGGGGTGAGGCGGCTCGCGGCGGCGGGCTCGGCCGGGGCGCCGGCGAGGTCGCGTTCGGCCAGCGCGCGGCGGTCGACCTTGCCGGTGCCGGTGAGCGGGAGCGCGTCCAGGACGGCCCAGCCGGTGGGCACCAGGTGCGCGGGGAGGCGGTCCGCGAGGTGGCCGCGCAGCGCCTCGCCGGTGGGGCGGTGCCCGTCGGTGGGCACGACGAAGGCGGTCAGCGCGGCGTCGTCCAGGCCGGCCCGGCGGACCACGACCGCGGCCTCGGAGACCTCCGGGTGCAGCCGCAGGGTGTGCTCGACCTCGCCCGGCTCGATCCGGAAGCCGCGCACCTTGACCTGGTCGTCGGCCCGTCCGTGGAAGTCCAGCGTGCCGTCCGGCCGGGCCGAGACCAGGTCGCCGCTGCGGTACATCCGCCCGGCGCCCGGGATCTCCCGGAAGCGGTCGGCCGTCAGCTCCGGCTGTCCCAGGTAGCCCAGGGCCAGCCGGCTGCCACCGATCCACAGCTCGCCGCGCCCGCCGGCCGGCACCGGCGCCGACCGCTCGTCGAGGACCTGCACCGTGGCCCCGCCGAACGGCCGTCCGATCGGCACGGGGCCCGCGCAGTCCTCCTCGCGCAGCCGGTGCAGGGTGGTGAAGGTGGTCGCCTCGGTCGGCCCGTACACGTTGACCAGGTCCAGCCAGGGGAAGGCCCGCAGTACGGCCCCGGCGTGCTCCGGCGACAGGGCCTCGCCACCGACCAGCAGGGTGCGCAGCACGCCGAAGATCCGGGACTGCCGGGCCGCCAGCCGGTGGAACAGCGCCGTGGTGAGGAACGCCGTGGTGACACCGAACCGTTCGACGTCCCGGGTCAGGTCCTCGGCCGTCGGGCGCTCGGCGGGCGAGACCATCACGGCGCCGCCGGCGGCCAGCGGCGCCCAGACCTCGAACGTGGCGGCGTCGAAGGTGGACGGGGAGTGGAACAGCACCCGCTCGCCGGGGCCCGGCCGTACCGCGTCCGGCGCCGTGACCAGGCCGGCGATCGCCCGGTGGGTGATCTGCACGCCCTTGGGGCGGCCGGTCGACCCGGAGGTGTACATCACCAGGGCCGGCGCCCGCTCCGCGTCGGCGGCGGGGTGCGGGGCGGTCACCGCGACCTGCGGCAGCGCGTCGAGGTCCAGGGCCAGCGTCTGCGCGGCCGGCACTCCGGCCTCGGCCAGCAGCGCCTTGTCGCCCAGGGTGAGGACGGCCCCGGTGTCGGCGAGCATCTCGGCGGTCCTCGGCCGGGGGTAGGCCGGATCCAGCGGGACGGCGTGCGCGCCGGCCCACCAGACGGCGAGCTGGCCGACCACCAGCCGGGTGGAGCGGGCCGCCAGCAGCCCGACCGCGCTGCCGGGGCCGACCCCGCGGGCGGCCAGCTCGGCGGCCAGCGCGGAGGCGGCGGCCACCAGTTCACGGTAGGTCAGGGCGGTGCTGCCGTCGGACACGGCGAGCGCCTGCGGCCGCAGTGCGGCGCGGCGGGCGACCAGACCGGCTACGCCGCCCGGTCGGGAGTCGTCGAACGTCATGGGTGGTTCCCTTCCGGGTGCCCCGGCTCGGGGCCGGGGCACCCTGGCACGGCGGGTGGTCAGGAGGCGGCGGCGGCTCTCGGCCGGCCGGCCTCGACCAGCGCGGCCAGGCTGCGCAGGTCGGGCTGGCGCAGCAGCTGCGGAGCGCGCAGCCGTACGCCGCAGGACTCCTCCAGGGCCACCAGCAGGCGGGCGGCGGCCAGCGAGTTGCCGCCGGCGTCGAAGAAGTTGTCCAGCGGGCCGAGCTCGGGGCGGCCCAGCAGCTCGCGGCACAGGGCCAGGACCGTCCGCTCGGTGGCGGTGCCGCCTTCGCCGGACGCGGCGGCCGGCGCGGCGGCCTCGGCCGCCAGCAGGGCGGCCCGGTCGACCTTCCCGTTGGCGTCCAGCGGGTAGCGGTCGACCAGCCGGACCACGGTGGGCACGGCCTGCTCGGGCAGCCACTCCCGGACCTGCGGCAGCAGCTCGGCACCGGTCACCGGGCCGTCGCCGGCGGGCTCGACGAAGGCGAGCAGCCGGGCCGCGCCGGACGGGTCGCGGCGCACCGCGACCACGGCGCGCCGCACCCGGGGGTCGCGCTCGAACGCGGCCTCGACCTCGGCCGGCTCGATCCGCACGCCGCTGACCTTCACCTGGTCGTCCAGGCGGCCCTGGAACTCCAGCACACCGTCGGCGCGCATCAGCACCCGGTCACCGGTGCGGTAGAGGCGGTCGACACCGTCGAGGTCCGCCGGCGCGGGGACGAACCGGCGCGCGGTGAGCTCCTCGTCCAGGTAGCCGAGCGCCAGCAGGCTGCCGCCGACCCGCAGTTCGCCCGACTCGCCGCGCGGCACCGGGCGGCCGTCCTGGTCCGTGACGACGAGGACGGCGCCGGGCACCGGCCGGCCGATCGGCGGCGGGCCGTCCCCGCCGGCGCCGGGCGCCATGGTGTGCACGCTGGTCACCACGGTGGCCTCGGCGGGCCCGTAGGCGTTGTGCACGTGCGCCGTGACGTCCGGCCCGGGGTGCCGGCGCAGCCGGTCGCCGCCGATGGACAGGTGCCGCAGCGCCAGGCCGGCCGGCCACGGCCGGTCGAGCACCGGTTCGGCCAGCGGGGTGGGCAGGACACTGACGGTGATGCCGGCCTCCCGCCACCAGTCGGTGAGCGCGCCGGCGTCCCAGCGCACCGCGTCCGGGGCGACGCTCAGCGCGGCGCCGGAGGTCAGCGTCGCCCACAGCTCCATCAGGTGCGGGTCGAAGGCGACCCCGATCAGCAGGCTGTGCCGGTCGCCCGGGCCGAGGCCGGTCAGGCCGCGGTACCAGTGCAGCATCGCGCCGAGCGAGCGCTCCCCGACGGCGACCGCCTTCGGGGTGCCGGTGGATCCGGAGGTGAGCACCGCGTAGTGGCTGCCCGCGGGCGCGCCGACGGCGTCCGCGGCGGCCGGGGCGAAGGCGGCCACCACGGTGGCGGCGGCCGTCGCGCCCTCGGCGGGCAGCTCCAGCGGCAGGTGCTCCGCCGTGCGGTGGGCGGCGGGCAGCAGCGCCGGGTCGCCGACCAGGCAGCCCAGCCGCAGGTTCTCGGCGACGGCCTGCAGGCGCCGCTCGCCGGGGCGCGGGCCGAGCGGCAGGTGGACGGCGCCGAGCCGGGCCACCGCGAGGGTGACGGCGACCAGGGCGGCCGAGTGGTCCAGGCAGACGCCGACCAGCTCGCCGGGGCGGACCCGCCGGCGCAGGGTGTCGGCCACCGTGTCGGCCAGCGCGTCGAGTTCGGCGTAGCTCCAGCTCCGCTCGCCGTCGATCAGCGCGGGGGCGTGCGGGGTGCGGCGCGCCCAGTCCGCGAAGAGCGCCGTGACGGGGGAGTCGTGGTGCGGGCGGCCGTGGGCGACGGACACGGATCGGGTGGTGTTGTCAGCAGTCGTCATGTCGTGGTCTCCGAACAGTGGTTGCGGTCAGCCCAGGCCCATGGCCCGCGCGACGATCACCTTCTGGACCTCGGAGGTCCCCTCGATGATCGTCATCATCCGGACGTAGCGGTACAGGAACTCCAGCGGATGCCCGCGCACCCAGCCGGTCGCCCCGTGCACCTGCAGCGAGCGGTCCACCACCCGCACAGCGGTCTCCGAGGAGGTCAGCTTGGCCAGCGCCGCGTTCTCCGGCGCCTCGGTGCCCTCGTCGACCAGCCGGGCACAGGCCAGCGTCAGCAGCTTCGCCGCCTCCACCTCGGCCCGGCTGCGCACCAGGTGCTCCTGGACGTGCTGGTAGGCGCCGATCCGCTCGCCGAACGCCTGCCGCTCCCGGGCGTACTCGACACCCAGGCGCAGCGCGTACTCGGCGACGCCGTTGCACATCGCGGCCACCACCAGGCGCCCGCGCGACAGGCTGTCCATGGCCAGCGCCATCGCGGCCCCGACGCCCTCCGGGCCGCCGATCACCGAGTCCATCGGCACCCGGACCTGCTCCAGCACCAGTTCGAACATCGGCTCGCCGGACATGCCCTCGTACCGCTGGCCGATCCGCAGGCCGGGGGTGTCCATCGGGAGCGCGAAGGCGGTCGCGCCGCCGGTCGGCCCCTCGCCGAGGTCGGTGGCGGTGACCACCAGCGCGAGGTCGGCGCGGTCGGCGTTGGAGACGAAGGTCTTCCGCCCGCTGATCACCCAGCCGTCGCCGTCCCGGACGGCGGTGGTGGTGAGCCGGAACGCGTCCGAACCGGCGTGCGGCTCGGTGAGCGCCAGGCAGCGGGCACTGGTGCCGCGCACCAGCGGCACCAGGTACTTCTCGACCTGCTCGGGTGTGCCGTGCCGCAGCAGCGGGCTCGGACCGTCCGACCCGGCCAGTGCGTACGGCGCCAGCGCGCAGCCGCTGCGGCCGGCCGCGTGGTACAGCAGCACCACGGCCGTGAACGGCATCCCGGAGCCGCCCAGTTCCTCGGGGTAGTCGCCCGCGTAGAAGCCGAGCGCGGCCGAGCGCTTGCGCACGTAGGCGCGCAGGTCGGCGGGCGGCAGGTCGGCGGTCTCCGGCAGCTCGGCGGCCAGCGGGACCAGCTCGCGGCGCACGAAGCTCTCGAAGGCGTCGACCAGTTCGCGGTGGCCGTCCTCCAGGACGGACGAGGGAGTGGAGCTCACAGCCGGTCCTCCGTCAGAGCGCGGGCCTGGTCGGCCAGGACGGGGTTCTGGAACAGCACGCGCAGCGGCGGCCGACTGCCCAGCCGCGGCTCCAGCCAGGCGGCCAGCTGCGCGGCGAGCAGCGAGTGCCCGCCGACCTCGAAGAAGTGCGAGTCGGCCGTGAACCGGTCGTGGCCCAGCACCTCCCGCCAGGCCTCGGCGACCAGCGCCAGGCCCGGATCGGCGAAGACGCCCTCCCCGGCCGGCTCGTCGCCGGGGGCCGGCAGTTCGGCCACCGTCCGGGCCAGCGCCGCCCGGTCGGGCTTGCCGCCGGGCAGGGTCGGCAGCGACTCCAGCGCCACCCAGGCACCGGGCACCAGCGCGCCGGGCAGCCGCAGCGAGAGCGCGACGTGCAGCGCCGCCTGGTCGGGCGGTACCGCGCCCTCCAGGAAGCCGACCAGCCGGGGGCCGTTGTCGGCGGCGCCGTCCAGCACCACCGCGCAGGAGCGGCCGCCGAGTTCGGCGGAGGCCGCGGCCTCGATCTCCTCCAGCTCGATCCGGTACCCGCGCAGCTTGACCTGGTTGTCCCGGCGGCCGAGGAACCACAGCCGCCCGTCCCGGTCGCGGTAGCCGCGGTCACCGGTGCGGTAGACCCGCTCGCCGCCCAGCGCCGCGACCTCGACGAACCGCTCGGCCGTGGCCCGGACCACGCCCAGGTAGCCCTCGGCGAGCGCCGGCCCGGAGACCGCCAGCTCGCCGACCCCGCCGGCCGGCAGCGGCCGCAGCCCCTCGTCCAGGACGTGCACCGCCGTCCCGGGCAGCTCGGTGCCCAGGGGTATCTCGGCCCCCTCCGCCAGGTCGGCGGCGGTGATCTCGTGCACCGTCGAGGTGACCGTCGCCTCGGTGACGCCGTACGCGTTCAGCACCGTCGCGCGGGTGTCCGCCAGCAGGCCCTCCAGCGCCCGGGCGGGCAGGCGCTCGCCGCCCAGCACCAGCAGCCGCGGCGACCAGCGCCCGTCCCGCAGGGCCTCCCGCAGCTCCTCGCGCACCGCCAGGAAGTAGCTGGTCGGCAGGTTGGCGACGGTCACCCCGCGGGCGGCCAGCACCGCGACCAGCTCGGGCGCGGTCGGCACCTCACGCTGCGGCAGCACCAGGCAGGCCCCGGCGGCCAGCGCCGGCAGCACCTCCTCCAGCGCCACGTCGAAGGACGGCCGGGCGAACAGCAGCACCCGGTCCGCCGGGCCCAGCCCGTAGCGCCGCGCCACCGCGCCGACGTACCCGGCGAGCGCGGGCCGGCCGACCAGGACGGGCTTGGGCACCCCGGTCGAGCCGGAGGTGTGGATCACGTACGCGGCGCCGTCCAGGACGGCGGCGGGCTCGGCCTTCGGGAAGGCGGGCCCGTCCAGCAGGGCGGGCGTGCGGCCCTCGGCGGGGAGCGCGAGCGCGCTCTGCCGGGTGGCCAGCACCAGGGCCGGGTTCAGCCGGTCCAGCAGCAGGGTGAGCCGGGCCGCCGGGTCGTCCGGGGAGAGCGGCGCGTACACCGCGCCCGCCCGCAGACAGGCCAGCAGGGCGACCACGCTGTCGACCCCGCGCGGCAGCAGCGCCGCGACCGGCTGACCGGCCGTCACCCCGGCGGCGCGCAGCCGCTCGACCAGCTCGCCGACCCGGCGGTCCAGGTCGCCGTAGGTCAGCCGCTCGGTGCCGGCGATGACGGCGAGGGTGCTCGGGTCCTGGCGGGTCAGCGGGTCCAGCACGGCCGGCTGTTCCGGGCCGGCGGGCGACGTGGTGGCGGCAGGTGCGGCGGGTGCCGGCGGGGCGGCCAGGGCTGCCAACGTGGCCTGCGGGTCGTCCAGGTAGGCGCGCAGCAGGTCCAGCAGACGTCCGGCCAGCAGGTCGGCGACCTCCTCGCCGAAGACGTCGGCGTCGTAGTCCCAGACCAGGGTCATCCCTCCGGCGCCGTGCCGCTCGGTGACGGTGCGGCGGTCGTCGGGCAGCAGGACGAGGTCGAGGTCGAAGCGGGTGGTGCCGGTGTTGAACCCCTCGTAGAGGGTGACCTCCAGGCCCGGCACGTCGATCTCCGGCAGCGCGGCGTCGTGCGCGCTGAACATCACGCTGAACAGCGGGTTGTCCGCGCCGCTGGTGTGCAGCCCGAGCGAGCGGGTCAACTCCTGCACCGGGACGTCCTGGTGGGGCAGTGCCCGGAGCAGGGTGTCGGTGACCTCGTCCACGCTGTCGGTGCCGGGCGCGGCCGGGTCCAGCCGCAGCCGCAGCGGCACGGTGTTGACGAACATCCCGACGGTGGACTCGAAGCCCACCGGCCGGTTGCCGACCGCGGTGCCCACCACCAGCTCCCGGTGGCCGCTGTGCCGGCGCAGCAGCTCGCCGAAGAGCGTGAGCAGGACGGAGAACGGCGTGTGGCCGTCGGCCCGGCCACGGGCTCGCAGCCGCTCGGCCAGGTCGGCGCCGATCGACTGCCGCAGCTGGCCGCCCCGGTGGGCCCGGACCGCGCCCGGCCGGGCCAGGCCCGGCAGCGTCAGGGCGAGCGGGGCGTCCCGCAGCTCCTGCTGCCAGAACGCCAGGCTGCGCGAACGGTCGATGCCGGCACCGGCCCGGGCGTGTTCCTCGTACGAGCGGGTGGCCGGCAGCTCGGCGCGCTCGCCGGTGACCTCGGCGCGGTAGACCGTGAACAGGTCGCGCAGCAGCATCGCGAAGGAGTGGCCGTCGTGGATCAGATGGTGCTCGACGTGCACCAGCCGGTGGTGCTCCTCACCCAGCCGCACCAGGTGCCAGCGCAGCAGCGGCGCCTCCTCGGTGTCCAGCGGCTCCTCGGCCTCGGCGACCAGCACCCGCTGGAAGGCGGCCACCGGGTCGGCCTCGGCGGACAGGTCGGTGGTGCGCAGCCGCGGCTCGGCCTGCTCGCGCACCCGCTGGTCGGGCAGGCCGCCCTCGCGGGCGACCAGCTCCAGCCGCAGCCCCGGGTGGTGGTCGAGCACGGCGGCGAGGCCGGTGCGCAGCGCCGCCCGGTCGAGGGTTCCCCAGAGATCGAGGAACGCCGTGAAGTTGTAGGCACGGCTGCCGGGCTGCAGCTGCTCGTGCAGCCAGACGATCTCCTGCGAGGAGGAGAGAGCGAACATGGATGGTTCCCCTTGCTTGTGGCGGGACGTGTGCGGACGCGGGGCCGTGCCCGGTGGTACCGGGAGCGGGCCGTGGAGGGTCAGCCCACCGGGCCGGGCGCGGTGGCGCCCAGGTGCCGGCGGAGGGTGGAGAGCAGGGCGTCGAAGGCCTCGGCGGCGGCCGGGTCCGGCCAGTTCCGGCGGTCCCAGGCCAGCCGGACCAGCAGGTCCTCGCCGTGCGAGGCCGAGACGGCGAACGGGGCGGCAAGCGGGCGCCCGGACAGGTGGGTCTCACGTCCGGAGATCCCGCCGAGCACCAGCGGCGGGCGGCGGTGCAGGTCCTCGAAGGTCAGCAGGCCGTCCAGGGCGCCGGACCACCGCGCGCCGGCCGACCGGGCGGCGTGCACCACCTCGTCGAAGGGCATGTCGGCGTGGTCCAGGTCGTCCCACCAGTCGGCGCTGAGCTCGTCGAGCCCGGCCGTGCCCGAACGGGCCGGGTGCACCAGGGTGTTGAGGAAGCACCCGAGCACCGGGGGAGCGACGGCCGGCCGGCCGCCCCACGGGTAGCCGAGGGCCGGCGTGGCCCGGGGGCCGAGCAGGCTGCGGGCGGCCGCCGAGACGGCGTCCAGCAGCGCGGGGAAGACGGCTCCGCGGGCGGCCCCCGAGGCGGCGGGCAGCCGGTCCGTCAGCATGCCGGTGTCCGGCTCCGCCCGGTACGGCGGGCGCTCGGGCGCCCGCAGCGCGCCGAGCCGGGCGGCCCAGTGGGCCCGGGCCCGGTCGGCGGAGGCCGTCGCCTCGGCGGCCAACTGGGCCTCCACCGCGGCGCGGTAGTCGGCGGTGTCGGCCGCGGCGTCCGTCGCCTGGCCGTCCGCCGGTTCGTCCCACGTTTCGTATGCGGTGCTGAGCCCGGCGGTGACGATGCCGAGCGACTGCTCGTCGCAGGCGGTGTGGTCCAGGGCGACGGCGAGGATCTCCTCCTGGTCGGCGGGCCCGCCCGCCAGCAGCAGCCGCAGCGCCGGGCCGTCCGCGGACCAGCCGAGCAGCTCGCGCCGCAGCGCGTCGGCGGCACTCTCGCCGGGCGCCGGCTCGACCCGCCGGACCTCCGCCGCCGGCGGCCCCACCCGCAGCACGGGGGTCCCGCGCAGCGACTCGAACCGGCCGCGCAGCGCCGGGTGGCGGGCCGCCAGCCGGGTCGCGGCCGCCCGCAGGCGGGGCAGCTCGACGGCGCCCGCCGGGAAGGCGAAGAACAGCGGGACGACGTCGGGGCGCCCCAGCGGGTCGAGGCGGCGGGCGAGCAGGAACCGCCGCTGCGCGCCGGTGACGGGCAGGAGTTCGGCCGAGCCGCCGGCCACGGAACGGTAGCGGGAGAGGTAGGCACGGGTGATGCTGGAGTTCACGGGGCCTCCGGTCGTGGTTCGCATCGTGGTCGCGGCTGCGCGCGGCGGGCGGGGGTCAGTCGGCGACGGTGGCGTTCGCCGGTTCGCGCCCGGCGCCGTCCTCGGTGTCGCTCGCGGCCGCCGGGAGGTCCCGCAGCCCGCGCAGCGGCGACAGCAGCAGGGGCACCGGCACGGTGAGGAAGCCCACCGCGCAGAGCCACAGGGCGGCTCTCGGCCCGGCGGCGGCGGCGACGGCGCCGCCGGCCAGCGCGCCCAGTGGCATGGTGCCCCAGACCAGGAAGCGCATGGTGGCGTTCATCCGGCCGAGCAGGGCGGGCGGGCAGATCGCCTGACGGAAGCTCACCTGGGCCACGTTGTAGACCACCGCGCCGAACAGCACCACGGCCGAGCCGACCGCGAAGAGCAGGACCCCCGCGCCCCGCCCGGCCAGCGGCCACAGCAGTGCGAAGGGCGAGGTGGCCACGGTCGACAGCCAGATCAGCCGGGCCTGGCCGACCCGCCGGGCCAGCGGCCCCGCGCACAGCGCGCCGGCCAGTCCGCCCAGGGCGGACACCGACAGCAGCAGGCCGATGGCACCGGGGGACAGGTCGAGCACGCGGACCCAGAAGACCGTCTGCACCGCCATCAGCAGGGCGGCGAAGAGGTTGGAGGCGGCGGTCGCGGCGGCGATCATCCGCAGCAGCGGATGTTTCAGGACGAACGCGAGGCCTTCACCGATGTCGGCCCGCAACGAGCGCCCGGGCACCGCCTCGGGCACCTCCTCCCGGGTGCGGATGCCCACCAGGAGCAGAGCCGAGGCGAGGTAGCCGAGCGCGTCGGCGACGATCGCGAGCGGCGCCCCGAGCAGTTGGACCAGTCCGCCGCCCAGCCCGGGGCCGCCGACCTGGGCGACCGAACGCACCGTCTCCAGCGCGCCGTTGCCCGCGACCAGCTGGTCCCGGGGCAGGAGTTGCGGCAGGAAGGACTGGTGGGCGACGTCGAAGAAGACCGTGGCCACGCCGGTCAGCAGGGCGACGGCGTAGAGCTGGGCCATCGTCAGGACGTCGGCGGCGGCGGCCAGCGGGACGGAGGCGACGGCGAGGCAGCGCACCACGTCGGCACGGATCAGCACCGGAAGCCGTCGGACCCGGTCGAGCCAGGCACCCGCGGGCAGGCCGACCAGCAGGAAGGCGGCGGTCTCGGCGGCGGTGAGCAGCCCGACCTGGAACGGCGAGGCGTCCAACTCGAGCACGGCGACCAGCGGCAGGGCGACCAGGGTCACCTGGCTGCCGAACTGGCTGGTGGCCGATCCGGACAGCAGCAGTCGGAAGTCGCGATGGCCTAAGAGGGGGCCTCGTGCGAGGCGCTGAATGATGTTCATCCGTTCGACTGTCGGTGAAGCGAGTCATACCGGGCAACCGGCCGGGATGATTCCGGACTTCTCTCCTGCCGGGCCCCGGGCAGGTCCCGGCGGGCGCTCGGCGGCCGGTGCCCGAGAGCGCCGCGGGCGCCGCCACCGGTGGCGCACGGGCCCGGAGGCGGTGGGCGATACGGAGGCACCTCGTCCGTATTCCGGACAGAGCCTGTCCGGTCACCGGACGGATGCTTTCAGATATGGCCGGATCGAGTGGTTTGAGGTTCGTTCTTCACCTATCTGTAGAGGTGTTGTGATAACCGCGCGTCGGCCTCCGCCCCGCACCGGCAGGAACTGCGTACCGAGTCGTCTGCCGGTCCGTCACGGGCCTGTCACAGCGGCCGATCCGCACCGCCGGCTGTGGCACGGTTGGCGACATGCGAATTCGAGTCGTCACCATCGGTCTGGCCGCGGCCGCCTCCCTGCTCTCCCTCACGGCCTGCGGCAGCAGCGCCCCCGCGAGCCCGCAGGCGGCGCCGACCCAGGCCGGTAGCACCCCCACCGCCGGAGCCACGGGCGCCACCGGCGCCGCCAAGCCGACCGCCTCGGGCGCCGTCGTCGTGCCGAGCCCCAACGCCGCCCAGCAGGCCGGCCTCCTGGCGGGCCTCAAGGCCGTCAACCCCGAACTCGCGGCGGACCCGGCCAAGGCCGTCGGCAGCGCCCAGTACGTCTGCGCCCAGATCCACACGGGCAAGGACGACGCGGCGGTGGCCAAGGAGGCAGCCGCCCGGTTCAGCGGCGGCAGCGTCACCCTGACCGACCAGCAGGGCAAGCTGGTCATCGCCGCCGTGAGGACCTCGTTCTGCACGATGCCCTGACCTGACGGACCGCCGGCCGGCTGACCGCGAACGGCCCCGACGGCGCGACCGTCGGGGCCGTCGCCTTCCCGGCTGCACCCGCCCCTCCGTCCGCCGGGCCTCCGGGCGCGCGGCCGCGGCTACCCGGGCGTGGCGCCCGCCGGTGCCGTCCACCCCTCGCGGTACTCGACGTGCAGCTCCCGCGCCGCACCGAGGACGCCCTCCTGTGAGTGGAACGCCGCACAGAAGTCGAGTGGTTCGGATGGGCCAGGACGTACCCGGGGTCCTCCAGCGCGAGGGCGAGGAACCTGCCCGCGGTCTCCCGGAACACCTTCGCGCTGCCCGTCATGAACAGCGTCCCGGCCTGCAGGTGCTGGTGGAACAGACAGACGACCGCGGGCCGGCCCCGGACGGGGCCGTCAGCCCCGCGGGAGCCGCTTGCGCCACTCCGGCAGGGCGACCTTGATGCGGCTGGCGGCGGAGCCGTCCCACTCCACCGGCAGACCGGCCGCGGTGAGCGCCTCGACGACCTCCCGGCCGACCGCCACCGGGTCGGCGCCGGAGCCGCGCAGCGGGCCGTAGGACAGCCACAGCCCGCCGCCCGCCGCGACGCGGGCGGTGTCCTGCTGGTGGAAGAAGACGAACCCGTGGTCCCCGTCGGCGGCCTCGGCGTCGATCTCCGAGTGGCCGCAGTTGCGGCAGCAGGTGAAGTCGGCCCGCGCGGTGATCCCGCCGGCGCCGAGGGCGTCGAAGGCGGCCGACAGCCGGTCGGCGTCGGTCGTCTCCGGCCACCCGGCCTGTTCGGCCAGCCGCTCCTCCCACAGCCGGTCGACCAGGTCGGCGGCCTGACTCCAGGTCACCGGCTCGCGCTGCGGGTCGAAGTGCTCCTCGACGTCCCGGATGACCAGGTCGAGGGTGCGGAAGCCACCGCGGATCTGCTCCAGGGCGAACCGCTCGGCCTCCGCCCGGGTGGCGGGCGGGAGGTCGGCGGGGAGGGGGAGGGCTGCTCGTTCCGTCATGCGCGCATCCTGTCACCGGGCACCGACACCCCTCGCCGCCGGCCGCCCGGCACCCTCGCCGCGCGCCTACGGCCGGCACCCCGTGAGCGGCGCGGTGTCGCCGGCCGGCCGGCCGCAGATGCGTTCCAGCCTCGGCTGGCCGTCGGCCTCCCGGGTGACCCGGATGATGTTGATGCCGTGTCCGGGCTGGGTGCCGGTGGCGAGCAGCGGGCGGGTCTCGCGGAAGTCGACGGTGCCGGTGGCCCGGTTCTTCAGCTCGACCGCCCGCAGCCCCGCCATCACCGCGCCGCGGCCGCCGTCCTGGGTGGCGCCGGCGTTCTCCGCACCGGCGTGCAGCGCGGCGGTGGCGTCGTACGCCAGGGCCAGCGAGCCGTCCGAGAAGACGTCGTCCTCGTACGGGTTCCCGCCCGGCGGCTGGGGGACGATCCCCAGCTCGGCGGCGGCGGTCTCGGCCAGGTCGGAGGCACGGGCGGTGACGGTCGGATCGGTCAGCGCGATGTAGTAGAGGGTGGCCTGCGGCGCCATCCGGGTCTCCCCGGTGCTGAACTGGGCCTTGGTCAGGTCGTCACCGGTGAGCACGGTGAGCGGGTAGTTGCACCCGGGGTCGGTGGCCAGCCGCTTCATCAGCTGGTTCACGTCGTCGGCCCGCCCGGCAAGGTAGATCACGGCCGGCGGGTGGCCGGACTGGCAGCTCCGGCGCAGCGCGTCCTCGTAGTCCGGATCCCCGGTGCTGGTCAGGCCGTACTCCAGGGGCCGGTCCTCGGCCAGCTGGAAGCCCGCCTCGCGGAGCATCCTGGTGCCGTACTTGGCCTGTTCGGGGCTGTACTGGTCGTCCTGGCTGGGCCGCCTGGTCAGCACGGCGGCCCAGCGGGCGGCGGGCGCGAGGGCCAGCCCGTCGGCGATCTTGCGGAGCTCGGCGGCCTCCTCCTCGTCGGTCGCCGCCAGCCCGAAGTAGTTGACGTGGCTGCGGGCGAGGTCGCTGCCGGAGTTGGTGGTGTCGACCACCGGGAGTCCGGCGCGCTGCAGCAGACCGACGGCGTTCTGGCTGTCGGTGGTGTTCCGGCCGAGCCCGACCACCCCGACGATCGAGCGGTCCCGCGCGGCCACCTCCACGATCCGCTCGACCATCTCGGTCTGGAAGTACATGTCCTGCCCCCCGTTGGCCACCAGGACCTTGACCTTCGTGGGCTCGCCGGCGTTGTTGCGCAGCTGCGCCAGGTGGACCCCGGTGAGTTCCTTCAGGCTGTTCAGCGCCCGCGACTCCTGCCCGCTCGCGGTGGTCAGCGACCCGGCGTACACGACGGTCACGAACCGGACGTTCGGCAGCGCCGCGATGCGGTCGTTCTCCTGGCGGATCGCCTCCTCCAGGGTGCCGAGCCCGATGCCGGCGCCGGCCTTCCCCGGGTCGCCCGCGTGCCCCGGCCTGGCCCCGCTCAGCCGCACGTCGTGCGCGGTCGCGAAGGACACCCCGCCGGTCGCCACCCCGACGCACTGACGCGCTCCGCCCGGGTCCACCCGCCACACCGCGTCGTGGTTGGAACCGAGCAGCCGGCCCTCGCAGTACTGGTCGGACAGCTGCCGGCTGCGCAGCACACCCCCGACCGACGCCAGCACCAGGACCAGCAGCACCGTCCACCGCGACCACAGCACCCACGCCGAGCGGCGGACCGGCACCGCGGCCAGCCCGGTGGTGTTCCCGGCCTGCAACTGCCGCCGGCTCAGCCCGATCGGCAGCGTCCAGGCCAGCGCCCGCCCCCGGCTCGGCGCCTGCCGCACCCGCAGGTTGCTCACCCAGCTCTCGTACGGGCTGCCGCGGCGCAGCCCGCCGACGGGGACGGTGACCGGCCCGGCGGCGTCCGCCTGGAGCCAGCTCGCGGCGTCCGCGTGGGCGACGCCGGCGAGCACCAGCAGCGGGTCCTGCTCACTGCGGCGGCTGCGCACGTCGCTGATCGCGCTGAGCACCCGCAGCCCGCCGTTGGCGGTGCCGGCGCTCGGCAGGAACACCACCGGCGGCACCCGGCGCTTGCGGCCGCGCAGGTCCGGGGCCCAGGAGCGGTGGGCCGAGCGGAGGTCCTCCAGCAGGGCGAGGGTGCGCAGTTGCAGGTGGAACTCCTGGGCCCGCTCCCGTTCGGCCGCGGGGGTGCCGGGGAGCTGTGCCTTGAGGATCTCCCCGGCGACCTCCCTGGCCCGGGCCTGGGTGACGTCCCAGGACATCCGGGGCCGCCAGATCGACCAGGCGGCGGCCTGCCGCCCGGAGGCGGCGAGGAAGGTGGTGGTGGCGAACCACCGGCTGGCCTGGCCGAGCCAGGACAGCGGCGCGGTGTTGCGCCGGACCCAGCCGCTCACCACCAGCAGCACGAAGGTCGCCAGGACGACACCGAGCACCAGTTCCCAGTGCGCCTGGGTCAGCAGCGTGGTGAGGCCGGCCAGCACCACCGCGCCGATCAGGGTGGTGGAGTTGAACAGCGGCGACAGGGTCTGCTGGAGGGTGCCGCCGCGCCGGTCCGGCCGCCAGTGCAGGTCCCGCAGCCGGGCCAGCACGGCCTCCACCCGGTCGTCGGGCGACTGCGGGCCGCCGGCCGCCTGGTCGACCAGCACATGCCGGGCTGCGGCCTCGACGGCGGCGATCAGCCGGGAGCGGGGGACGGCGTAGTGCCGGTACCAGGAGGGCCCGCGCCGGGCCCACGGCCCGCGGGCGACGGCGTCCAGGATGCCGATCGCGTTGAGGTGCGGGTCGCCGCCCTCCGCCCCGCCGACCAGCCGGTACGGCAGGCCGCCGACCTCCTGGGCGTCCTGGACGGCGCTCACCACGCCGGTCACTTCCCGGTCGAGTGCGGTGTCCGCCTCGTCGGAGTACAGCACCACCACCGGCATCGGCAGCCGCGCGCCTCGGAACTGGTCGATCAGGTCCCTGAAGAGTGTGTCGACCTCGTACTTCGCGGTCGTCGGCAGTCCGCCGAGTCCCGTGTCACCGTGTGCGGATCCCTGTGCCACGCCAGCCCCCCGAACGTCCCCGAACCGTCACCGCGCGCGTATGTCTGACCAGGTGTCAGGTCGCGAGTGTAGACCTGGGCCCTGACAGAAGGACATGTCGCGGGCAGGTGCCGGTTGCGGACGGGGGTGCCGGAGTACCGGGGGGCTCCGGTGTGGTCCGGGTGGTCGTCAGGGGGCGGTGGCGGCCGGGACCTTCAGCCGGAGCTTGCGGGCGTCGGCGGCGGCCGGGGGAGCGGCGCCGAGGTCGGAGAGGGTGGTCACCAGGACGGCGTCGACGTCGGGGAGCCAGTTGCTGGTCTTGGACTGGACGGTCACGCTCTGGCGCTGCTGGGTGCCGTCGCAGACGATCAGCGTCGGCGAGGTGCGGGTGGAGCCGAAGGCGGTGGTGGCCGGGTCGGTGGGGTCGGGCTGCTCCACGGAGGTGTTCAGCGAGCGCTCGCCGTCGGGGGCGGCGCAGGTGTAGAGCAGTTCCAGCCGGACGCGGCCCGGGAGCTTGGGGTCGATGGCGGCCGCGCCGAAGGTGATCACCGTCGCCGCGGGCGGCGGGGTCGGGCTCGGGGTCGGGGTCGGGGTCGGACTCGGGGTGGGCGAGGGCGCGGGGTCCGACGGGTCCGCCGAGGCCGACGGATCCGGTACGACCGGGACGTCGGCCGAGGTGCCGGGCGCCGCCGGATCCTGGCCGGACTCCGACGCCGTGACGGCGGGCGCCGCCACCGGATCCGTGTCCGCGGCGAAGATCGCGGTGGGGACGAGGACACTCATCCCGAGGGCGAGCACGAGCGCGCCGCCGAGTGTTCTGCCTGGCATGGTCCTCCTCGTGTCAGGGTCCATGCACCGACTATCAGTCAGGACGGAACCGCCTGCGAGTCGGTAGACCCGGCCAGGTGTTCGACCGGCCGCCCGAGCGTGGCGGGCGCTCGGGCGGCGGTGGGCGTCGGACGGCGAGCGGGTCAACGCGCCCACCGCCAGGGGTCGCAGGCTCAGGTGTACATCAGCGAGCCGGGGGTGGTGAGCAGCTCGCCCGTCTCCAGCCAGGTCTTGAGGCCGGAGAGGATCATCGGCCAGCCGCCGTACAGCTCGTCGTTCGCGCCCTCGCGCAGCTCGTCGTGGGTGACGGTGAGCCGGCAGGAGTCGCCGACCGGCTCGATCTCCCAGGTGACCCGGCTGGTGCCCTCGCTCTTCACCTCGTCGCTCCAGAGCGCGACCATGCTCTGGACCAGCCGGCGGGGCGGGTCGACCTCCAGGTTCACGCCCTCGCCGATCGGGCCGTCCGCGCGGGGGGAGCCCATCTCGAAGCGGGAGCCGGGGGTCCAGTCCGAGCTGACCCCGACGCCGAAGTTGTACCTGGCGCGGATCTCCGGGTCCGTGATCGCCTCCCAGAGACGCTCCGGAGTGGTGCGGATGTAGATCTCGAAGACCTTCTGCATGGGAGTCTCCAGTCGACTCTTGAGGTCGCTGAGCGCAGCCGCCCACGGCCCCGTGTACTTGCTCACCCACCGGTCGTGGACGAGCCGGATGGGGACCGGGTTCAGGAAGTGCAGCTTCTCCCGGCCCTGTCGCCGGGTGACGACGAGCCCGGCCTCCTCCAGCAGCTTGAGGTGCTTCATCACGGCGAACCGCGTCATCTCGAAGCGTGCTTCGAGGGCGCCGAGCGTCTGCCCGTCCTGTTCGAAGAGAGCGTCGAGCAGACTCCGCCGGGTCGGGTCGGCCAGGGCTTTGAACACCAGATCCACACCTCGAGAATAGGTGACTATTTGGTCACATGTCAACGCGTTCAAGCCCCCGGCGCCCCCGCGGTCCACGTCCGGACCAACTCGCCCGGCGAGCCGGGCGCGCTCGTCCGGTGGTCACCTTCCGTCGTCGCCTACGGTCGAGGCAGTGACGGACGAGGCCCTGCCGCGGCGACGAGGAGACCGGCCGACCCATGGAACGCAAGTGGTGGACCCTGGTCGCCGTACTGGTGGCGACGTTCATGCTGCTGCTCGACATCACCGTCGTGAACGTGGCGCTGCCCGCGATCCGGGCGGATCTCGGCGCCAGCTTCACGGACCTGCAGTGGGTGTTCGACGCCTACGCCCTGACCCTCGCCGCACTGGTCCTGACGGCGGGTTCGCTCGCCGACCGGCTGGGGCGTCGCCGGGTGTTCGCCGCCGGACTCGCGATCTTCTCCGTCGCCTCGCTGCTCTGCGCCATCGCACCGAACCCGACCTTCCTCAACCTGGCACGTGCGCTCCAGGGCGTCGGCGGCGCGGCGATGTTCGCGGTGTCCCTGGCCCTGGTCGCCCAGGAGTTCGCGGCCGGGCGTGAACGCGGCACGGCGATGGGCATGTACGGCGCCACCATCGGGGTCGCGGTCGCGATCGGCCCGCTCGTCGGCGGGGCCCTGACCGACTCGCTCGGCTGGGAGTCGATCTTCTACGTCAACGTACCGATCGGACTGCTGACGCTCGCCGCCACCTACGCCAAGGTGCGCGAGAGCCGCGACCCGAACGCGACCAGGGTCGACTGGGCGGGCGTCGCCACCTTCAGCCTCGCGCTGTTCCTGCTGGTGCTGGCAATGGTCCGGGGCAACGCGGAGGGCTGGGGCAGCGCGCTGATCGTCACGCTGTTCGTCTGCTCCGCGCTCCTGCTGGCCGCGTTCATCCTGATCGAGCGACGCGTCCCCGAGCCGATGCTGCCGCTCGGCCTGTTCGCCCGCGGCGCCTTCACCGGCGTCCAGCTGGCAGCGTTCGCGGTCTCCGGCTCGCTCTTCGCGCTGTTCCTCTACATGACGCTCTACCTGCAGAACTACCTCGGCTACTCGCCCTTCCAGGCCGGCATCCGCTACCTGCCGATCACCGTGCTCAGCTTCGTCGTCGCGCCGATCGCCGGCATCATGCTCTCCCGGGTCCAGGCCCGCTACATGCTGGCCGTCGGCCTCGCCGCCGTCGGGGGCGGCCTGCTGCTGATGAACGGCATCGACGCGAACTCCGACTGGACGACACTGCTCCCCGGCTTCCTGATCGCCGGCGCCGGCGTCGGCCTGATCAACCCGGTCATCGCCGACGTGGCCGTCAGCGTGGTGCCCAAGCAGCAGAGCGGCATGGCGGCCGGCATCAACGACACCTTCCGGCAGGTCGGCATCGCCGTGGGCATCGCCGTCTGGGGAGCGATCTTCGTCGGCCGCGGCGCCGCCGAGGTCCGCGAGCTGACGGCCGGGACGGTGGCAGCCGAGGGACCGCTTCCCCGCGAACTCGTCGAGGCCGCCTCGTCCGGCAGCCTGGAACAGGCCGTCGCCGCGGTGCCCCCGCCCGCCCGGGCGGCGGTCACGGCCGCCGCCCGCGAAGGCTTCCTCGCGGGCTTCAACGACGTGCTGACGCTCGGCGCGCTGCTCAGCTTCTCCGGCGCGGTCCTCGCCCTCTGGCTGGTCCGGGAGGACGAGATCGAGCGCGACCGCCCCGAGCCGCAGGAGGCGCCGGCAAGCTGACCGCAACGCCCGCCCGCCCGCGCCGTCACCCCTCCCGGACCGCCGCCACCGGCCGCACGGCGGCGAGGTAGGCGTGAATGGCGTCACGGTTGCGGGCCAGACAGTCGATCCGCTGCTGGAGCCGCTCGGCCTCGCCCCGCATCAGCGCCTCGGTCTCCGGGGTCAGGCACTCCGGGTGGACGTGGATCTCGTCCGGCCGGTCGAGATACGGCAGGATACGGCGGATGATCTCGGTGGTGAGGCCCGAGTCGAGCAGGCCGCGGATCTGCTGCACCCGGTGGACCTCCGCCTCCCGGTACGCCCGGTAGCCGTTCTCCGCCCGTTCGGGACACAGCAGCGACTGCTCCTCGTAGTAGCGCAGCATCCTGGCCGGCACCCCCGTGCGGCGCGACAGCTCGCCGATCCTCATGACACTCCTCGAAGGCGCTACGACGGCGCCTCGGCCCACGCTTGCCTTCACACCGATGTGAGGGTTCCACCATGAGCCTATGCCCACCGCACCCACCACGGACCGGCCGACACCGCGGCTCGGCGCGCCCGCACGGCTCCCCCTGCGAGCCCTGTTCGCGCTCTTCGCCGCCGCCTTCGGCGCGGTCATGACCGAACTGCTCCCGGCCGGTCTGCTGCCGCGGATGAGCACCGGACTGCACGTCCCCGAGGCCCGCGTCGGCTACCTGGTGACCGCCTACGCCGCCGCCTCCTTCCTCGCCGCCATCCCGCTCACCGCCGCCCTGCGCGGCGTCCGCCGCCGCCGGGTGCTGACCGGCGCGCTCCTCGGCTTCGCCCTCGCCAACACCGTCACCGCCCTCAGCACCTCCTACCCCCTGAC
This sequence comes from Kitasatospora sp. NBC_00374, assembly GCF_041434935.1. Lineage (NCBI taxonomy): Bacteria > Bacillati > Actinomycetota > Actinomycetes > Kitasatosporales > Streptomycetaceae > Kitasatospora > Kitasatospora sp. NBC_00374. The sequence continues at coordinate 869,570 of NZ_CP107964.1, read as the reverse complement.
CCTCACGGCCCGCCTGCTCGCCGGAGCCATGGGCGGCACCCTGTGGGCGATGCTGGCCGGCTACGCCGCCCGGCTGGCCCCGCCCGAGCGCCGCGGCCGGGCCATCGCCGTGGTGCTCGCGGGCATCACCGTCGCCCTCGCCCTCGGCATCCCGGCCGGGACGGCCCTCGCCACGGCCGTCGGCTGGCGCACCGTCTTCGCCCTGCTCGCCGGCCTCGCCCTCGCCCTCGTGCCGTGGAGCCTGGCGTACGTCCCCGACTTCCCCGGCGAGCGCGCCGGCGAGCGCGCCCCGCTGTGCCGCATCGCGGCGATCCCCGGTATCCCCGCGACGCTCGCCGTCACCCTGTTCCTGCTCCTGGGCCACCAGGCGTTGTACACCTACCTGGTGCCGTTCGCCGCACACAGCGGACAGGGCGGCGCCGGGCCCCTGCTGCTCGTCTTCGGCCTCGCCACGGTCGTCGGCGTCTGGCTCGGCGGCGCGTTCGTGGACCGCCGTCCCCGGCTGGTCCTGCTGGCCGCGCTGGCCCTGATCGCGGGCGCGATGCTCGCCCTCGGCCTGCTCGGCCGGGTGCCCGCCGTCACCATGACCGCCGTCGCGCTGTGGGGCGCCGCCTTCGGAGCGGCGCCCACCCTGCTGCAGACCGCCCTGGTCGATCTCTCCGGGCCGCGCCACGCGGACGTGGCCACCTCCCTGCAGGCCACCGTCTACAACCTCGGCATCGCCGCGGGATCACTGACCGGCGGTATCGCCCTGGACGCCGCCGGCGCCGGAGCGCTGCCCTGGACGGCCCTTCCCCTGGTGACGGCGGCGCTCACCGTCGTCACCCTGGCCCGGCGCCACGCCTTCCCCGCCCGCCGGACGGTCTGACCGCGGGCCGCCGCCCCGGGCGCCGTCCGGTCGTCACCCCCGGCGGGGCGGTGCGCCGCCTTTCCCGGGCGGCCGACCGCTGACATGCTCGACTGCCATGGCCCTGAACCGTCGTGAACCGATCACCGGTCTCGCCGCGGCGCCCGTAGCCGCCGCCCCCGGGACCGCCGCGCCCGCCCTTCCCGCCACCGACACCTACCCCTCCAACACCGCGCTGTACTCCGACCCCGCCCTGGTCGAGGGGGTGGACTACGGCCGGCGCTGCCGACGGCACCCGATCGACGACCAGGACCCGGCCGGCCGGGCGCCCTTCGTCCGGACCACGGTCATCGCGCCCCACGGCGGCGGCATCGAGGAGGGCACCTCCGAGCTCTGCCTGGCGATCGCCGGCTACCACCCTGCCGGACTCGCACCCCATCCCGCCGCCGGGCCGGTCCACGACTTCTGGCTGTTCGAAGGCCTGCGCGCCACCGGAAACGCCGCCCTGCACGTCACCGCCACGCACTGCGACGACACGATGGCCCGATCGCTCGCCGCGGGCAGCCTCAACGTGGTCGCGGTGCACGGCTGTTCGGCGGCCCGGGCGGGAATGGAACCCGGCGCCCGGGCAGTGCTGGTGGGCGGCCTCAACCCGGCCTTCCGGCAGTACCTGGTCGAGGAGTTCACCGCCGCCGGGATCTGCGCGGTGTCCGCCACCGGTCAGGAGGGCATCGCGGGCATCGCGCCGGACAACATCTGCAACCGCACCCTGCTCGGCACGGGCGCCCAGCTGGAGGTCACCGCCGACCTGCGCGCCGAGATGTTCGCGGCGGGCCGCAACACCCCGGCCCGCCGGGCGGAGAGCACGCTCCCGCTGTTCTGGAGCTTCGTCGCGGCCGCCCGCGCCGCGATCGCCCGCGTCGAGGCCGAGCAGCACCTGCTCTGACCGCGCGCGGTCAAAGATCGATGCCGCCTGGGACCTCGGCCGCGCCCTACCAGTGCGACGGGCGGTCGAGCCCGGCCGGGAGCCGCGTGGCCGCGTCCCCGCGCGCGGTGTTCAGCTGCGACTGGGTCAGGAAGATGCTCCCGGTGAGATCCGCGCCCCGCAGGTCCGTGTCCCGCAGATCGGCACCGATCAGGTCGGCCGTGCGCAGGTCGGCGCCGCGCAGATCGGCCCCGATCAGGTACGCCCCCCGCAGGTTGGCGCCGCGCAGGTCCGCGCCCTTGAGCCGGGCACCGACCAGATCGGCCCCCCGGCGGTCCTTCTTGCGCTGCGGGAACCCGGCCCGGACGAGCTCGCTGGTACGCAGCAGCAGCACGTTGACCCGCCCCCGCTGGGCGGCCACGTCCAGGTCCAGCAGCGCGTCCGGATCCTGCCCGGCGAGCTTCTCGGTCTCCTCCAGCGCGCGTGCCAGCTCGGCACGGACCGGGCGGGCCGCCGGGAGGTCGAGCGCCTGGGTCAGGTACCAGAGCAGCTCGTGCAGCTGCCGCATCACGGGCAGCACCCGGAACATCCGCTGCGCGCCGGCCGGATCCTGCCGCCAGTCGCGGCCGCCGAACGTCACCTGAGACACCCGCTGGCCCGCACCGAAGCAGTCGTACCCGGTGCACCCCGCGAAACCGCTGGTCCGGAGCTTGGTGTGGATACCGCAGCGGAAGTCCTGCTGCAGGTTGGGGCAGGGCTGTCCGGCGTCCTTGTCGATCGCGAAGTCCGACGAACGGGTGAAGGTCAGCGCCACGCAGCAGAGCCCGAAGCAGTTCCCGCAGTCGGACCGCAGCAGCGCGAGGCCCCCGTCGGGGGCGGACTGCGCGGGCCGGTGGTTCTCGGACAAGGCGCGTGTTCTCCCGTGTGTCGTCGCCGGGCGACCCCTGCGGCGGGCCCGGCTCCAGCCCCCTACTCTCTCAAACCTCCGCCACCCGTTTTCGCAGCCGCCGCCGCAGCCGCGGGCCGGCAACGGGCCGGACGCCGTACCCGGCCGTGCAGACGTCCCGGCCGCTCGCACCGACGACTGCCGGGGCCGGTCGTCACGCGTCTGTCTTCCCGTCGTCCGGCCTGCGACGGTCCCGCTTCTCCCGCCCCGCGCGCAGGCCGTCCCCGCGCACAGGCCGGACTCGGCCGCACGGTGGTTCTCACGGCGGGGTGGCAGCCGCAACCGACATGGAAGTCATACAGGCACCGTCACGGGGATGTCGGCCGAACAGTGCTACATCGGTTCAATGCGGCGCGATGTCCGCCTCGCTGACGAACCCTTGGGAGAGACCATGCGTAGAGCTGTACTGACCGGTGCGATCGTGCTGGCCGTCGGAGCCGGGCTGCTGGGTGTGGCCGGCCCGTCGGTCGCCGACGGTCACGGCCGGTTCGACCGCCACGGGTTGGCGGTCATCGGCCTGACGGACGACCAGCGGCTGGTGGCGTTCCGCACCGGGGAAGTCGAGTCGGCCTGGTCCCTGGGCCGGGTCTCCGGCCTGGCCGGCGACACCAGGCTGGTCGGCATCGACTTCCGGGTCCAGAACGGGGAGCTCTACGGGGTCGGCGACCGGGGCGGCGTCTACACCCTGGACATCGACACCGCCGCCGCGACCAAGGTCTCCCAGCTGACCGTAGCCCTGCAGGGCACCCGGTTCGGCGTCGACTTCAACCCGGCCGCCAACCGGCTGCGCGTCATCTCCGACACCGGCCAGAACCTGCGCCACAACCTCGACGACCCTAACGGCGCGCCGGCCGCCGACACCACCGTCGCCGACGGCACCCTGACCAATCCCGCCGTCCCGCCGGCCACCACCGGGACCACGGCCACCGGTGTCAGCGGCGCCGCCTACACCAACAACGACCTCGACGCGGCCACCGGAACCACGCTCTTCGACCTGGACACCGACCTGGACCGGGTGTCCCTGCAGTCGCCCGCCAACGCCGGTTTCCTGGCCCCGACCGGTTCCCTCGGCGTCACCGCCGACTCGGGCGCGGGATTCGACGTCTACTACAGCCCCATCCACCACAGCAACACCGCCTACGCCAGCCTCCAGGTGGACGGTGCCCGGCGCTTCTACCGCGTCGACCTGCTCACCGGCGCCGCCCTGAAGCTGGGGTCCTTCCCCGTCGGTCTCCAGGTCACCGACATCGCCCTGCCCCTCGGCCAGGACGACGACCAGGACTGACCCGCCCCGGCCCGGAGCACGGCCCGCCCCCGGCGGCCCGGGGCGGCCTGGGGCGGTTCAGCCGTGCCACCGGCGCCTGTGCACGCCTCGTCCGCTCGGTCGCCCCCGGCGTGCACCAGGTCGTGCCGGTGCCGAGCCCGTGGGTGTTCTCGGCCGCCCCCGAGCCGGTGACGGGACTCACGAACGGGAGAGGCCACCGGTGCCGTGCTGTGCGAGCAGCGGCACCGGCGGCCCGGTGGCGGTCCGGCCGACCCTCAGCGGCCTACCGCCGTTCCGTCCCCCGGCCGGAACCGGGTCGCCACAGCAGCGGGACGACCGTCGGATGGCGCCGCGAGGGACGGAAGGTCACGGGGTCAGCTGGGGAGGCCGACGGCGCGTTCGCCGCTGCGGCGCTGCTGGATGACGACGGCCACGACGAGCAGGGCGCCCTGGGCGACGTTCTGCCAGAAGGCGTTGATGCCCTGGACGGTGAGGCCGTTCTCCAGGCAGCCGAGCAGGGCGACGGCGAGCAGGGTGCCGCCGATGCCGCCCTTGCCGCCCTTGAGGGCGCAGCCGCCGAGGGCGGCGGCGGTGATGGCCTTGAGTTCGAGGCCCTCGCTGCCGGAGGTGGGCTGGCCGGAGCCGGTGCGGGCGGTGAGGAGGATGCCGGCGACGGCGGCGACGACACCGATGAGGGCGTAGACGGAGACCAGGTACTTGTTGATGTTGATGCCGGCGAGGCGGGCGGCGGTGTCGTTGCCGCCGATGGCGTAGATGTTGCGGCCGATGTCGGTGTACTTGAGCAGGAGGTGGACGGCGAGGGCGACGACGATGAGGATCCAGACCATCACGGGCAGGCCGGCTATCTTGCCGCGGCCGAGGAAGACGAAGACGTCGTCGTTGAGGACGTAGCCCTGGGCGCGGCCGTCGGAGATGAGCTGGGCGAGGCCCTTGTAGGCGGCGAGGCCGGCGAGCGTGGCGATGGTGGGGTTGACGCGCCCGTAGACGATGACGACGCCGTTGAGGATGCCGATCAGGACGCCGACGCCGACGGCGGCGGCCATGCCGGCGAAGGGGTTGGACCCGGCGGAGGTGAAGGCCATCGCGCTGACCACCGAGGCGACGCCGGCCTGGGAGCCGACCGAGATGTCCAGGCCGCCGCAGATGATGACGACGGTCTGGACGATCGCGAGCAGGCCGGTGATGGTGGCGGCCTCGGCGATCACCTGCATGTTGGAGATGCTGAGGTAGTTGTCGTTGAGGAACCCGAACAGGGCCATCACGGCGACCAGGGCGCCGATCAGGCTGAGGTTCTGCCCGCCGACGGAGGCGAGGACGGACGTGCCGGTCCGGTGGGCGGGCTTGCCCGTCGTGGTGGGCCGGGGCGTGGTCGTGGTGCTCATGAGGATGCTCCAGGGGCGGGGGTGGTCGCGCTGAGGTCGTCGGCCATGGCCAAGGCGAGGATCGCTTCCTCGGAGGCTTGTGCGCGGTCGAGCTCGCCGGTGATCCGGCCGCCCTGCATGACGATGACGCGGTCGGCGAGGCCGAGGACCTCGGGGAGTTCGGAGGAGATCACCAGCAGCGCGACGCCCTCCTTGGCGAGATCGGCGATGATCTGGTAGATCTCGGCCTTGGCGCCGACGTCGATGCCGCGGGTGGGCTCGTCGAGGATCAGGACCTTGGGTTTGCGGGCGAGCCAGCGGGCCAGGACGACCTTCTGCTGGTTGCCGCCGGAGAGCTTGCGGACCTCGTGCTCGATGGACGGGGTGCGTACCCGGAGGCGGTCGGTGTACTGCTGGGCGAGGTCGCGTTCGGCGCCGCGGCGCACGAAGCGCAGGCGGCGCAGGCGTTCCAGGACGACGAGTGAGGTGTTGTCGCGGATGGAGCGCTGCAGGAACAGGGCCTGGGCCTTGCGCTCCTCGGGGGCGAGTCCGAGGCCGGCCTTGATGACCTCGCCGGGGTTGCCGGAGCGCAGCCGCTTGCCGTCGAGGGTGACGCTGCCGCTGTGGATGGGCAGGTCTCCGGCGAGCGCGAGGGCGAGTTCGGAGCGTCCGGCGCCGATCAGCCCGGCGAGGCCGACGACCTCGCCGGCCCGGATCTGCAGGCTGATGTCGTGGACGGCGTCGGTGGTGACGCCCCGCACGTCGAGGACGAGGCGGTCGGTGGCGACGTGCTCGCGGGAGAACATCGCGGACAGGTCGCGGCCGACCATGAGGCGGACGAGTTCGCCGTCGTCGGTGGTGGCCGCGTCCTGGACACCGACCAGGGCGCCGTCGCGCAGGACGGCGATGCGGTCGGCGAGTTGGAAGATCTCCTGCATGCGGTGCGAGACGTAGACGACGGCGATGCCGTCGTCGCGCAGGCGCCGGATGAGGGCGAACAGGGCGTCGACCTCGTGCTCGGACAGGGAGGAGGTGGGCTCGTCGAAGGCGATCACCTTGGCCTCGCCGGTCAGGGCCCGCATGATCTCGACCAGCTGCCGCTGGGCGGGGGTGAGCTGGGAGCCCAGCAGGTCCGGGTCCAGGACGCCCGCGAAGCCGAGCCGTTCGAGGTCGGCGGTGATCCGGCGGCGCAGTTCGGCGCGGTCCAGGCGGCGGCCGGCGGCTCGGGGCAGGGCACCCGCGTAGACGTTCTCGGCGACCGAGACGTGCGGGATGATCTCGGGTTCCTGCGGGATGATCCGGATGCCGGCGGCGCGGGCCTCGGCGGGGGACTTGAGGTCGACGCGCCGCCCGTCGAGCACGACGTGGCCCTCGGTGGGCTGGTGGTCGCCGGTGAGGATCTTCAGCAGAGTGGACTTCCCCGCGCCGTTCTCGCCCATCAGCGCGGTGACCTGGCCGCCGGGGAAGTCCAGGGTGACACCGGTCAGGGCCTGGACCGCCCCGAACCGCTTGGTGACGCCCTGGACGCCCGCGGTGCGGACGGCGGTCGCGAGGCCGGTGCGGTCGGTGTCCGTGCCGCCGTCGCGGCCGGTGGGTGGGCGGGGGTCCGGGTTTGAGCTGCGCGCTCGACTCATGCTGGTCACCTCGGAGGGTCTTCGTGGGAGGGCGTGTTCGGTGGGGAAGGCCGCCTTCGGCCCGCAGGGGGTCAGGCCGAAGGCGGCGTGGGGGGAGGCCGGTCGCGGGCCTCGGCTGCGGCGGGGTGTCAGCTGCAGGTGACGCCGGAGGTCTTCCAGGTGGTGGCGTCGACCATGGTGGTGGGGGCGAAGGCCTCGGCGGGCATGTCCTTGCTGTTCTTGAGCTTGTCGTACATGGTCTGGACGGCCAGCGCCCCGACGTCCTTGCCGTTGATGAACAGGGCGGCCTTCATGCCGGTGGGCTTGTCGCCGCTCCAGTTCTTGCAGGCGAGGTAGGCGCCGAGGCCGACGCCGATGACGTTGTCGGCCTTGAAGCCGGCGTTCTGCAGGGCGGTGACGCCGCCCTGGACGTTCTCGTCGTTGCAGCCCCAGACGATCCAGTTCTTGACGCCCGCGTTGGCGGTGACGGTGGCGGCGATCTTGTCCTGGGCGCCGGTGGGGGTGTTGTCGGTGGCGACGTCGATGTTCTGGATGCCGGGGACGGCGGCGTCGAAGGTCGCCTTGGCGGCCTTGACGCGGTCGCCGCAGACCGTGACGTCCTGCTTCCAGGCGGAGATGATCCGGGTGTCGGCGGGGTTCCAGCCAGCCTTCTTGTACTCCTCGACGGCGCGCTTGCCGACCTCGCCACCCATCTGGGCGCCGGAGAAGCCGATCCGGGGGACGAGGTCGGACTTGGCGCAGGTGGACGGGTCGGGGCCGGTGGCGCAGATCTGGTCGTCCGAGGTGAGCAGCGCGACCTTCGCGTCCTTGGCGGTCTGCACCACCTGCGGACCGACGGCCGGGTCCGGCACCACGATGATCAGACCGTTGGTCTTCTGGGCTATCGCCGACTGGACCTCGCTGACCGTCTTGTTCGCGTCGTTGCCGAGGTTGACCACCTTCAGGTCGACACCCAGCTGCGCGGCCTTGGCCTTGGCGCCCTCGGCCTCGCCGATGAAGTACTCCTGGTCGCCCTGCTTCTGCAGGTACGTCATCGAGATCTTGCCGGTGACCGGGGCGACCGAGGCGTCGGAGGCGGTGGACTCCTTGCCGGTGGAACAGGCGGTGGTCAGGCCCAGGGCGAGCAGCAGTCCGGTCGCGGCGACGGCACGGCTGGTGGTACGGAACATGAGGACGCTCCTTTGTGCTCGCGCCGAGGGGCGGCGCTCGCACGGTCTGGGGGTGCGGGGAGCAGAGGGGGCGAGTGTCCGCCCCCTGCCTGGTGCGGGTGGAGCTGTGCGACGTGTCGGGCGGATCGGCTCGGCCGGCGTTCCTTCGTCGGAGGGGCTGCCGGAAAAGCGATCAGAACTCAACATGTTCAAACGTGATGGGACATATGACACTCCGGTTACACGGTCAGCGTCAAGAGGATCCGGCAGCCGAGACCCCCTTGTGACGTTCGGCGCCCTGCAACCTGTACCGACGGGACCTGTCGTGGGCCCCCAGGTGCACGGTGGGGGCCGCTTGGAGCGTGGCGGGGAAGGCGTCGTGCGACGGTTTTGCGAGCGCGCCGGGGAATCCGCCCGAGGTGTGGATGTGTCGGGGTCGTTTCGGGTCCGTGGCGTCGTGGAGGCCGAGAATCCGGTGCCGACGGGGCCCCGCCGGTGGTGCGAGTGTCCGAGGCGTGGTCCCGCCTGGAGGCGGATTCGCCGGCTCGGGGGGCAGGCGACATAACCGAACACAAACCGACAGTGGGCCGTGGGCCCGGTGCCGCAGGGGGCGTTCGGCCGCCGCTCCCACGTCCAGGGGGAGCGGCGGCGGTCGAGGGTCGGATCAGGCGGTGGTGCGGGCCCACTGCTGGTTGTCGCCGCCGCTGCAGGCCCACACCAGCAGTTCGGCGCCCCTGCCGGTCGACCGGTCGGCCACGTCGAGGCGCTTGCCGCCGAGCTGGGAGACCACGGTGCGGTAGGTGCCGGTGCTCCGGAGCTTCCACTGCTGGGACGGGTCGGTGCCGCAGGAGTTCTGGACGACGGTCGCGCCGTCCGCGGCGGACCCGCCGTTCAAGGTGAGGCACCCGCCGGCTGGCGGGCGCCGAGCACGGCGACCAGCAGGGCGAGCGGGGCCGCGAACAGCGCGGTCTTGTTCTGGGGCGTGGTCACGTACCTCGTGAGAGTGGATCCGGGCGGGACGGCCCGGGCCGCATGCTGCGACTCCGACAGGCGAGTGGACGGCCTGCGGGAACGTCACGCCGTGGACACGTGGGGGCGGGTGGGTGGGGGCGTCCGGTGGGCGGCCCGAGCATGTTGGCGCAATCACGGTTGGTGGAGCGAGATTGTCGGGGCCGGGCGCGGCGCGCGTCAAGAGCTTCACCGGGCCGACATCTCCCCGCGGCCGGAGCGGCGCCCGGGGTGGGAGTGCGGGCCCACGTGCGGATGCGAACGACCCCTTCCCGCGCATGCCAGGTCGCGTGGACGGCGCTTCCGGCATGACTGGTTGACGGTGATTCAGCCGTTCCGTCCTGGTCTGTCGGCATCCGCATGACGAAGGGGTGTCGCGCGGGTGTTTTGGCTTGACGCCCCGGGTGTCAGCGGTCAAGACTCGGCGCCAACCTCATGTTGGCGTAAACATCCGCAAGCATCCGCGGCGAAGGGCTGTCCCGTGAGCACCTTGCAAACCTCCGCCCCCTCCGGCACGGTCCGACCGACCGGCCGGTCCCGGCCCGCGCCGCGGCCCGGCCGCCGGGGCAGTGGCGCTTTCGGCTACGTCTTCCTCGCACCGTTCCTGGTCGTCTTCGTGATCGGCATCGCCGCTCCCCTCGGCTACGCGGCCTACCTGAGCCTCTTCCAGGAGCGCCTGGTCGGCGGGAACGTCTTCGTCGGGCTGGACAACTACCGCCGCGCCCTGGGGGACGAGCTGTTCCGGGCCGGCCTGTGGCGGGTCGCGCTCTTCCTGCTCGTCCAGGTGCCGGTGATGCTCGGCCTCGCCCTGCTGGCGGCCCTGGCCATCGACAGCGGACGCCTGCGCTGGGCGGGGCTGTTCCGGATCGGCGTCTTCATCCCGTACGCCGTCCCGGCCGTCGTGGCCTCCCTGATGTGGGGCTACCTGTACGGCGGGCGCTTCGGGCTGATCCGCCAGATCGGTGACGCGCTCGGCACCGGGGTACCGGATCTGCTGGGCCGGTCGTGGATCCTCGCCTCCATCGGCAACGTCGTCACCTGGGAGTTCGTCGGCTACAACATGCTCATCCTGTACGCCGCCCTGCGGACCGTGCCGGAGGAGCTGTACGAGGCGGCCGAGATGGACGGGGCCGGTGAGTTCCGCAAGGCCTGGAGCATCAAACTGCCCGCCGTCCGGCCCGCCCTGATGCTGGCCACCATCTTCTCGATCATCGGCAGCTTCCAGCTCTTCAACGAACCCAACATCATGCAGTCGCTCGCCCCGAGCGCGATCCCCACCAGCTACACCCCCAACATGTACGCCTTCAACCTGGCCTTCAACGGCCAGCAGTTCAACTACTCGGCAGCCGTCGCGGTGGTCCTCGGCGGCGTGACCGCGCTGGTCGCGTACGCCGTGCAGCTGCGGTCGATGCGGAAGGAGCAGAGCCGGTGAGCCGAAAGACCACCACCGGGCCGGGAGGACGGAGCCGCCGGCGACGCTCCAGCACCGCCCTCACCGTGGCCATGGGCCTGATGCTGCTGTACACGCTGTTGCCGCTGTTCTGGCTCCTGATGTCCAGCACCAAGGACTCCGGGTCGCTGGTGACCAGCTTCGGACTGTGGTTCGGCGACGGCTTCCACCTCTTCGACAACATCGGGGACGTCCTCGGCTACGACGACGGCGTCTACCTGCGCTGGTTCGCCAACACGCTGATGTACGCCGTGGTGGGCGCGGGCGGCGCGGCCTTCATCTCCACCGCCGCCGGGTACGCGCTCGCCAAGTACCGCTTCCGCGGCCGCACCGCCCTGTCCGCGCTGGTCCTCGGTGCCGTCACCATCCCCGGGACGGCCCTCGCCGTCCCCACCTACCTCCTGTTCAGCAAGGCCGGCCTGGTGGACACCCCCTGGGCGGTGCTGCTGCCCTCCCTGGTCAGCCCGTTCGGCGTCTACCTGATGCGGGTCTACGCCCGGGAGGCCGTCCCGGACTCCATGCTCGAAGCGGCCCGGATCGACGGGGCGGGGGAGCTCAGGACCTTCTTCACCATCTCGCTGCGACTGCTCGCCCCCGGCTTCGTCACGGTATTGCTGTTCGCCCTGGTCGCCACCTGGAACAACTACTTCCTGCCGCTGATCGTGCTCAGCGACCCCCGGTGGTTCCCGCTCACGGTGGGCCTCAACCAGTGGAACGGCCTGGCCACCGGCGCGGCGGGCAGCGGCGCCACCACCGTCAACTTCTACCCGCTGGTCGTCACCGGCAGCGTGCTGGCGATCGTCCCGCTCGTCCTCGCCTTCCTCTTCCTGCAGCGCTTCTGGCAGTCCGGGCTGGCCGCCGGAAGCGCCAAGGAGTGACCGACCGTCACCACCCCGCCCGGCCACGAACCCGCCTCCCCAGCAAGGAAGTCCCGCCATGACCCGTGCGCGCACCACCCCGCGCCGCAGCCTGCCCGCACTCGTGTCGGCCGCCGCGATCGCGCTGTCCCTGACCGCCTGCGGCGCGGACGCCGGCACCGGCACCGAGGCCGCCGACCCGTCGAAGGCCCTGGAGACCCCGACCACCCTGACCTTCTGGAGCTGGGTTCCCAACCTCGACAAGACCGTTGCCCTGTTCGAGCAGAAGCACCCCCAGATCAAGGTCGACATCGTCAACGCCGGCCAGTCCGCGGCCGAGTACACCAAGCTCCAGACGGCCGTCAAGGCCGGCAGCGGCGGCCCGGACCTCGCCCAGGTCGAGTACTTCGCCCTGCCGGAGTTCGCGCTCTCCAAGCGGCTCGTGAACCTCGAGGACTACGGCGCGGCCGACCTCCGGTCGAAGTTCACCCCCTCCGCCTGGGCCCAGGTCGCCGTCGGTGACGGAATCTACGGCATCCCCCAGGACACCGGCCCGATGGTGATGTTCTACAACAAGAAGCTCCTGGACTCGCTGCAGATCGAACCCCCCAGGACCTGGGCCGAGTTCGAGGCGGCCGCCGTCAAGATCAAGGCCTCCGACCCGAAGCGGTTCATCACCTCCATCGACCCCGGCGACGCGGGCGGCCTGGACAGCCTGATGTGGCAGGCCGGAAGCCGGCCCTTCCAGCAGAAGGACGCCACCTCCGTCGCCGTCGACCTCCAGGACCCGGGCGCCAGGAAGGTCGCGGACCTGTGGACCTCGCTGGTCGACCGCAAGCTCGTCGACGCGGCCCCGGGCTGGACCAACGAGTGGTGGCAGTCGCTCGGCACCGGACAGTACGCCATGTGGATCACCGGCGCCTGGGCCCCCGGCAGCCTCGCCGGCACCATCCCGGACACCGCCAAGGACTGGCGCGCCGCCCCCCTGCCGCAGTGGAACGCCGGCGACGACGTCACCTCCGAGAACGGCGGTTCCTCCGTCGTCGTACCGACCACCAGCAGGCACAAGGCGGCCGCCGCGGCCTTCGCCACCTGGCTGAACTCCGACCCCGAGGCCGTCCGGTCGCTCTCCGCCAACGGACTCTTCCCGGCCACCACCGACCTGCTCAAGGACCCGGCCTTCCTCGACAAGCCGCTGGAGTCCCTCGGCGGCCAGCAGGCCAACCAGGTCTTCGCCGCCTCCTCCGCCTCCGTCGGCCCCGGCTGGCAGTTCCTCCCGTACCAGGTCTACGCCAACTCCGTCTTCAAGGACACCGTCGGCCAGAGCTTCGGCGCCGGCGGCCTCTCCTCGGGCCTGACCGCCTGGCAGAACCGGATCTCCGAGTACGGCAGCCGGCAGGGCTTCAAGGTCACCGCGCCCTGACCCCGGGCCGGCGGCCGTCGCGGGGACGCCCCGACGGCCGCCGGCCCGCGACCGGCCCCCTCGCCCCGCCCACCCTCACCGAGCAGCCCACACCCCATCAGGAGCAGCAGCACATGCCCGTTCTGCAGATCGACGACGAGGGCTTCCGCCTCGACGGCGAGCCGTTCCGGATCATCTCCGGCGGCCTGCACTACTTCCGCGTCCACCCGGCCCAGTGGGCGGACCGTCTGCACAAGGCCCGCCTGATGGGCCTGAACACCGTCGAGACCTACGTCCCCTGGAACCTCCACCAGCCGAACCGGGACGAGTTCCGGATGGACGCCGGGCTCGACCTGCCGGCCTTCCTCGACCTCGCCGCCGCCGAAGGACTCCACGTCCTGCTGCGCCCTGGCCCCTACATCTGCGCCGAGTGGGAGGGCGGCGGCCTGCCGTCCTGGCTCCTCACCGAACCCGACATCCTGCTGCGGAGCCAGGACCCGCGCTACCTCGCCGCCGTCGACGACTACTTCGGGCACCTGCTGCCACCGCTGCTGCGCCACCTCGGCACCCGCGGCGGACCGGTCCTCGCCGTGCAGGTGGAGAACGAGTACGGGGCGTACGGCGACGACACCGCGCACCTCGCGCACCTCGCGGCGGCACTGCGCCGCCACGGCGTCGACGTCCCGCTGTTCACCTGCGACCAGCCGGCCGACCTCGCGCGCGGCGCCCTCCCCGGCGTCCTCGCCACCGCCAACTTCGGCAGCCGCTCCGCGCAGGGCCTGGCGACCCTGCGCGCGCACCGGCCGACCGGCCCGCTGATGTGCACGGAGTTCTGGATCGGCTGGTTCGACCGCTGGGGCGGCCACCACGTGGTCCGCGACCCCGACCGGGCGGCCGAGGAACTGGACTCGGTGCTGGCCGCGGGGGCCTCGGTCAACCTCTACATGTTCCACGGCGGCACCAGCTTCGGGTTCACCAACGGCGCGAACGACAAGCACACCTACCGCCCCACGGTCACCTCCTACGACTACGACGCGCCCCTCGACGAGGCCGGCGACCCGACGGCGAAGTTCGAGGCGTTCCGCAGCGTCATCGCCAAGCACGCGCCCGTCCCGGCGGAGCCGGTCCCGGACCGCGGTGCGAAGATCGGCGTCCCGTCCGTGTCCCTGCCGCTGGCCGCCCCTTTGTTCGACGGCCTCCCCGCGCTGAGCACCCCCGTCCGGTCCGACCGGCCGCTGACCATGGAAGAGCTCGGACAGGACTTCGGCTTCGTGCTCTACGAGACGGTGCTGCCCGCCGCCGGGCCCGTCCTGCTGGAGCTGGAGGCGGTCCGCGACCGGGCCCAGGTCTTCGTCGACGGCCAGCCGGTCGGCGTCCTGGAGCGGGAGAACCACGAGCGGGCCATCGCGTTCACCGTGCCGCGCGCGGGCAGCGTGCTGCGGCTGCTGGTCGAGAACCAGGGCCGGGTCAACTACGGGCAGGGGCTGCACGATCGCAAGGGTCTGCCCGGCCGGGTCCTGCTCGACGGCGTCGAGCCGGCCGGGTGGACCAACCGGGCCCTGCCGCTGCACTCGCTCGACGGGCTGGACTTCGCGGAGCGCTCCGCCGCCCCCGTCGGGCCGGCCTTCCACCGCGGCAGCGTCCATCTCGACGCGGTGGCGGACACCTTCGTCCACCTGCCGGGCTGGACGAAGGGGAACGTCTGGGTCAACGGCTTCCACCTCGGCCGCCACTGGTCCCGTGGGCCGCAGCGCGCGCTCTACCTGCCCGGCGCCGTCCTGCGTCCGGGGTCCAACGAGATCACCGTGCTGGAGCTGCACGCCGCGCACGCGGCACGCACCGTCGAGCTGCGCGGGACACCGGACCTCGGGCCGACCGAGGAGTAGCCGGGCCGGCCGGTGGCCGCCCGTCGGGGGGCCGGTGTTCGCGCCAACATGGGCAGGTACAGTGTGCTCCGCCGGGTTCCGGGGCGTTCGACGAGTCCGGGGCGTTCGAAGGGGATGTGCATGACGGTGCAACCGCGGGAGAGCGTGCCCGCGCGCCGACGTCCGCCCGGCGGCCGGCCCTCGATGGCGGACGTCGCGGCGATGGCGGGCGTGTCCTCCCAGACCGTCTCCCGGGTGGCCAACAACCGCCACAACGTCGACGAGGGAACCCGCCGGCGGGTGCTCTCGGCGATGGAGATCCTCGGCTACCGGCCCAACACCGCGGCCCGGGCGCTGGTCACCGGCCGGTTCGGGGTCCTCGGCGTGATCAGCTTCGACGTCACCGCGTGCGGCAACACCAGGACCCTCGCCGGCATCGCCGACGCCGCCCAGGAGGCCGGCTACTCGGTCAACCTCATCGGCGTGCGGGCCCAGACCGAGCGCGCCGTCCGCGAGGCGTTCGAGCGCCTGACCGTGCAGTCGGTCGACGGCATCATCCTGATCGAGGCCCAGATCCTGGACACCCCCGCGCTCAGCCTGCCCTCCGGCATGCCGTTGGTGGTCGCCGACGGCGAGAGCGGCCACCACCACCCCACCGTCGACGTCGACCAGGCCCTCGGCGCCCGGAGCGTCGTCTCCCACCTGCTCGGCCTCGGCCACCGCACCGTCTGGCACGTGGCCGGCCCGCGCGACTCCCACCCCGCGCGCCGCCGTGCGCAGTCCTGGCACCACACGCTGAAGACCGCGGGAGCCCCGACACCGCCGGTGCTGTACGGGGACTGGTCCGCGGCCTCCGGCTACCGCGCGGGCCTCGAACTGGCCGCCCGCCCGGAGGTGACGGCGGTCTTCGCCGCCAACGACCAGATGGCCCTCGGCGTGCTGCGCGCCCTGCAGGAGGCGGGGCGCCCGGTGCCCGGCGACGTCAGCGTGGCCGGATTCGACGACATCGCCGAGGCCGAGTACTTCCCGACGCCCCTCACCACCGTCCGCCAGGACTTCGACGAGGTGGGCAGACAGTGCGTCCGCCTGCTGCTCGACCGGATCGCCGGGCCGGACGGCACCCCCCGCCGGGTCGTCCTGACGCCCACCCTGGTGGCCCGCGGCAGCACCGCCGCCCCCCGTTCCTGACGCCGCGCGTCCGGGCGGGAGAGGACTGCCCGCCCCGGCGGCAAGACGGGGGAGCGCCGCCGCCGACCCGCACCGCCCGACCCCACGGCATCGGCGTCCTGCGCGAATCGACACCGCCCGCGCCCCACCGCCGAGCGGATCGGCCCCGGACGTGAGCTCCCCCGCCGGCGCTGTCGGGGCATCCGACGGGGGAGGGCCGAGGGGACGGGCATCGCCGCGTCAGAGGCGGCGGGTGCCCGGCGAGGGGACGGCGGTGAAGGTGACCGGCGCCGCGAAGCCGGCCTGCCGGAAGGCGGCCCGCACGCCGTCCTCGACCTGGGGGAGCGCGGCCGTACCGACCAGGGCGATGACGGAGCCGCCGAAGCCGCCACCGGTCATCCGCGCCCCCAGTGCGCCGGCCCGGACGGCGGACTCGACCGCGAGGTCGGTCTCGGCGCAGGAGACCCGGAAGTCGTCGCGCAGCGAGGCGTGACCGGCGGTCAGGATCGGCCCCAGGGCGGCGACGTCGCCCTCCTCCAGACGCTCGACGGCCTCGGCCACCCGGAGGTTCTCGCCGACCACGTGGCGCACCAGCGGCCCGAGCTCCGCGGGGAGCCGGCCGAGGGCCGCGGGCAGGTCCGGGGGTGCCAGGTCGCGCAGGGCCGGCAGGCCCAGCAGTGCGGCGGCCCGCTCGCAGCCGGCCCGCAGGGCCGCGTAGGCGCCGTCGCCGAGGTCGTGCTTGACCCGGGTGTCGATCACCAGCAGGCACAGGCCCGCGGCGTCCAGGTCGAGCGGGACGTGTCGCAGCTGCAGCGTCCGGGTGTCCAGGTGCAGGGCCGCGCCGCGGGTACAGCAGGCGGAGGCCATCTGGTCCATGGCGCCGCACGGCACGCCGACGAAGGCGTTCTCGGCGTGCTGGGCGAGCAGTGCGAGCTCGGCCGCGGTCAGGCCGAGCCCGTACAGGTCGCTCAGGGCCGCGGCGGTGGCGCACTCCAGGGCGGCGGAGGAGGAGAGCCCGGCGCCGGTCGGCACGTCGCTGTCGAAGGAGAGGTCGGCGCCGCCGACCCGGTGGCCGGCCTCGCGCAGTGCCCAGAGCACGCCCGCCGGGTAGCCGGCCCAGCCGGCGACCGAGCCGGGTGCCAGGTCGGCGACCGCCAGCTCGGTCACCTGCCCGTCGCCCTGCGCGCTGAACAGCCGCAGGCGCCCGTCGTCACGGCGGCGCGCGGTCACGCGGGTGGTGTGCGGCAGGGCGATCGGCAGGACGAAGCCGTCGTTGTAGTCGGTGTGTTCGCCGATGAGGTTGACCCGCCCGGGCGCCGCCCAGGTTCCGGTCGGCCGGGTGCCGTGGACGGCCTCGAACTCCGTGGCGGCTTCTTCGAACATGTGCTCAGCTCCAGCGACTTGTCCAACCCGGGGCTGCTTCCCGCCGAGGGGGCCGGGGCTGCCGACGGAAATCAACTATCAACATAATCAAACAAGATCAGTCGGGAGTCAACATTCAGGGGCGTCTGGACCGTTCCGCTCCCGCTGCGCAGCGTGATGAGGGATGATCTCCGTGTGACATGTGGGGGTTGGTGGGAACTGCGCAGGGATGCCCTGCTGCACTCCGTCGCGCGGGAACTGCTGCTCTGGGGTGAGGACGTCCTGGACGATCCGGGCGCAGGGGAGATCGCCGAACTGCTGGCCGCCGTCGCGGCCCAGACCGCCGCCGACACCCGCCACCCGGACTTCCCCGACGCGGCCGACCTGCTCGCCCGCGCCGCCACCGAAGTCGCCCGCGCCGACCGCTTCCGCGGCACCCTGCTGCCCCAGGTGGCCCGGCACCTGCGGACCGCGCTCGCCCTCCTGCGCGAGGCCCGCCTGCTGCTCGCGTGCCACCGCAGCGTGCCCCTCGCCGATGCCGGTACGGGCTGAGGGCGCCGCCCCGTCCGGGCCACGGGCGGGCGGCCGATCCGCGCCCCCGCCGATGTCGGACCCCGCCCCTACGATGTCCGGCATGAGAGCCTCCGGAACATTCACCGTCAAGTCCTTCGTACCGACCGACGTGGTGCCGAGCCCGGCCGTCACCACCGCCCTGCCGGTGGGCGTGGCCACCATGGAGAAGCAGTTCGAGGGCGAGGTCGCCGGCCGATCCGCCACCCTGTTCACCGCGGCCTTCGACCAGGCGACCAACGTCGGTACCTATGTGGCGATGGAGTCCTTCGAGGGCTCGCTGAACGGCCGCGACGGCGCCTTCAACTTCGCGCACGCGGCGTCCACCTCCGGCGGCGACCGGACCGGCGAGTACTTCGTGATCGTGCCCTCCAGCGGTACCGGCGAGCTCGCCGGCATCAGTGGCGGGGGAGGCATGGCGGTGGACGAGGACGGCACCCACCGGGTGTGGTTCGACTACGACCTAGGCTGAGCCCTCGGCCGGCGACACCGGCGGGCGGACCGGGACGGCCTGCGCCGGGGCCGGCCCCCCGGTGCCTGTACCTCCTCGCCCGCCACCGTGGCTACCCGGAGGTAGCATGTTCGCGCACGCATGGAGCGAGGAGCGGCATGGACCACGGCGAGAACCCCGACCCGGCGGCAGCGGTCCGCCCGGAGACCGCTTCCCGCGACCGGCGGCGGCCGCCCTCGCAGGCCGATGTCGCCGCGCTCGCGGGCGTCTCCTCGCAGACCGTCTCCCGGGTCGCCAACGACCGGTCCAACGTCGAGCCGGAGACCCGGGAACGCGTGCTGTCCGCCATGCGGATACTCGGCTACCAGCGCAACAGCGCGGCGCGGGCCCTCACGCTCGGGCGGTTCCAGGCGCTGGGCGTGGTGACCTTCGATCTCAGTGCGCACGGCAACGCCCGTACCCTCGCCGCGATCTCGCGGGCCGCGCAGGCCGCCGGGTACTCGGTGAACGTGGTGTGCGCGCAGGAACAGACCGAGGACGCGGTGCAGCAGGCAGTGCGCCGGCTGACCGACCAGGCCGTGGACGGTCTCGTCGTCATCGAGGCGCAGATCCTCGACCGGCCGGGGTTCAACGTCTCGTCCGGTGTGCCCGTGGTCGTCGCGGACGGCGACCCCGAGCACCGCTTCCCCTCGGTGGACACCGACCAGGCCGCCGGCGCGACCGCGGCCACCCGGCACCTCCTCGACCTGGGGCACCGTACCGTCCTGCACGTCGGCGGACCGCAGGACTCCTATGCGGCCCGGCGCCGGGCCGCCGCCTGGCACGCCGCCCTGAAGGCGGCCGGCGCTCCCGTCCCGGCGTTGGAACTCGGCGACTGGACGGCCGAGTCCGGCTACCGGATCGGCCGACGGCTGGCCGAACGCCCGGACGTCACGGCCGTGTTCGCGGCCAACGACCACATGGCGCTCGGCGTGGTGCGCGCGCTGGGCGAGGCGGGCCGGCGCGTTCCGCAGGACGTCAGCGTGGTCGGGTTCGACGACGTGCCGGAGTCCGGGTACTTCGCTCCGCCGCTCACCACCGTCCGGCAGGACTTCGAGGAGGTGGGCCGGCAGTGCGTGGCCCTGCTGCTCGACCGGATCGACCGGCCGGAAGGCGGGCGGACCAACCGGTCGATCGCGGTGCCGACCGAACTGCTCGTCCGGTCCAGCTCCGCACCCCCCGCGGGCGCCCTGCCGGGGTGACCCGGCCGGGCCGCCCCGGGGTGCCGCGGTACGGCTCGATCACCCCGTCCGGAACTGCTGGCTGGTGCTCCGGTTGCACGCGTACTGGACGAGGGCGGCACCCGCCGCACTCGAAGCGCCCGCGACGTCGAGGCACCTCCCGCTGTGGCGGGCCACCAGGACGACGTGGCCGGCCGCCTGGGCGCGCACCGAGAACTCCTGGTCGGCGGCCTCGTCGCAGCCGTACTGCACCACCGCGGCGCCGTCGGCCGTGGAGCCGCCCGCCACGGCGAGGCACATTCCACCGTGCCGGGCCACGATGTTGACGTAGCCGGGGCTGCTGCTGCGCAGGGTCCACTGCTGGCCGGCCCCGCCGGTGCACGCCTCCTGCACGGCGGGCGCGCCGGGTGAGGTGGCGCCGCCGGCGGCGGCCACGCACGTGCCGCTGTGCCGCGGCCGCAGCGGACCCCAGGTGTCGGGAGCGGTCGACCGGAGCCGCCAGGACTGGTTGCGCTCGCCGGTGGGCTGGAAGGCCCCGGCCGCCGCGCCGTCCCACGTGGCGGCGCCGGAGACGTCCAGCAGCCGTCCGGTCGCCTTGTTGACCAGCGTGCTGTGGCCGTCGCCCGTGGTGGAGAGCAGCCAGTACTGCGCGCTGCTCGTGGCGGGGGCGGCGAGGGCGAGTGCGCCCGTGCCGTCGACGGCGAGGGCGGTGCCGTCGGCGCCGTCGGTGATCCGGTAGGAGGCGGTGCTGTTCCAGCCGCCGGAGATCCTGGTGAAGGTCCACCGCTGGGCGGGGTCGGCGGCGTTCGACGGATGCTGGACGAGGCCGTGGCCGGCGGCGGCGAGTGCCAGGCCGCTGTTGTCGTTCACCAGTTGGCGGGCGGTGCCGGTCGGCGCGGTCGCCGTGGCGTCGTCGATGCCGGTCGCGCCCGGGATGACGAACGTGGTGACCGAGTCGGGGCCGACCGTGGTGGTCAGGGTCTTGGCGGCCGAGGTGCCGAGGTCCGCGTCGCGCTGCAGGTTCCTCGCGGCGTCGGTGGTGTACCGCTGCACGGGCACGGCGGTGTTCACCCCGGTGAAGCCGCCGAGGTCGAGGGTGAGTTCCTCGGCCGCACCGGTGGAGTTGGTGTGGACGACGACGGCGCCGCCGTTCGGCCGCAGCGCGGCGAGCGTGCTGTCCGCGTTGGTGGCGATGACGCGGGCGCCTGGCCGGACGAACCGGCTGTAGTTGGCCATCGCCCAGTACTTCTTGTTCCTGCGGATCGGCTCGGTCGCCGGGTCGGCGGGGGTGAGGTCGACCTGGATGAGACCCCAGTTGGCGTTCTCGTGGTCGGCCGTCATGTTCTCGTAGTCCTCGACGGCCTGCCACATCACCCAGGCTCTCGGCTCCAGCTCCCGGATGTCGCCGTTGATGCGTCGGGCCAGGTCGAGCGCGGGACTCATGGCCGTGAAGCTCTGGCCGCCGGTGCCGCCGAGGTCGACCTCGGACATCCAGAGCGGAGTGCCCGAACCCTTGGCGATGTCCCGCACGGCGGGACGGCCGCCGGTGGAGTAGGTGTGCGTGTTCAGCCTGCCGATCCTTCTGCGCACCGGCGCCGGGTAGGAGTCCCAGTCCTCGCGGAACAGGGTCGGGTTGGTCTCGTCCATGGCCGCGATCGGCGTGCTGTCCCCGGCCGCGTTCAGTGCGGTGCGAAGGCTGGTGATCATCTGTGCCTGGGACGCCGGGTCCCAGTGCGAGCCCTCCTGCGGACCGCCGGCCCGCCAGTAGTCCGTGTTCGGCTCGTTGACCGGTGAGATCGAGGCGAAGTCGACGCCGGTGGAGGCCTCGACCCGCTTGAGGGCACCGGCCAGGTAGGCGGCGAACCGGCCGTACTGGTCCGCGCGGAGGTTGTCCTGCCACCCGAGGGCGGCGCCCGAGGCGAGGGAGCTGTGGGTCATGAAGTACGGAGCGGAGTTCGAGAACGCCTCGAAGGTGTCCGCACCGCGCTTCCTGGCCGCCTGCAGCCACCACCGCTGGTTGGGGTCGGCCGAGTCGTTCCAGTGGGTCGGGTCGGCCGGGTTCCACCAGTTCACGGGCTCCTGCCGGTCCCCGGTGCCGTCCGCGGGCGGTCCGAAGGCGGCCGGACGGTTCCAGTAGCCGGGCACGGCGGCGCCGGGGCGCATGTACGGCCGGGTCTCGGGGCTGTCGCCGCCGCCGATGTTGTAGCGGGCGATGGTGAACCCCAGGCCGTTCGCGCCGTAGAGCTCGTCGGCCAGCCGGTTGCGCTGCGCGTCCGGCCAGCCGCCGGTCACGTTGGCGAACCAGGCGAGCGCCGTGCCCCAGCCCTGGAACGGCTGTTGCTGGTAGCTCGGGTCGAGTCGGACGATCACCTGCGGCGCGCCGCTCTCGGCCGCCGCCGCAGGCACGGCGGTCAGGCTGCCCGCGACGAGGGCGGCGGAGGCGACCACGGTGGCGGCGAGGCCCGTGCGGTGGCGGTGGGGGCGTGGACGCCGCTGTCCGTGTGTGAGGGGCAAGGTTTCCTCCGGATGTGGGCTGCGGATCGACGGGTGGACGACGCCCGCCCGGGCGTTCGCCCG
The DNA here is from genome assembly GCF_041434935.1 of Kitasatospora sp. NBC_00374. Classification (NCBI taxonomy): domain Bacteria; kingdom Bacillati; phylum Actinomycetota; class Actinomycetes; order Kitasatosporales; family Streptomycetaceae; genus Kitasatospora; species Kitasatospora sp. NBC_00374. The sequence goes on along the minus strand of NZ_CP107964.1, from coordinate 847,495 downwards.
GCAGCGCCCGGCACATGACGCCCGCTCAGGCATGGGCCGCAGGGGCTCGGCGGGGCGGGCAGGCGGATCCGGCCGCGGCGCGTGGGTGGGCGGGCGTGCGGTATGGCATCGCAAACATGACATGGCGACGGCCGTACGGGCCGGCAGGCGCGGCGGGTCTGCAGACGCGGTCCCCGTGTCGGGTGCCGGAGGCGGCCGAGACCGACCTCAAATGATCCTCAGGTTCCGGCCGTCCCCGGGTGATTCGTGCAACGATCAAGCCTCTTCCCGGGCCCGGGGCGCCGGGACGTGACGTCGAGGAAGGACGTGCCCACGATGGGTTCGATCATCGCGCTGCTCGGAGGGCTTGCCGCAGTGGCGGCCGCCGCGACGCTGCACCTGATCCGCCGGGACCGGCACCGGTACTCCGGTGACCTCACCGGCCTGCTGATCGAGCAGCAGCACACCGCACGGGCCGTCCAGCTGCGCCGCAGTTGCTCCAGCGCCGCCGTCCACCACGGCACGGGGCTGGTCACCGACGTCGTCCACCCGTACTGACCCTGACGACCCCGCCCCCGCCCCGCCCGGTACCGGCGTCGGATCGTAGGGTGGGCGGGGTGAACGACCAGGGGGAGACCGGTGGACGGCTCCGGGCTCGATCGGCGGCCCTCGGGGCGGCGGCGGTGACGGTGGGTGCCGGGCTGGCGGTGCGGGCGGGCCTGGGCGAGGAGTTCGCGAAGCCCGCCGGTGACGTGCTCTACACCGTCCTGGTCCACACCCTGGTGGTCCTGGCCGCACCCCGGACGAGGCCCCGCACGGCCGCCGCCGTCGCGCTCGCGCTGAGCTGGGCCGTCGAGTTCCTGCAACTGACCGGCATCCCGGCCGGGTTGTCCCGGCACAGCACCGCCGCCCGGCTCGCCCTGGGCTCCACCTTCAACCCGCCCGACCTGCTCTGGTACGCAGTGGGCGCGGCCCTCGCCTGCGCCGCCCACACCGCCCTCCGCACGGCTGCCCGCTCCTCCCGGCTCCGGCACGCCCCGCTCCGGCACGCCCCGCTCCGGCACGCCCGGCGGCGGGCGTACCGCGGCGTGCGGTGACCGGTCAGCGGGGGTCCAGGCCCTCCGGCATCGCCGGCAGCGCCCCGCCGACCGCGTCGAGCAGCAGTCTCGCGGCCACCGCCGCCCCGTCGGTGCGGAAGGTGTCGGCCACGGCCGATGCCCGTGCGCGGGTATCTGGGGTCAGGGCGGTCCCGAGCGCGGCTGCCAGGGACTCGGTGGTCGAGGTCGGGCCGTCGTGTGCCGCGCCGATGCCCAGGTCGGCCACCCGGCCGGCGAAATACGGCTGGTCGGCCCCCTGGGGTACCACCACCTGAGGCGCCCCGGCCCAGGTGGCCGTCGTCGTCGTGCCCGCGCCGCCGTGGTGCACGACGGCGGCCACCCGGCGGAACAGCGCCTGGTGGTTGACCTCGCCGACGACGAAGCAGTCCTCCTGGTCGTCGATCAGGGCCAGATCGGCCCAGCCCCGGGAGAGGAGAACGCGCCGGCCCTGCGCGCGGATCGCCTCGATCGCCACCCGGGCGACGTCCTCCGGATCGCGCACGGGAATGCTGCCGAAGCCCACGTACACCGGCGGTGTGCCGGCGTCCAGGAACTCCACCAACTCGGCGGGGAGCGGGCGTTCGTCCGGCAGGACCCAAGCGCCGGTCTGCACCACGTCGAGGTCCGCCGGCTGCTGCCACGGGGCCAGGACCGGGTCCGTGGCCAGCCACGGCCGGTCGGTGAAGACGTGGTCGCGGACGTTGTCCAGCGCCGGCAGGCCGATCGACGCCCGGTGGGTGTTGATCGCCTCGCCGAACACCGCTTGCGCGTCCTGGGCGTCCCGGTCCCACAGCACGCGGTTGTCGGTCACATCCGGAGGGAGCGGCCGGCCCGGCCGCGGCATCGGCGGGTGGTGCGGCGACGGCAGGCTGACCGGCTGGTAACTCGCGTACACGTAGCGGATGCCCAGCTTCTCGGCCACCGACTTCACGCCGGCCACGGCCGGTACGAGGCCGGTCGCCACCAGCACGTCACACCCCTCGGCCGCCACGGTGACGTTGTCGTGGAACGCGGCGACCAACTCGGCCGCGCGCCGGGGCACGCCGCCCGGCGACGGCGGCGTCTTCCCGGTCACCAGGTCGCGCACCGACCGGCCGGTCGGCACCATCTCCACACCCACCACGGCCAGCCGTTTCGCGAACTCCTCGTCCGGCGGCGCGCAGACCCGTACCTCCGCGCCCAGTTCCCGCAACCGCACCGCGAGTCCCAGCAGCGGCTCGACGCCCCCGCGCGAATCGTAGGCCGACAGCAAGACACGCATTTCGTACTCCCACTTCCCCGAATTCCGGCTACGGTCGAAGATTCTGCGGCACGACGGGGGCCTTGCCGCAAGCCCCCCGGTGCGCTATAACTTGAGAGTGGCAAGGAGTGTGTACTCCTCTTTCCCACCGTCACCCGCTCCGGGCGGACAGGACTCTGCGCAAACAAGCGACAGCGGCGGCCCGATTCGAAAGCCGCCGCCCGCCCCCGGCGCATCGATCGGTCGGAAGCGACGCCCGGTCACCCCTTGCCCTGCTCCTCCCACGCCCGGCTGCCGGCCTGCGGCAGGCGGAGCTCGGCGATCGCGCCGCCGTCGGGGTGGTTGCCGAGCCGCAGTTCGGCCCCGACGGCCTCGGCGTGGCCCTGGGCGATGGTCAGCCCCAGCCCGTGGCCGTGCCCGCGCTCCCGGGCGCCGGTGCGGAATCGCTGCGGACCCTCGCGCAGGACGTCCTCGGGGTAGCCGGGGCCGTGGTCCCGGACGGTGAGGGTGGCGCCCTCCACCGTGACCCGGACGGGCGGCGCGCCGTGCCGGTGGGCGTTGGCGACGAGGTTGGAGACGATCCGGTCGAGTCGGCGCGGGTCGGTGGTGACCACCGCGGATCCGACGGTCCGCAGGTGCACGGCAGACCCGGCCGACCCCACGATCCGGGCCGCCAGCGCACCGAGTGGCTGGTCGGACAGCTCGGGCGCCTCGGCCCGGGCGTCCAACCGGGAGACCTCCAGCAGATCCTCCGTCAGGCCGCACAGTGCGTGCACCCGGTTGCGGACGAGCTCGGTGGGCCGGCCCGGCGGCAGCAGTTCGGACGCGGTGAGCAGGCCGGTGAGCGGCGTGCGCAGCTCGTGCGCCACGTCGGCGGTGAAGCGCTGCTCGTTCGCCAGCTTGCTGCGCAGGACGGCGGACATCGAGTCGACCGCGGCGGCGAGGTCGGCGACCTCGTCGCGGGGGCGGCCCAGCGGGCCGATCCGGGCGTCGAGGTCGCCGCGGGCGATGGTGCGGGCGGTCCGGGCGGCGGTCCGCAGGCGGCTGCTGATCCGGTCGGCGGCGAGGACGCCCGCGAGGACGGTGAGGACGACGGACAGGGCGGCGGAGATCTGGATCGCGCGGTCGAGGTCGGCGATCGCCCGCTCGTCCTCGGCGAAGTCCATCCGGACCGACAGGATCCGGCCGTCCGCCCCGGCGGCGGCCCACATGGCGGTGCCGTGGGGGCCGGGGCCGAGCATCGAGCCCTGGCGGCCGCGCTCGGCGAGCCGTCGCAGCTCGGCGGGCAGCGCCGGGTCGCCGGCGGCGGCGTGCCAGCCGACCACCAGCTGGCCGGTGCTGTCGTAGCCGGTGAGCACCGAGTCCAGGGCGGCCTCGGCGGACTTCCTGGCCTGTTCGGTGTGCTGGCGGACGGAGGCCTGGTGGACCAGGATGCCGACGGTGAGGGCGACCAGGCAGGACACCAGGGCGATCACGGCGGCGATCTGCCGGCGCAGCGTCATGACACCCGCCGAAGGCGGTAGCCGAACCCGCGGACGGTCTCGATCCGGCCGGCCCCGATCTTCGCCCGCAGGCGCTGGACGTGGACGTCCACGACGCGGCTGTCGGCCCCCCAGGAGTAGTCCCAGACCCGTTCCAGCAGGGTCTGGCGCTCCATCAGGACGCCGGGCGCCGCGGTGAACTCCAGGAGCAGCCGCAGTTCGGTGGGCGTGAGCGGTACGGGACGCCCGGCGACCCTGACCTCCATCGCGCCGGTGTCCACCTCCAGGTCGTCGATCACCCGGACGGAGCCTGCGGGGCCCGCGACCGCGGTGGCCGCGGCGGTTCCGGCGGCCGGGTGCGTGCCGATGCCGGTGCGCCGCAGCACGGTCCGGATCCGGGCGACCAGGACGGCCGTCTCGAAGGGCTTGACGATGTAGTCGTCGGCTCCGGCCTCCAGCCCGGAGATCACGTCGATCGGCTCGGTGCGCGCCGACATCATCAGGATCGGCAGGGAGCTCTCCTCGCGGATCCGCCGGCACAGGCCGACGCCGTCGAGCAGTGGCAGCATCACGTCGAGCAGGAGCAGGTCCGGGGGTTGGGCGCGGAAGCGCTCCAGGCCCTCCAGGCCGTCGCCGGCGGTCTCGACCGGGAAGCCGTAGCGCTCCAGTGCCATCTGGGTGGCCTCGCGGATCACCTCGTCGTCCTCGACCAGCAGGATGCGCGGGGTGCCGGGCGCGGGAGTGGTCATCGGGTCCTCGCCGGGGAGGGCTGCGGGACGGCCGGTGGGACCGGCCCGCGTGTGGTCGGCCGGGCGGTGGGCGCGACCGCGGGCGCGGCGCTGGCAGCGACGGACGGCACGGGCGTCGCGGTCGGCTCGTCGGGCGGGCAGCCGGGGAGGTCGGCGGCCGGGCCGGTGGCCTCGGTCCTGCGGTCGGCGAAGGCCATCCGGACGGAGTTCCAGCGGTAGGTGCTGCTGGTCTCCGCGAGCGGGCCGGTCGGCTCGTGGACGACCAGGTCCTGGCCCGCGGTGTCGGCGGTGAAGCCGGGCAGCGCGGTGAGCGCGAGGACGGGCAGCACCTGCCGGTCGCGCTGGGTGTACACGTGCAGCACGGCCCGCCCGCCGCCGGTGCCGGCGCCGGTCACCACGGCGGTGAGGAGTTCGGGGCGGCCGTCGCCGCTGAGGTCGCGGTACTGCGCGGGCTGCACCAGGCAGCCGGGACAGCCGCCGTCCAGGGCGGTCCGTTCGGCGGGGGTGAGCTCGGGGTCCTTGCCGAGGACGGTGCGCGCGTCGACCTCCTGGAGGCCGCCCACGGCGAGGCCGGGCAGCGGCTCCGGTGCGGACTGGTCCGCCACCGGCTGCGGGGAGGGCGGCGCGGACGTCTCGGCGGCGGGCCACAGCGGCAGGGGGCTCGGGTGGGACGTGATCGCTCTGGTCTGCCCGGCATCGTGGAGACCGCCGGCGCTGTCGCAGCCGGCGACCGTCAGGACGGCCAGGACTCCCAGGAGCGCGCACCGCAGCAGCGGGGTGCGGGTGAGCCATATCCTCACGCGGGACGGTGCCTTTCGGAGCGGGGGCGGAGAGGCTGTCAGTCTGCACCACGACGGCGGGCCGTCCACCGTCCAGGGGGAGGACGGCGGACGGCCCGCGCGTCAGGGCACCGGGTCGGCCAGCACGACGATGTTGTCGGTGTAGTGGCCGTCGCCGGCGAGTGAGCCGCCGCAGGTGATCAGCCTGAGCTGGGGGCCGGCGGTGTCGCCGTACACGAGCTCGGTCGGGAACGCGCTCTTCGCGTACTGACGCAGCTCGCGCACCCGGAAGGCCACCGTGCCGCCGTCCGCGCGCCGGATCTCGATCCGGTCACCGGCCCGCAGGTCCGGCAGGCGGTTGAACACCGCCGGGCCCCGGCGGGTGTCGTAGTGCCCGAGCAGCACGGCCGGCCCGCGCTGGCCGGGGGCCGGCCCGTTGCGGTACCAGCCGACCTCGGCCGGCCGGTCGAGCGGCGGGACCTCCACCGTCCCGTCGGTGTTGAGGCCGACACCCTGCACCGGGGCGTCCACCCCGATCCGCGGGATCACCAGGCGCACCGGCGGTGAGAACGCGGCCGTCACGGGATCCGCCGACGGTACGTCAGGGGCCGGCGGGACGGTGGGCGCCACGGCCACGGAGGCGATCCGGACCGGGGCGTTGCCGGGATCCCGGCCGAGCATCGCCGTTCCCACGCCACCGATGACGAGCAGGCCGGCCGCCACGGCCGGCGCCCACGGTGGGCGCCGGCCACGGCGGTGGTGGCTACGCCTGCGCGCCGGCACGGCGGCGGACGACCAGGATTCCCGCGCCGACGACGCCGGCCAGGGCGAGCCCCGACCCGAGGACGACCGGGACCGAGGAGCCGCCGGTGTCGCCCTCGCCGGTCTGGGCGCCGCCCTTGGGGACGGTCCGCACCTGCGGGCCGTCCGTCTTCGCGGGGGCGGCGGCAGGGGCGCTCGCGGCGACGGACGGAGTCGTCACGGCGGGGGCCGGGGTCGTCGCACGGGCGGTGGGGGCGACGCTCGGGGCGGGGGTGGGGCTGCTGGGCCCGTCGGCGAAGGCGGCGGCGCCGGGGAGCGTGAGCGCCCCGACGACACCGGCCGAGACGAGGGCGAGCCGCATCGTACGGCGCACGGAAGTGGTACCTGACATGGGAATCCTCCGGTTGTCCGTCACCCGCGGCCCGGTGGCTGCGAGTTGACCCTGCAAACGGTAGGAACGGCTCCTCACGGTGCTCCGCCGGTCGCGTAACAGCCACCGGCCGACTCTGTAACAGTCCCGCCGACGGTCGACCGGTGGCCGTTCGGTGGCGGATCGGTGGCCGGCCGGCCGGACGGATCGTCTGATCCGGCACAACTCACCGGATTTCGCCGGGCGGTGCACGGGTGCGGTCAACGCGATGAAAAGAACTTGTAACGCCCGACCACTTCCCTTCCGGGGTGATGATCTGACAAATTGCGGCCACCCCCCTTTTGTCATGGGCGCGACTGGTGCCACCAGCGCCATCTGGTCTCCGGAGGACGACGCATTGCTTTCGCTCATATCCAGTCGGCTGACACGCTCGGCCGTGGCCGTTGCCACCCTCGGCACGGCCGTCGCGCTGATCGCCCCCACGGGCCTCGCCGCCGCCGCTCCCGCCCGGACCGCCGCCGCCCCGGCGCCGGCCGCCACCTGGGCCGCCGGCACCCGCGCCTACCTCGTCATCACGGCCCCGGGTGACACCTCGGCCGTCCGGACGGCGGTCGCAGGCAACGGCGGCTCGGTGTTCGCGTCCTACGACGCGATCGGCGTGATCGTGGCCCACTCGACGTCCGCGACCTTCGCGGCGACCCTCCGCGGCGTCGGCGGCGTCCAGCAGGTGGGCGCGACCCGCACCTCCGACGTGCCGGCCGACGCCTACAGCCCGGCCCTGCCCGCCAACCCGACGCAGGCCGCCACCACGCTGACCGAGTCCAACCGCTGGGACATGACCCGGATCAAGGCGGACCAGGCCTGGGCCGTCACCACCGGCTCGTCCACGGTCAAGGTCGGCGTCCTCGACACCGGCGTCGACGACCAGCACCAGGACCTCGCGCCCAACTTCGACGCCGCCGACTCGGCCTCCTGCGCGTACGGCAAGGCCGACACCCGCACCGGCGCCTGGCGCGACGTGGACACCCACGGCACCCACGTCGCGGGCACCATCGCGGCGGCCAGGAACGGCAAGGGCGTCGTCGGCGTCGCGCCGGGGGTCAGGATCGCATCAGTCCGGATCGCCGAGCCGAGCACCACGCTGTTCTTCGCGGAGAACACCGTGTGCGGCTTCATGTGGGCCGGCGACCACGGCTTCAAGGTGACCAACAACAGCTACTACACCGACCCGTGGCAGTTCAACTGCCCGGACGACGTCGACCAGGCCGCCATCATCGAGGGCGTCCGGCGGGCCGAGGCGTACGCCGAGAGCAAGGGCTCCCTGCAGGTCGCCGCCGCCGGCAACTCCAACTACGACCTGGCGAACAAGACCACCGACTCGGCGAGCCCCAACGACTCGACCCCGGGCAGCCGCACCATCACCAACGCCTGCGTCGACATCCCGACCGAACTGCCGGGCGTGGTCACGGTCGCGGCGATGGGCAACGGCAACGTCAAGGCCTCGTACTCCAACTTCGGCCGCAACGTCATCGACGTCGCGGCGCCCGGCGGCGACGGCGCCGACGGCGTGTACTCCACCCTCCCGGGCGGCAAGTACGGCAACAAGAACGGCACCTCGATGGCGTCCCCGCACGTCACCGGCGTGGCCGCGCTGATCGCCAGCACCAACCCGACGCTCACCCCGGCCGACATCCGCGCCCGGCTGGCCTCCGACGCCACCGACACGGCCTGCCCGTCCGACAGCCGCTGCACCGGCACCACGGCCAACAACGCCTTCTTCGGCGACGGCCAGGTCGACGCGCTCAAGGCGGTCGGCGGCACCACCCCGCCGTCCGGTCCGTACTTCGAGAACCTCACCGACGTCGCCGTCAACGACAACGCCACGGTGGAGAGCCCGATCACCGTCTCCGGCGTGAGCGGCAACGCCCCGGCCGCCCTCAAGGTCGGCGTGGACATCAAGCACACCTACCGCGGCGACCTGGTGGTCTCACTGGTGGCCCCCGACGGCACCGTCTACCTGCTGGAGGACTTCACCGACAGCGACAGCGCCGACAACGTCGTCAAGACCTACACGGTGAACGCCTCCAGCGAGGTCGCCAACGGCACCTGGAAGCTGCGGGTCCGAGACATCGCCTCGCAGGACGTCGGCAGGATCGACGCCTGGAACCTCACCTTCTGACCCCGCCGCCCCACCGCCGACCCCGGACCCCGGCCCACCCGGCCGGCCCGGGGTCGGCGCGTTGGCCGACCGGTACCCCGGCGGGCGCCCCGGACGCCCTCCTACGGCCGCCGGGCGAGTGCCGCGATCTCCTCCTCGTGCGGGCCCGGCGGGCGGACGGTGCCGTCGATGCTGCGGACCCGGGCGCACAGGCGGACGCTGGAGACCAGCCACACACCCTCACCGCCCAGCAGGTCCGCGGTGGTCAGCCGCGCGTGGTCGCACTCCCAGCCGGCCGCGGCGGCCGCCCTGAACAGGCCGCGCAGGGCGATGCTCGGCAGGATGCCGAGGTCCGGCGAGGGGGTGAGCAGCCGGCGGCCGCCGGGTGCGAGCACGACGGCGGCGGTCGGCGCCTCCAGGACCGTACCGTCCTCGGCGAGGAAGACCGCCTCGTCCGCGTCGTGGCTGCGGGCCCAGCGCTGGGCCGCCATGTTGACGGCGTACGAGAGCGTCTTGGCGCCGTTGAGCAGCCAGGGCGCCTGCTCGGGCGGCACGGTGACGTGGCCTCTGGTGAGGGTGACGATCCGGACGCCCTCCGCCCGGAAGCGGCGGGTGGAGTCGGGGACGTCGTCGAGCAGGACGAACCCGGTCTGCGGGCCGCCGTCCTCCGGTCCGCGGGTCAGGAAGAACCGGGCGTAGGTCTCACCGCTCGCGCCGTGCCGGTCGATCGCGGTGGCCAGGCAGCGCCGCCAGAGCTGCGTGTCGGGTGCCCGCAGGCCGAGGGCCGCGGCCGACCGCTCCAGCCGGGCGAGGTGTTCCTCCAGGTGCCAGGGCCGGCCGTCGACGACGAGCAGGGCCTCGAAGACCCCGTCGCCGCGCAGGACGCCCAGGTCGTCGGCGCGCAGCAGCGGCAGGGAACGGTCGGCGACGGTGCCGTCCAGCCGTACCAGGGTGCCGGCGCTCATCGCAGCGCCGCCGAGGTGAGGGTCAGCGTGCCTGCCTCGGTGTCGAGTTCGGCCTCGACCCCGAGGGGGACGGTGAGCTGCGGCTGCCCGTGGCCGAAGTCCAGCCCGGTCAGGACGGGAACACCGAGCGGCGCGAGCCGGTCGTGCAGCACGGCGGCCACCTCGCCCGGCGGCCCGCACTCCGTCCAACTGCCGGTCGCCACACTGGCCGCGCCGGCGAACCAGCCCGCGCGCAGCAGCTGGGTGAGCATCCGGTCGATCCGGTACGGTTCCTCGCCGGTGTCCTCCAGCAGGACGATCGCCCCGGCGGCCGGCGCCGCCTCGGCGCACCCCGCGGCGGCGGCGAGCAGGCTGAGGGTGCCCCCGGTGGTGATCCCTCGGGCCCGTCCGGGCGTCGGCGCGGACGGATGGGCGGATGTGAAGGCCAAGGCGTCCTCCGGGCTGAACAGGGTGGTGCGCAGGTGGGCGAGGGTCCGCTCGTCGGGCGGTTCGCCGGCGGGGCCGAAACCGGCGGTGGCCGGCATCGGCCCGAACAGGGTGACGACCCGCAGCCGGGTGGCGAACGCCCGGTGCAGTGAGGTGGCGTCGCTGGAGCCGAGCAGGATCTTCGGCGCCACTCCGGCCATCAGGTCCCAGCGCAGGTGTTCCAGGACCCGGGCCGACCCGTAGCCGCCGCGCGCGCACACCACGGCGGCGATCTCCGGGTCCAGCCAGGCGTCCTCGAGGTCGTGCGCGCGGTCCTGGTCGGTGGCGGCCAGGTAGCCGGAGCGGGCCGGGCCGAGCGCGTGCTCGCCCAGGACGACGTCGAGGCCGAGACTGCGCAGCACCGCGCAGTCGGCCAGCAGCCGCGCGGGGTCGGCGGGGCCGCTCGGGCAGACCACGGCGACGCGGTCACCGGTCCGCAGCCGGGGCGGCCGGTGCAGGCCGGCCGCCGGTCTCATCGGCGCGGGCCTTCCGCCGAGTCCGCCCGCCCGAGCCCGCCGGCCGCCGGTCGTTCGTTCTCCATGCGTCGCAGTATCGCAGGGGAGAGCGGGCCCCTGGGCGGTGTTCGTCCCATCGGGTGCGCCGCCGGACCAGGACGCCGGGCCGTACGCCGGGCCGTATGCCGGGCCGGACGTCGGGCGGGCACCGCGGGCTGAGGGCCGGGTGGGCGAGGCGACGGGTCGTCACGCCCGGTTTCGGATAATTTGCGGGTCTGTGCGATCATCGCCGCCTCCGGGAGAACCATGTCCTCGAACCACCCCGTACGCCGGGCCACCGCCCGGCAGGTGCTGCGCAATCCCCGGATCTGGATGCTGCCGACCGTCCTCGTCGGATTGCTGGCGCTGCTCCTCTCACTGGTCTACATGGGCGGCATCCTCAACCCGCGCGGCGACCTGCACCGGCTCCCGATCGGCCTGGTCAACGCCGACCAGGGCGCCGTGGTCGCCGGTGAGCCGACCAACCTGGGCGCCCGCACCACGGCCGCCATCGCCGCCGCCCCCGACCTCGGCGAGCAGATCTCCTGGCGGCAGCTGGACGAGGCCGGCGCCCAGGAGGGCCTGGCCTCCGGGAAGCTGTACGCCGTTCTGGAGGTCCGCCCCGGTTTCACGGCGGCGATCGCCGCGCTCGGCGCCACCGGGCAGCCGGATCCGGCCCGGCCGACCATGACGGTGTTCACCAACCCGGGCGCGGGCAGCCTGGCGTCCTCGCTGGCGACCTCGATCGCCCAGCAGGCCGCCCACGTCTCCTCGTTGGAGCTCGGCCGGACCCTCACCGCCCGGCTGCCCGACCAGGGTGCCTCGGCCGTCAACGCCGCGCGGATCCAGCTGGCCGACCCGGTCACGGTCGACACCGCGGTCGGCCACCCGATCGGCACCCACAGCGGCCTCGGCCTGACCGCCTTCTACTACACCCTGCTGCTGGTCCTGGCCGGATTCCTGGGCGCCAACGTGATCGCCAACGGGGTCGACGTCTCCCTCGGCTACGCGGCGAGCGAGCTCGGACCGATGCGCACCCAGCTGCCGACCGTCCCGATCAGCCGCACCCAGACCCTCGCCGTCACCTGCACGATGTCCGTCGTCCTGTCGCTCCTGACGTCCAGTCTGATCATGCTGTCCTGCGTGGTCATCCTCGGCATGGACGCCTCGCACCTGCCGCTGCTGTGGGTCTTCTCGGTCTGCGCCTCGGCGGCGGTGGGGCTCGGCGTCCAGGCACTGCTGGCCGCGTTCGGCGGGATCGGCCAGCTGATCAGCATGTTCGTGTTCATCGCGCTCTCGCTGCCCTCGTCGGGTGCGACGGTCCCGCTGCAGGCCCTGCCGGACTTCTACCGGGTGCTCTCCTGGTTCGAGCCGATGCGCCAGCTCACCGACGGCGTCCGCGCCATCCTCTACTTCGACGCCCGGGCCGACGCCGGCCTCACCCGCGCCTGGATCATGATCGGCGTGGGCGTGGTCGCCGCCCTCGCCTTCGGCTTCGCGATGACCGCCTACTACGACCGCAAGGGCCTGCACCGGATCGTCCCCGAGCACGCCCAGGAGCCGCAGCCCGCGGCCTGAACCGGCTACCGGCACCCTTGTCCGGCCCCGCAACCGCTGACTAGGGTGACGGGCGGTGTCCGACCGGGGACGGACGGGCCACGGCAGACGACTGCGGGCGACGGCGGGGGAGCGGCGATGACGGGGGAGCGGCGATGACGGGCTGGACCGGGCGGACGGCCACCGAGACGGCCGAGGCCGTCAGGGCGGGCAAGGTGACACCCCGTGAGGTGGTCGCCGAACACCTGGCCCGGATCGAGCGCCTCGACCCGCACCTCGGCGCCTTCCGCAAGGTCCTGGCCGAACGTGCCCTGCACGACGCCGACGCCCTCGCCGACCGCCCCGACCTCGCCGCGCTCCCGCTCGCCGGTGTGCCGGTCGCCGTCAAGGACAACCTGCCGGTCGAGGGCGAGGCGACCCGCAACGGCTCGGCCGCCACCCCCGCCACCCCGGCGGCCGCCGACCACGAGACGGTCCGCCGTCTGCGCGCGGCCGGGGCGATCGTGGTCGGCCTCACCGCCGTCCCCGAACTCTGCGTCTTCGGCACCACGGACAGCGTCTACGGCACCACCCGCAACCCCTGGAACCTCTCCCGCAGCGCGGGCGGCTCCTCCGGCGGCAGCGCCGCGGCCGTCGCGGCGGGCCTGGTGCCGATCGCCCTCGGCAACGACGGCATGGGCTCCATCCGCATCCCGTCCGCCAACTGCGGCGTGCTCGGCCTCAAGCCCGGCCGGGGCGTGGTGCCCGCCGGGCTCGGGGTCGACGACTGGTCGGGGATGGCCGAGAACGGCCCGATAGCCACCTGCGCGGCCGACGCGGCGCTGCTCCTGGACGTGCTCGCGGGCCCGGCCGAGCGGTCGGCGGCGCAGCCGCGGCCGCTGCGCGTCGCACTGTCCACCGGGCAAACCGCACCGGGCCTGCCGGTCGACGTCGCCTGCGCCGAGGCCGTGCACGACACCGGTCGGCACCTGGCGGCCGCCGGGCACCGGGTCGCGGCCGACGAGGTCCGCTACCCGGCCTGGCTGGGCGCCGCGTCGGTCGCCCGGTGGCTGGCGGGCACCGCCGACGACGCCCGCCCGCTCGACCCCGCGCTGCTGAACCCGCGGACCCGCCGGCACGCCGCACTGGGCCGGGCCGTCCACCGCACGGGCCTGATCCGGGCCGGTCAGCGCGCCCGCTGGCAGGCGCTGCTGGAGCAGTTCTTCACCCGGCACGACGTGCTGGTCACCCCGGCCCTCGCCCACCCGGCGCCGCCCGCGGCCCGCTGGCACACCCGGGGCTGGGCGGCCAACGTGCTGTCCAACATCCGCTACGCCCCGTTCAGCCATCCCTGGAACCTGGCCGGCTGGCCCGCGCTCGTCCTGCCGGTGCACGACCCGGCCGCGGTACGCGGTCTGCCGCTGTCCGTCCAGTTGGTGGCACCGCCCGGTGGCGAGCGCCTGCTGCTCGCGCTGGCGGCCGAGCTCGAACACCGCCGGCCCTGGCCGCGGACGGCGCCGGACCCGGCGGTGTGACGGCGTGCCGTTACGGCCCGTCGGTGCCGGTCGCGGCCTGCGCGCGGGCGACTGCCGCGGGGTGGCCGAAGAGCCCGGGCAGGCCGCCGGTGTGCAGGAAGACGGTGCGCTGACCGGCGCGGATGTCGCCCTCCTCGACGGCGGCGATCAGCCCGGCCATGGCGCGCCCGGTGTAGGTCGGGTCGAGGATCAGGCCTTCGGTGCGGGCGGCCAGCGTCATGGCGGCCATCACGGGTTCGGTCAGCGCCCCGTACCCGGCGCCGACCTGGTCGAGCCTCACCCGCAGGCTCTCCGGCGGGCAGTGGCTGCCGGTCAGGCCGGAGGCCAGCTCGGAGACCGTGCCGGCCGGGTCGGGGACGGCGCCGCAGTGGACGCCGAGCACCCGCTCCGCGCCGAGCGGGTCGATCAGGCCGGCCATGGTGCCGCCGGAGCCGAGTGCGGTCACCACGGTCGCCAGGTCCGGGGCCTGGTCGAGGAGTTCGGCGCCGCACTCGGCGTAGCCGTGCGCGCCCAGCACGCTGGAGCCGCCGAACGGGATCACCGCGGGGACGGCGCCGCTCTTCCGCAGCTCCTCGGCGGCCTGCTCGGCGGCGGAGCCGAGCTCGGACGGGCCGGCCGCGCCGGCCCAGACCACGGTGGCGCCGAGGAGCCCGTCGAGCGCGAGGTTCCCCGAGGTCGAGGACCCGGGGGCGCCGGCCAGTACCAGGACCACGTCGAGCCCGAGCCGGGCCCCGGCGGCGGCGGTCAGCCGGGCGTGGTTGCTCTGCGGTCCGCCGGTGGTCACCAGCGCGGTGGCGCCGTCGGCCAGGGCCGCGCCGCAGAGCCACTCCAGCTTGCGGACCTTGTTCCCGCCGCCGCCGAGGCCGGTCAGGTCGTCCCGCTTGACCCACAGGTCGTCCGCCCCGAGGCCGAGCGCGCGGGCCAGCCTCGGGGCGGGCTCCAGCGGCGTCGGCCAACTGCCGAACACCGCTCGCCGTGGGGTGGTGCTGTCCCGGTTCACCGCCGCGTCCTCCGTCCCGCGCAGCAGGCCCGCGCGTGTGCCGGTCATCCTGTCACGGGTGGCCGGGCGATCGGTCGCGGCGTGGTCGTGCCCGGGTGTCGGTGGGTCAGGGGCAGGTCTTCCAGGCCAGGTGGTAGACGGTGTTGATGTCGCCGTCCGTGGAGTCCATGGTCATGAAGCTGGTGGTCTTCGACGGGTCGGAGGTGCCGGCGTTCACCCGCAGCTCGGTGTTGATGTTGAAGTTGCGGAGCTCGCCGCAGGGCGACCAGACGAGGGCGGCGACCTCGACCGAATCGGTGGCCTGCCAGCTGTCGTCCACCGGCCCCTTGAACTGGTGGTTCAGCGAGGCGGTCTGGGGTGAGCCCTGGAAGTAGTAGTTCGCCCGCTGGACGGCGGTGGCGCCCTTCTCCAGGTGGGCGTAGCCGCGGTAGTCGGCGGAGGCGATGGCGTAGGTGAAGCCCTGCGGGACGTGGACGTTGAGGTTGAGCTGACAGTTCTTCCGGAAGTCGGTGGGCTTGGAGCCGAGGCCGACCTGGGCGAGGTAGTTGCTGTAGGTCACGGTGAAGGCGGTGTTGTCGGGGGAGACCGCGATGGCGGCGGTGCCGGCCGGGCAACCGGAGCCGTTGACCGTCGCCACATCGATGACGATCTTGTCCGGCGGGGGCGGCGTCGATCCGTTGCCGAAGATCGGTGAGCCGAGCACTGAGGCGGCGACGCCGGCGGCAGCCAGCAGACGGAGCATCATGGGCGTTCCTTCCGATCGTTCCTGAGCCCGGATCGCCCACTCGGCGACCCGTTGATTGGCGTGTCCATGCCATCACATTGTGGGGCCCTCGTACAGGGGGCGTGACGGTTCGATCACCATGCGTGAACCCTCCCTCGGCGGACACCACGAGGCGAGGGGGCGTCAGATCTGCTTAGCGTGGCTGCCATGGACAAGAACAACACCATCGTCCCGGCCATGGCCGAAACGGAGTCAGCCCCCACTCAGGTCCGGGCGATACCGGCCGATCGTCACCCGCAGCCGCCCCGCGAGGCGGACCGCCCCGGACCGGGCCGCGCCAGGCGGATCGTGCGCCGGGTCGGCCTGGCCGCCGCCGTGCTGGCAGGCGCGAGTGCGATCAGCCTCGGCGGGGCGGTCGGCGCCAGTGCCGAACCCGCTCCCGCGCACAGCGGCTGGGACGGTTCGAAGTACTGGTTCAAGAACAGCGCGGGTGCCTGGCGCTGGACGACCCACTACGACGTCTACCTCAGCCGGATCGGCGGCGGCACCGGAAGCTCCGGCGGCTCGGGCAGTGGCGGGATCAAGCAGGGCTGGGACGGTTCGAAGTACTGGTTCAAGAACAGTGCGGGTGCCTGGCGCTGGACGACCCACTACGACGTCTACCTCAGCCGGATCGGCGGCGGCACCGGAAGCTCCGGCAGCTCGGGCAGCGGCGGCTCGTCCGCGGCCGCGGGCTCCTACGAGGCGGCGGTCCAGTTCGCGCTCGGCGAGGTCGGCCTGCCCTTCATCTGGGGCGGCAACGGGCCCGACGGCTACGACTGCTCCGGGCTGGTCCAGCAGGCCTACCGCAGAGCGGGCGTCAGCCTGCCGCGGGTCGCCAACGACCAGTACGCCGCGACCACCCCGATCAGTTCGTCGAGCCTGCGCCGCGGTGACCTGCTGTTCTGGTCGGTGACCGGCAAGGCCGCGGACATCGAGCACGTGGCCATCTACCTCGGCAACAACCAGTACGTCGAGGCGGCCCGACCGGGCACCAAGATCCGTATCTCCACCCTGAGCAGTGGGTACTACCCGACCCACCTCGGCCGTCCCTGACCACCGACCTCCCCGTCCGTCTGGCCCGCACCCCCCCGGGGTGCGGGCCCCTTCGCGTCAGCTCAAGGTCGGCACCTCGCCGCCCTGCGCCCAGGCGATCCCGACGCCGGGCACGCCGGCCAGCCACCCGTCCGCGACCGCCGCGAGGCGCGCCGCGTCCGGGGGATTGCGGCCCAGGCCGATCGCGTACCGGGCGGATCCCGGGGCCGACTCGAACGGCCGGGGCCAGGCGTGCGCGTCCGCCGTCCCGGCCTGTTCCAGGGCGGTGAGCAGCGCCCGCAGCCGGCCCCGGAACCGGCCGAGCACGGCGTCGAACTCCTCGCCCGGCCGGCCGCGGACGGTCAGCACGGCCCAGGCCGCGTGCCGCCGGTGCAACGGCGGCGGGGCGAGCAGCTCGGGCCACGGACCCTCGCCCGCGGCGGTGATCTCCCAGGCCCGGTAGAGCTCCTGGACCAGCAGGTCGCCCCCGCCCGCGCCGACCTGCTCGGTGCACGAGCGGACGGGCTCGGTGGGCGTCAGGACCGTCACCGCCGCGCCCGTCCCGGCCGGTCCGTCCGAGCCCGTGGTCAGCCGGACCGGCTCCCGCCAGTCCCAGGCGGCCCAGGTACCGAAGAACTGCCGCAGCAGCGCGCCGGGTTCGCCCTCCTCGGCCCGGCGGGCCGTCAGGGCCGCCATGACCGTCCAGGCCAGGCCGGGAAGCCCGCCGAACGGCGCCGAGTCCAGCCCGCGCGCCCGCGCCCAGGCCTTCACCTCCCGGGCGAGCCGGCCGAAGGCCGCCGGGTGCCCGGCCGTGGCGGCGAGGACGGCGGCCGCGTCGCTGACCGCGCTGAGCGCCGTCGCGGCCGCCTCGCCCAGCTCGGTGCGGCGGGCCACCGCCTCGGCGGGGCCGAGCGACCCGGTGGCGACGACGGCCAGGTCCACCGCCAGCCCGTCCACGAGCAGCCGCAGTCCGGGGACCCGGGCACCCTTCACCTGCCGTACGGCGGCGCCGGGCACCGCCTCCGCCACCCGCGCCCGCAGCCGGGCCGGGTCCACGTCGCCCGGCAGCGCGGCGACCAGGTCCAGATCGGCCCCGGCCAGGTCGCAGCCCAGCCGGCGCGAGCCGACCGGGTGCACCACGCCCTCCGAGAGCACCTGCGTCAGCGTCCGCAGGACGTCCTCCGGCCGGGTACGGGCGGCCGGCGGCGGGACGGCGGCGGGCTCGGGGACCCACCGCACCTCGCCCGTGCCGAGGGCGACGGTGGCCCGTACCCGCATCGGCTCCGTCCCGCGCCGCGAGAGCAGCGCCACCTCGCCGACCTGGGCGGACGTCCCGCCGAGCCGGGCGCCCAACTCGCCGAGCAGCCGGCGCGGGTCGTGGGTGCGACCCAGCGTCAGGTGCGGGGTGAACCCCTCGGCGCGGCCGCGGCAGCGCGGGAAGCGCTGCTCCAGGGCCTCGTGCAGGGCGGCCCAGGGGGCGGCGTCGGCGGCCGCCGGGTCGAGCCAGAGGGTCGATTCGTGACGGTGGGCGAAGGCGCGGACGCCGTCCAGCACGGCGCTGAACGGCGGGTGCTGCGCCGCCACCGTGGAGACCAGCTCCGCCGCCTGCGCGAAGTCGGCCTCCGGGACGAAGCCGAAGAGCAGGTTCACGTGCGGCGGCCAGCGGTCGAGCTGCGGGTCGTGGTGCTGGCGGACCTGCTGGATCGCGGGCCACAGCTCGGCCGGCGGGATCCAGGCCAGTGCGGTGCGGGCGGTCGGCGCGGCGTCGAGGACGGCGCCGGGCTCGACGTCACCGGCCGTCAGGTCGGCCTGCACGCCGTAGTGGTCCGAGGGGAACAGGCCGTCGGTGGGGGAGTCGCCGAGCAGGGTGGCCGCGGTGGCCCGCAGGCCGGGCCCGCGCAGCAGGACCCGGTCCAGCCGGGAGGCCCGGCCGGACAGCGAGGAGACGGCGGCCAGCGGATTGACGTGCGGGTCGAAGGTGGGCGTGCGGTCGCCGCGCCCGTGCACCTGGCTCCAGCCGTCGCGCAGACGCAGTGCGGCGGCGGGCCGGTCGCCGCCGTCGTTGAAGTCGCCGACCAGGACGACCTCCCCGTCCAGGCCGGCCAGCCCCTCGGCCAGCCGGGTCAGTTCGGCCTCGCGCCGGTCCGCGCCGTTCTCGGAGTGGTCACTGCTCAGGTGGGTGGTGGCGACCACGACCGGGCCGGCGGCGCTCTCCACGGTGACGGCGGCCACGGCCTTGTGCGGGCCGAGGGCGTGCCGGCCGGCCTCCCCGACGGGCAGCCGGCTGAGCAGCAGCAGGCCGCTCTCGTCGACGTCGGGTCCGGCCGGGTCGGTGTCCAGGACGTACCGGGCGCGGACCCACGGCGCGGCCAGCAGCAGGGCGACCAGCCCCGCCTCGACCTCCTGCAGGGCGATCACGTCGGCGTCGGCGCGTTCCAGGGCGGAGAGCAGCAGGGGCCGGCGCCGGGCGGTGTCGATCCGGTCGCTGTCGTAGCGGTCCCAGAGGGTGTTCCAGGTCAGTACCCGCAGCGCGGCCGGCGCGGCCCGGCCCCGGACGGGCCCGGTGACGGGGTGCCAGCCCGCCGCGGCGTCCCACGCGTGGGGCGTGCGGGCGGTGAAGAACGGCGCCCGCAGCCGCCGCGGCTCCCGGGCCCGGCCGGCGGAGGTGGAGTCCAGCCGGTCCAGCCCGGTGGCCCGGTCCCAGACCGGCTCGCCGTCCGCCTCGATGAACAGCACCCGGTGCCAGGGGATGTCCCCGCCCGGGACGAAGGCGGGCAGCGGCACCCGTTTGGGGGCGGCGCCGCGCACGTTGACGCCGAGCACGAACCGGGCCGGGTCGAACCGCTGGTCCCAGCGGATCCGGTGGTAGACCTCTTCGCTGGTCCGCATCACAGCACCTCGCTGTCCAGGGTGCCGTCGGTGTCGCCGACGGTCCCGTCCGGGCCGATGTACCAGGTGCGGTGCGCCTGGCCGGGGTAGGGCGGGCCGAAGCGGCCCAGCTGGGCGGCGAGCACCTCGGGCGGCACCGGGTGCTCGCGGGAGGTGTTGCGCCGGGCGAGTTCGTCCGGCCCGACCAGCAGGACGGCGTGCGTGGTCAGCGCGTCGCGGCGGCGCGCCACGGTCTGCACCAGGGAGCGCTGCTGCTGGTTGAGGGAGGTGGCGTCCCAGACCACCGTCCGGCCGGGGGCGAGCGCGGTGTCCAGCCGGTCCAGGGCCGCGCGCAGGATCTCGGGGTTGGCCCGCTGGTCCGAGCGGGACCCACGGGCCTGCCGGAGGTCGTCCAGCGAGACGACCTCGTCGACGCCCGGCAGGGCGCGGGCGAAGGCGCTCTTCCCGCTGCCGGAGGGGCCCGACATGACGACCAGTCGGGGGAAGTCCCCGGATCGCCAACGCCAGCCCAGGGCCACGGCCTCCTCCGGGGTGGAGATCCGGCCGAGCGCGAAGCCCTCCCTGGCCTCGGCCCAGCAGCGGTCGCCGACCTCGGCCGGGTGGTCGTCGAGGGCGGCGCGCAGGCCCTGCCGCAGCTCCTCCAGCGGAGCCTCGCCGAGCAGTCCGGCGTCCTCGGCGAACAGCGCGGACCACTCGGCCTGTTCGCGGGCCGCGCCCGCCTCCTGGTCGCTCCGCCCGGCCGTCGCGGCGAGCGAGACGGCGTGCAGCACGCCGAGGTCGGCCGCGGACGACAGCCGGACCAGCCCGGCCCGGCGGTCGGCGTCGGGGTACGGCCGGTGCAGCGCCGGGTACAGGCCGACCAGGTCGGCGACCCGCCGGGCGAGCGGCATGCCGAGCGGTGCCACCAGCCGGGGTGCCAGCGCGGACCGCCGGCCGTCGTGCAGCAGCGCCGCCAGCACGCCCGCGAGCCGGGCGGAGCCCGTCCGGCCTAGCACGTCGAGCCGGGCGGTGACCTCGGCGAGCACCGCTTCGGCGGGTTCCGGATCCTGCGACCCGTCGCGTTCCGGCTCCAGCGCCGCCAGCAGCGCCGACGCCTCGACCGGCCCGCCCGAGCCCGCCTCCCACAGGGCCGCGCGCGGGCCGAGGCCGTTCGGCACCACGGCGGCGTGCATCCAGTGCGTGTCGGTCCGCACATGCGCCGGGCGGACCCACTTGGCGACCCGGCGGCCGAAGTCGGCCCGGTCGAAACCGGCCGCCGTCCGTACGACGTAGCCCTCCTGCCGGCTGGTGTCCGGCTTCAGCGCCCGCAGCGCACGTTCGTCGAAGACCCCGCGCCAGAGCACCGGCGGCAGCGGCACCCCGATCCGCCGGGTGAAGCGCACGGTGGCGTCCCAGTCCAGGCAGCGGTCGCCGTCCCAGACCGAGAAGGCGTAGAAGTAGCTCTCCAGCTCGTCGTACGCGATCGAGTGCCGCGCGTACATGTTCTCCCCGCACACCCGCAGGCCCGGCCCGATCGCGTGGGCGATCCGCCCCTGCAGCGCCTTGACCCAGGCGCGGGACGGGTGGTGCGCCGAGTCCAGCGAGCGGGCGTGCAGGCCGTCCCGGTACAGGGTGGTGTTCTCGCCGTCCAGCTTCTCGGTCACCACGACCTCCCGGCCGCGCAGGGCGGCGAGGTCGCCGACGCGCACGTCGTCCGAGGTGGCTCCCGGCGACCAGGGCAGGTGCGGGGTGCGTGGGTACTGCGTCCGCATGGCTGCTCCCGTGACGATGCTCCGATGGCGCAACTGTAGGTCGGCTGAGCAGCGGTGATCCATCGAATAACGGCGTCCCGGCCCGCCCGCGGGCACCCCGTCACCGGCCAAGATCGCCTGCCGGTATGCTGCGGCACCGTCAGGTGCGCGGCGCACCTGGGAACTGACCAAGGGACGGTTATCGCCATGATGGGACCGGCGCACTCGCTCTCCGGTGCAGCGGCCTGGCTGGGGGTGGGAGCCGCCGCATCGGCGCTCGACCGGCCCATGCCGTGGCCGGTGCTCCTCGCAGGAGCGCTGATCTGCGCCGGCGCGGCGCTCGCACCCGACCTCGACCACAAGGCGGCCACCATATCGAGGGCCTTCGGGCCGATATCGCGCAACCTCTGCGAGATCATCGACAAGCTCTCGTACGCGGCCTACAAGTCGACCCGCAAGCCCGGCGACCCGCGCCGCTCCGGCGGCCACCGCACGCTCACCCACACCTGGGTGTGGGCCGTGATGTGCGGGGCGGGCGCGGCCGGGATCTGCGTCTTCGGCGGGCGCTGGGGCGTGCTGGCGGTGCTCTTCGTGCACATGGTGCTGGCCATCGAGGGCCTGCTGTGGAAGGCCGCCCGGATGTCCAGCGACATCCTGGTGTGGCTGCTGGGCGTCTGCAGCGCCTGGATGATCGCGGACATCCTCGACAAGCCGGGCAACGGCTCCGACTGGCTGTTCGCCGAGCCCGGCCAGCAGTACCTGTGGGTCGGCCTGCCGATCGTGCTCGGCGCCCTGGTGCACTGCATCGGTGACGCGCTGACCGTCTCGGGCTGCCCGGTGCTGTGGCCGATCCCGATCGGCCGCAAGCGCTGGTACCCGATCGGGCCGCCGAAGGGCATGCGCTTCCGGGCCGGCAGCTGGGTCGAGATCAAGGTGCTGACCCCGGTCTTCATGGTGCTCGGCGGCATCGGCGCCCTCGGCGGGCTCGGCTTCCTCGGCTGACGGCCCCCGGCACCGCACGGCCACCGCCCCGGGGCGGTGGCCGTCGTGTTTCCCGGGCCGGCCACCGCGGTGAGCGCCCGTCAGCCGGCGAGCGCGTCGACGATCTCCTCGACGGCGGCGCGGGCCCGGTCGGCGTCGGCCGCCACCAGGCCGATCCTGGTGCGGCGGTCCAGCACGTCCGCCGCGTCCAGCGCGCCTTCGTGGGTCACGGCGTACTCGATCTCCGCACGGGTGACGTCGATGCCCTCGGCGACCGGTTCGAGCGGGCGCGGCAGCCGGGCCGACTCCAGGACGGCCCGGGCCGCGCCGCCGTGCCGGGCGAGCAGCGAGGCGGGCAGCGCGCCGTCCGGCAGCGGCCGGCTGTCCGGGTGCCCGGGGGCGCCGACCAGCGGCAGCCGGGCGGTCCGGCAGGGCGGGACGGCCCCGCCCCGGGCGCGGAGCACGAAGTCCACCGCGTCCTGGGCCATCGCCCGGTACGTGGTCAGCTTGCCGCCGACCACGGTGACCACCCCGGAGGGGGAGCGGAGCACGGCGTGGCGCCGCGAGAGGTCCGCGGTGTCGCCGTCGCCGGTGTCGAGCAGCGGGCGCAGCCCCGCGAAGGCGCCCCGCACGTCGGCCCGGGTCAGCTGCCGGTCGAGCGCCGTGTTGACGGTCGCCAGCAGGAAGTCGATCTCCTGCTCGGTGGGCACCGGTTCGTCCGGGACGGGACCGGGGGCGTCCTCGTCGGTGAGGCCGAGCACCACCCGGCCCAGCTGCTGCGGCAGGGCGAAGACGAAGCGGCTGGTCGAGCCGGGGACGGGCACGGTCAGCGCGGCCCGCGGGTCGCCGAGTGCGGCGGCGTCGAAGACCAGGTGGGTGCCGCGGCTGGGCCGGAGCCGGATCGACTCGTCGACCTGGTCGGCCCACACGCCGGTGGCGTTGACCACCGCGCCGGCGGTGACCGTCGTCGACCACCCGGTGAGGGTGTCGGTGAGCTCGGCCGAGGTGCCGGTGACCCGGTCGGCCCGGACCCGGGTGAGGACGGTCGCGCCGTGCCCGGCCGCCGTCCTGGCGATCGCCGTCACCAGACGGGCGTCGTCGATCAGCTGCCCGTCGTGGGCGACCAGCGCGCCGCGCAGGCCGTCGGTACGGACCGCCGGGACCAGCCGCTGCGCCGCGTCCGGTCCGACCCGGCGGGCCCTGGGCAGGACGGAGGCCGGGGTACGGGCGCTGAACCGCAGCGCGTCCCCGGCCAGGAAGCCGGTGTGCACCAGGGCCGCCATGCCGCGCCCGACGGACGGCAGCAGCGGGACGGCCTGCGGCAGCGGGCGGATCAGGTGCGGGGCGGTGCGGGTCATCAGGATGCCGCGTTCGACGGCGCTCTCGCGGGCCACCCCGATCCGGCCGGAGGCGAGGTAGCGCAGCCCGCCGTGGACCAGCTTGGAGCTCCAGCGGCTGGTCCCGAAGGCAAGGTCGCGGGCCTCCACCAGGACCGTGCGCAGCCCGCGCGACGCGGCGTCCAGCGCGACCCCGGCGCCGGTCACCCCGCCGCCGATGACCAGCAGGTCCACCGGCCCGCCGGTGGCGAGGGCGGCGAGCTCCCCGGCGCGGCGCCGGGCGTCGAGGGCGGTCGTACCGGGGAGTGCGGTCATGGCGTGAGGTATCCGTTCAGGGCGATGGCCAGTTCGCGACGCCAGGCCTTTTCGGGCAGCAGCTGGGCGACCATGCGGTGCGACTGGACGGTGGACTGGGCGATCAGCAGCACCATCGCGGCCAGCTCGGCCGGCTCCCCGGCCCGGATCGAGCCGTGCCGCTGGCCGCGTTCGACGGCCTCGCGCAGGGCGTCGAGCAGCCCCCGCTGGCTGGTGCCGAGCCGCTCCACGACGTACTCGACGAGCAGGTCGGCGTCCGAGCGCAGCAGGGCGCCGAGCACCGGGTGGTCGCGGACCTGCACGGCGACCTCGACGATCCAGTCGACCACGGCCTCCCGGTCGTCCCCGCTCCGGACGGCCCGCTCCTGGGTGGCCCGGATCTCGCGGGTCAGCAGGGCGCCGACCACCGCGCGCACGTCCGGCCAGCGGCGGTAGACGGTGGGACGGCTGACGCCCGCCCGGCGGGCGATCTCCGCCAGCTGGGTGCGGCGCGGGCCGAGGACGACGACCAGCTCGGCGGCGGCGTCGAGGATCGCGTCGTCGACGCTGCGACCTGCTCCGATGCTCGGGGGCTCCGAGTGACTACTTGACATGATGTGGAAAACTGTAACGCATGCCATCCGAAGCGCACACCGGACCGGGCCGCACGGCGACACTGCCGCTGCCGCCGATGACGTGGAACGCCTGGGGCGACCCGGCCCTCGCCAAGCCGCTCACCGACGACATCAGGGCACTGCTGGAGCAGCTCCTGGGCGTCACCCCGCAGGACGCCCCCGCGCCCACCGCCGACGAGGTCCTGCTGCGCCCGTCCGCCCTGCCCGCCGCCGACCTGGCCGCCCTCGCCGGGATCGTCGGCGCGCAGCACGTCAGCGCCGGCGACGCCGACCGGCTGCCCCGCGCCGGCGGCAAGTCCACCCCGGACCTGCTGCGCCGCCGCAGCCGCCAGGAGCAGGACGCCCCCGACGCCGTCGTCCTCCCGGGCACGGAGGAGGAGATCGCGGCCGTCCTCGCGCTCTGCTCCGAGCGGCGCATCGCCGTGGTGCCCTTCGGCGGCGGCACCAGCGTGGTCGGCGGCCTCGACCCCGTCCGCGGCGACTTCACCGCCGTCCTCTCGCTCGACCTGCGCCGCCTCGACGCGCTGCTCCACCTGGACGAGGTCTCCGGTGAGGCCACCCTCGGCGCCGGCCTCACCGGCCCGCAGGCGGAGGAGCTGCTCGCCGCCCGCGGCTTCGAGCTCGGCCACTACCCGCAGAGCTTCCGGTTCGCGACCATCGGCGGCTTCGCCGCCACCCGGTCCTCCGGCCAGGACTCCGCCGGCCACGGCCGCTTCGACGACATGGTGCGCGGCCTGCGGGTGGTCACCCCCGCCGGCGTGCTGGACCTCGGCCGCGGCCCGGCCTCCGCCGCCGGCCCGGACCTGCGCCAGCTGTTCATCGGTTCCGAGGGCACCCTGGGCGTGATCACCGCCGTCCGGCTGCGGGTCCACCCCACCCCCGCCGTCCGCCGTTACGAGGCCTGGAGCTTCCCCGACTTCGCCACCGGCGCCGCCGCCCTGCGCGCCGTCGAGCAGCAGGGCACCGGGCCCACAGTGCTGCGGCTGTCCGACGAGACGGAGACCGGCGTCAACCTGGCGATGACCGCGAAGATCGGCGGCCACCAGGTCGCCAGCGGCTGCCTGGCCGTGACCGTCTTCGAGGGCACCGCCGAGCAGACCGAGGCCCGCCACCGGCTGACCCGCGAGGTGATGCTCGCGGCCGGCGGCACCTCGCTCGGCGAGGAGCCGGCCCGCGCCTGGGAGCACGGCCGCTTCGACGCCCCCTACCTGCGCGACTCGCTGCTGGACTGCGGGGCCCTGTGCGAGACCCTGGAGACCGCCACCGGCTGGTCCAACCTGGAACGGCTCAAGGGCGAGGTGACGGCAGCCCTGCAGAGCGCCCTGCAGGCGGGCGGCAGCACCTCGCTGGTGATGTGCCACATCTCGCACGTCTACCCCACCGGCGCCTCGCTGTACTTCACCGTGCTCGGCGCGCAGAAGGGCGACCCGATCGACCAGTGGGCCGCCGCGAAGGCCGCGGCCGGCGACGCGATCATGGCGGCCGGCGGGACGATCACCCACCACCACGCGGTCGGCACCGACCACCGGCCGTGGATGCCGCAGGAGATCGGCGACCTCGGCGCCGCCGTCCTGCGCGCCGTCAAGACCGCCGTCGACCCCGCCGGGATCCTCAACCCCGGAAAGCTCATCCCATGACCGCCGGGCCGCAGCGGCGGGAGATCCGCACCGCGGTGGTGCTCACCAACCCCGCCGCCGGCGGCGGACGCGCCGACCACGCCGCCCGGCGGGCCACCGCCCGGCTGCGCGAGCGCGGCGTCGAGGTCCTCGCCGTCACCGGCACCGACCCGCAGGACGCCGTCCGCCTCGCCCGCGAGGCCGTCGCACGCGGCGTCGACGTGCTCGCGGTGGCCGGCGGGGACGGCATGATCGCCCTGGCGATCCAGGCCCTGGCCGGCACGGACGTCCCGCTCGGCGTCGTTCCGGCCGGCACGGGCAACGACCACGCCCGCGAGTACGGCCTGCCGCTGAACGACCCCGAGGCGGCCGCGGACGTCATCGCCGACGGCAACGTCGTCCGGGTGGACACCGGCCGGATCGACACCGCCGACGGCGCCACCCGGTTCTTCGGCTCCGTCCTGGCCGCCGGCTTCGACTCCCTGGTCAACGACCGCGCCAACCGGCTGCGCCGACCCCGCGGGCGGATGCGCTACAACCTCGCCATCGCGCTGGAGCTGGCCCGGCTGCGCCCGCTGCCGTTCCGCCTGGTGCTCGACGACGGCACGGTGGTCGAGCGGTCGCTGACCCTCGCCGCGGTCGGCAACACCCGCAGCTACGGCGGCGGCATGCTGATCTGCCCGGACGCCGACCACGCCGACGGCCTGCTGGATCTCACGCTGGTCGACGCGATGCCCCGGCGGCGGCTGGTGCGGTTCTTCCCGACCGTCTTCAAGGGCACCCATGTGCGGCACCCCGACGTGACCTGCCACCGCACCGCCCGGGTGCGGATCGAGTCGACGGGCATCAACGCGTACACCGACGGCGACCTGGCAGGTCCGCTGCCCGCGGAGGTGCGGGTCGTGCCGCGGTCGCTCTCGCTGCTCGTACCGGGCTGAGGGCGGCGGCCCCCGGCGCGGTGCGCGAAAGGCCCGGGCGGCCGACCGGAGTGCGGTCGGCCGCCCGGGCCGGACGTCCGGGTCACCCGTCGGTGGGGGGCTGCCGGTCGATCTGTTCGTCGGCCTTCTGCTGGGCGGTGTCCACCTGGCTCTGGTACTTGTTCCCGGTCTTCTCGTCGACGGCGTCGCCCGCCTTCTCGACCCCCTGCCGGGCGGTGTCCTCGTGGCCCTTCATCATGCCTTTGAGCTTGTCGAGCATGGACATGCGCGGTCCTCCTTACGGGATGCCTGACGCTCCCAGCATCGCCGAGGTGGCCGGTATGCACATCCGGAGCGGCCCGGGCCCGTGGGCGGCCCGCCCGCGGACACTTGACAGATAGGTAAGGCGAGCCTAATTTCACATCCCATGTCTTCGAACCTTGTGGCCTTCGACCTCGACCTGACCATCGAGGAGGCCCGTCGGCGCGCCGAGGTCGTGGCCGCACTCGGCCCCGACTGGGACCCCGTCGCGGTCATGCGCGGCGAGGACGAGGCGTACGCGCTGCTCTACTCCGGCCTCGACGCCGACCAGCAGCGCACCTACGACGGCCTGGTCGCCGCCGGCGTCCTGCCCGCCCAGAGGCCCGGCCGTGCTGCCCATTGACCCGCAGGCCGACATCGGCCGCCGGGCCTGGGTGCCCTGCCCCGCCTGCGACGACGCCGCGGGCTGCGCGCAGTGCGGGGCCCGCCGCAACTGCACCGAGCACTGGCGTTACCTGCTCGCCAACACCGGCAGCCTCCTGCACCTCCAGTGCCCCGGCTGCACCCACGTCTGGGACCACGAGACGGGCTTCGGCGCCACCCGCTCCGCCGCCGCCTCCGCCGCCCGGCCGCCCAGGCGGCGGTGGTAGGACGGCCCCCGCGCGGCCCCGCCGACGCCCCCGAGTCCCCCCGACGGGTGGTGATCGCGGCGTGACACCCGGGTTCTGCTGACAGCCGGCCGCTCGGCCCGTCAGCATGGCGGGGTGGTGGACTTCCATACGGACGAGAGATACCGCGCCGACGAGAGCTACGTCGTGTCGGTCGTACGAGCGCTCGGCGCGGCCGGCTGCGGCGTCGACTCCTGGCAGACGGACCTGCGGACGGACGACGGCGGACTGGGCGCGGAGCTGTACTGGCGGCGCCGGACCCTGGTGGCGCGCGGCGCCGAGGCCTCCTGGGACCTGCACCTGTTCTGGAACCGGAGCGTCGGCTGGTCCTACCGCTGGGGCCCCGCCCCGGGCAGCGCCGAAGCGCTGAAACTGGACGTCGACGACCTCGCCGCCCCGGCCGGCCTGGTCGCACTCTTCGGCGACCTGGTGGCCGACCGGGACGCCCGGCACCCACGGCGCCCGCCCGGCGCGTACGCGGGTGAGGTGCGAGCGGCCCTGGACGCCTGGCAGAGCCGGCAGCCGCAGTCATCGTCCCGGCCGGCGGACTTCCACGGCGGGCGCCCGGCCACCACCCGCCGGCACCTGGTCGGCGGCCCGCTGGACGGCGAACTGCTCGACGTCAGCGCCCTGACCGCGGAACAGCTCAGGGACGGGGTCGCCCTGCGGGCCACCGGCTGCGCCTTCCCGGACGGCCGCTCCCGGTACGTCCCGGACCCGGACCGGCCCGGGGCGCTGGTGTGGGCCGGTGACATCCCGTCACCCGCACAGGAGGACGCGCCCGGCGGCGTCTGATGCCGGGCGCCGCCGTCCGGCACAATCGGTGGATGCTGACCATCGGGACGATCGTGTTGGGAGCCGCGGACGTGCGGCGCGCCGCCGCCTTCTGGAGCGGGGCGCTCGGTTACGTTCCGCGCGACGGTGAGGTGGCGCCGGACTGGACGGTGCTGGTGCCGGCCGACGGCGCCGGCCCCGGCCTGGCGCTCGGCCGGAGCGAGAGCCCGGTGCAGCAGCACCCGCGGGTGCACCTCGACCTGTACGCGGCCGACGCCGCCGCCCAGTCCGAGGAGGTCGCCCGCCTGGTGGCCCTCGGCGCCCGGCACGTCGACTGGGACCGCTACCCCGAGGACCCCGACTTCGTGGTCCTCGCCGACACCGAGGGCAACCGGTTCTGCGTGATCGACACCAGCCACGGCTGACCGGCCCCGCCTGCGCCCGCCGTCACCCGCCGTGCCGTCACGCGCCCGTGACGGCGGGACGGCGCAGCAGGTACCCGCCGGCGCAGGCGGCCAGCGGTGCCATGCAGCCGATGAAGACCAGCCCCGCGTCCGCCAGCCCGAGCGGCTCGGTCAGCACCCCGACCCCGATCACCGGGATCGAGATGCCGGTGTAGGCGACCACGAACAGCGAGGAGATGGCCCCGGCCCGGTGCGCCTCGGGGGCCGCGCCCGCCACGGCCGCGACCGAACCGCGGAACGAGAGCCCCTGGCCGAAGCCGCCGACCACGGCGCTGAGCACCAGCGGCGGCAGGGTCTGCCAGGCCAGTGAGGCGGCCAGCAGCGCCAGCCCGGCGACCAGCACCAGGCAGCCGGCCGGCAGGGCCCGGGCCACGCCGAGCCGCCCCGCGAGGAGCTGCCCGAGGGTGGAGGCGAAGAATGCGCAGAACACGATCAGCCCGACCACGGCGTGGTTGTGGACGTCCAGGCTCTGCGCCAGGAAGGCGGGCGCGACCGAGGTGAACACCCCGAACAGCGAGAAGCCGACGAACGCGGCGATCCCGGCGGGGACGAACACGGGGCGCACCTCCGGCGGCAGGCTCGGCCGCCGGGGCCGCACGGCGCTCGCCGGCCGGGCGTCGCGGACGGTCTCGGGCAGCAGCCAGGTCACCGCGAAGGAGACGGCGACCAGGGCCAGGTGCACCAGGAACGGGGTCTGCAGCGGCCGGGGTGCGTACTGCGCGAGGATCCCGGACAGCAGCGGGCCGCAGCCGAGCCCGCCCATGTTGGCCGCGGTGGCGGCGAAGGCCGCCCGGGCCTCGCGCCCCGGCGGGGCGAGCTCCATCACGTACGCGGTGGCGGCGCCGGTGAACAGGCCGGCGGACAGCCCGGACAGCAGACGGCCCAGGTAGAGCAGCGGCAGGCCGCCCTCCAGCAGGAAGCAGAGCGCGCTGAGCGCGGCCAGTCCGAGTCCGCACAGCAGGACCGGTCGGCGGCCGACGGTGTCGGAGACGTCGCCCGCGACCAGCAGGACGCTGATCACCCCGAAGGCGTAGACGGCGTAGACGACCGTGACGGTCAGTTCGGAGAAGCCGATCTGTTCCTGGTAGAGGCCGTAGAGCGGGGTGGGGAGCGTCGTGCCGGCCATACAGACGGCGAAGGCGCCGGCGGCGCCGAGGTAGTCGGCCCGGCGGATGCGCGGCGCGGCCGTCTGACGATCACTCATACGTGCCACGGTAAGGGCAGGGCACGAGGTGGGGAGGGTCCGCGACGGCGGGTCGCGCCGCACCGGCCCGCCCGCCCGCTCGCCCGCCCGGGCCGGCCGGCCGCGGCGGTGGGCCCTTGACATCTCGTCATGTACGCGACAGGTTTGGAGCGTTCCGCCCCGCCCGGCCGTGGCGCCGTCGGCCGAGCACCGGACGGCCGGACTCCAGCACCGTTCACCCTACGGAGAGTTGATGCGCACCACGCTCAGAAGACTGCTGACCGC
The DNA here is from genome assembly GCF_041434935.1 of Kitasatospora sp. NBC_00374. Lineage (NCBI taxonomy): Bacteria > Bacillati > Actinomycetota > Actinomycetes > Kitasatosporales > Streptomycetaceae > Kitasatospora > Kitasatospora sp. NBC_00374. The sequence goes on along the minus strand of NZ_CP107964.1, from coordinate 817,053 downwards.
AGGGCTGCTGATATCCCTGCTCGCCCTCGGTCTCGCCGTACCGGCGGCCGCCCGGGAGACCGCCACCGGCGACATCCGCGACCGCCTGGCGGCGATCCCCGGCATGACCGTCACGGAGGAGAAGCCCGCCCCGGGCTACCGCTACTTCCTCCTCACCTACACCCAGCCGGTCGACCACCGCCGGCCCTGGCTGGGCACCTTCCAGCAGCGCCTGAGCGTCCTTCACCGCGGCGAGGACCGCCCGACGGTGCTCTACACCAACGGCTACACCCTCGGGACCACACCCTCGCGCACCGAGCCGACCCGGCTGCTGGACGGCAACCAGGTCTCCATCGAGTACCGCTACTTCACGCCCTCCCGGCCGCAGCCCGCCGACTGGTCGAAGGCCGGCATCGAGCAGGCGGCCGGCGACACCCATCGCGTCATCACCGCGCTCAAGGGCGTCTACGGCCAGAAGTGGATCTCCACCGGCGCCAGCAAGGGCGGCATGTCCTCCGTCTACCACCGCCGGTTCCACCCCGACGACGTGGCCGGCACCGTGGCCTACGTGGCTCCCAACGACGTGAACGACCGCGAGGACCACGCCTACAGCGCCTTCTTCGCCCACGTCGGCACCCCGCAGTGCCGGGCCGCGCTGGACGCCGCCCAGCGCGAACTGCTCGTGCGGCGCGGCGCCCTGGAGCCGCGCTACGCGGCCGACAACGCCGTGGCCGGCAACACCTTCCAGACCGTCGGCAGCGCCGACCGGGCGTACGAGCTCGGCGTCCTGGACGTCGTCTGGGCCTTCTGGCAGTACAGCGGCGAGGCCGACTGCGCGGCCGTCCCCGCCGCCACGGCCACCGACGACCAGCTCTACGCCTGGCTCGACACCCACTCGGGTGTCACCTCCAACAGCGACCAGGCGCTGGCCGCGTACACGGCCTACTACTACCAGGCCGGCACCCAGCTGGGCTCCTCGAGCTTCGACGTCTCGCGCCTCGGCGGCCTGCTGCACTACGACGCCAAGGAGTTGTACACGCCCCGCACCTACGTGCCGCGGTCGATCCCGATGCGGTTCGACCCGAGCGCCATGCGGGACATCGACGGCTGGGTGCGCCACTCCGCCGAGCGGATCATCTTCGTCTACGGGCAGAACGACCCGTGGGGCGCCGAGCGGTTCACCCCCGGCCGCGGCAGTGCGGACTCGTACGTCTACACCGCTCCGGGCGCCAACCACGGTGCGAAGATCGCCACCCTGACCCCCGACCAGTCGGCGGCCGCCACCGCGAAGCTGCTCGGCTGGGCGGGCCTGGCGGCCGACGGCGCCGACGCCCGCTCGGCGCTCGGCGCCCAGCGGATCCCGCCCTTCGGGGATCTGGACCGGGCCGGCCTCCTGGAGGAGCGCCACCGCCTGTAGCGGCTCGACGCGAAGGTCCGGCCCGACCGCACGTCCGCGGCCGGGCCGGACCTTCGACGCGTCCTACGGCTGTTGCCGGACGGACTCGCGGCCGATCCGGCTGTGGCCGCGGCCGTAGAGGAAGTACACGACCATGCCGACCACCATCCAGACCAGGAAGCGCCACCAGGTCTCGGCCGGCAGGTTGATCATCAGCCACAGGCTGGCCAGCACCGAGAGGATCGGTACCACCGGCACCCACGGGCAGCGGAAGGAGCGGTGCAGGTCGGGCCGGGTGCGCCGGAGCACCACCACGCCCACCGAGACCACCATGAAGGCGAACAGGGTGCCGATGTTCACCAGCTCGGACAGCTCCTCCAGCGGGATCAGACCGGCCAGCACGGCCACCACCGCGCCCAGCATCATGATCGCGCGGGTCGGCGTCCCGTACTTCGGGTTCACCATCGAGAAGGTGCGGGGCAGCAGGCCGTCGCGGCTCATCGCGAAGAACACCCGGCTCTGGCCGAGCAGAAGGATCATGGTCACCGAGGTCAGGCCGGCCACCGCGCCGACGTTGATGATGCTGGCGAAGGCGTCCTGCCCGACCGACTTGAACGCGTCCGACAGCGGCGCGTCGCTGGAGAGCTCGGTGTACTTCTCCATGCCGGTGACCACGAGCGAGACGGCCACGTAGAGCAGCGTGCAGATGAACAGCGAGCCGAGGATGCCCCGGGGTACGTCGCGCTGCGGGTTGCGGGTCTCCTCGGCCGCGGTGGCCACCACGTCGAAGCCGATGAAGGCGAAGAACACCACCGCCGCCGCGGTGAAGATGCCCATCACGCCGAAGTCCGTCGGCGTGTAGCCGAACAGCACCTGGATCAGCGGGGACTGACTGCCGGACTTGCCCTCCACGGTGGTGGCCGGCGGGATGAACGGCGAGTAGTTGTCGGCCTTCACGAAGAACAGGCCGGCCACGATCACGATCAGCACGACCGTCACCTTGATCGCCACGATCACCCGGGTGATCTCGGCGGACAGGTGCATGCCGAGCACGATCACCGCGGTCAGCAGCAGCACCAGCAGGGTGGCCAGCAGGTTGAAGCTCCAGCCGCCGGTGGACGCCCCGGACAGCGCGTGCGGCAGCGACACCCCGCCGCTCTCCAGCAGCGACTGCACATAGCCGGACCAGCCGACCGCGACCACCGCCGCGCCCAGCGCCAGTTCCAGCACCAGGTCCCAGCCGATGATCCAGGCCGGCAGCTCGCCGATGGTCGAGTACGCGAAGATGTACGCCGATCCGGCCACCGGGACGGTGGAGGCGAGCTCGGCGTAGCAGAGCGCGGCCAGCGCGCACACCACACCGGCCGCCACGAAGGACAGCGCGACGGCCGGCCCGGCGTGGTTCTTGGCGGCGGTGCCGGTGAGCACGAAGATGCCGGTGCCGATGATCACACCGACACCGAAGACGGTCAGGTCCAGCGCGGACAGTGAACGGCGCAGCTCGTGCTCGGGCTCGTGGGTGTCCGCGATCGACTTCTCGACCGATTTGGTCCGGACGAGGGAGCGAAGCAGGGGTTTCGACTCGGGTGTGGTGCTCATACGGGCCTCCGGAAGGTCGTCCGGTCACGGCTACCCAGGTTCGGGCGCCGTACGACCCCGGACGGCCCGGCTTCAGCCGTAAGGCCCTGCGTGCCGCCCGTCCGGCCGCTCCACGCGCTCGGTCGCGTCCCCGGGGTGCCGGGAGGTGCGGGCTGCGGGAGTCTGGACGAAACGGCACCGGTTGTCGGACGGAAGGAGTGCGCTGTGGCGGAAGAAGCGAACGACGCCAGGGGCGACGACGTCTATCAGCCGGACGGCAGCGAGGTCACGGACGACACGGGCGTGCTCGACAACGAGGACACCCTCGTCGACCGGGGCGCGGACCCGTACGACGAGGGCTGGTCGCCGCCCGAGCGGCCCCTGGCCGTGGAGCGGTTCGGTACCACCGGCAACGAGCAGGCCGAGGGGCAGACCCTGGACCGGCGACTCGCCGAGGAACTGCCCGATCCGGCCCTGGGGGACCTCACCGAGACCACGGACGGACTCGGGGACGCCTCCGACACCGACGGTGAACTCGTGGACGACGAGGTCGGCGACGGCCGTGCCGGCCGGCTGGTCGCGTCGGACGGCCGCCGGGGCGGCATGTTCGCCTCGGACATCGGGATCGACGGCGCCGCCGCCTCGGCGGAGGAGGCCGCCGTCCACGTCGTACGGGACAGCGGGGACGAGGCCCTCTGACCGGGCCGGACAGCCCGGCCCAGCGCGGCGGCTCGCACCGGACCTGCCAGGGTTTCGCGGCCCGACGCAGGACAATGCCGGTGTGACGCCATCCGACGAGGGCCCTCACCTGACCGGCCGGACCGCCTGTACGGGCGGCAGCAGGACACCGCTGCGGGAGTTCCTGCGGACCGAGACGGGCAGCGCCGCCGTCCTGCTGGCCGCCACCCTGGCCGCGCTGGTCTGGGCGAACGCGGCGGCCGACGCGTACGAGTCGTTCTGGGAGACGCACCTGTCGGTGACCCTCGGGTCGGCCGGGGTGTCGCTGGACCTGCGCGAATGGGTCAACAGCGGCCTGATGACGTTCTTCTTCCTGGTGGTCGGCCTGGAGGCCCGCCGCGAGTTCGACATGGGCGAGCTGCGCGAACGCCGACGCTTCACGCTGCCCACGGTCGCGGGGCTGAGCGGGATGCTCGTCCCGGTGCTGATCTACCTCGCCGTCACCGCGGGCGACGGCTCGGCGCACGGCTGGGGTGCGGCGATGTCCACCGACACGGCGTTCGCGCTCGGTCTGCTCGCGCTGTTCGGCAACCGGCTCCCCGACGGGCTGCGGATCTTCGTGCTCACCGTGGCGGTCGTCGACGACTTCGTGGCGCTGGGCGTCATCGCGGTCTTCTACAGCGGGAGCATCTCGCTGCCGGCGCTGGCGGTGGCGGCCGGGATCCTCGGCGTGATCCTGCTGGCGCGGGCCGGCGGCATCCGCCGGGGCGTGGTCTACGCGCTGCTCGCGGCGGCGATGTGGGTGGCCCTGCTGAAGTCGGGCGTCGATCCGGTGGTGACCGGCCTGGTCATGGGCCTGCTGACCTACGCCTACCCGGCGGCCCGCAGCGACCTGGAGCGTGCCAGCGGCCTGTTCCGGCTGTTCCGCGAGCAGCCCACTCCGGAACTGGAACGCTCGCTGCGGGCCGGGCTGGCCACCGCCATCTCACCCAACGAGCGGCTGCAGCGGATGTACCACCCCTGGACCAGCTACGTGATCGTGCCGCTGTTCGCCCTCGCCAACGCGGGCATCACCCTCGGCGGTGGCCAGCTGGCGGACGCCTTCGCCTCGCCCCTCACCCTCGGCATCCTGCTCGGCTACACGCTCGGCAAGCCGGTCGGCATCGCCGGCGCCGCCCTGCTGACCACCGCCCTCAGCCGGGGCCGGCTGCGGCCGCCGGTCGGCTGGGGCGCCATCGCCGCAGGCGGCACCATCGCGGGCGTCGGATTCACGGTGTCGCTGCTGATCGCGACCCTGGCCTTCGAGGGGGACCGGCTGACCGAGGCGAAGGTCGGCATCCTCAGCGCGGTCCTCTGCTCCGCCGCCGCGACCTGGGCGGTGACCGGCGTGATCGGGCTGCTGCCGCGCCGCCGGAAGACCCGGGCGCTGCTCGGCACCGCCGAGGGCCTGATCGACCTGGCCGTCCCGGTCGACGTGGAGCGCGACCACATCCGCGGCCCGGTCGAGGCCCCGGTCACCCTGGTGGAGTACGGCGACTTCGAGTGCCCGTACTGCGGCCAGGCGGAGCCCGTCGTGCGGCAGCTGCTCGCCGGGTTCGCCGACATCCGCTACGTGTGGCGCCACCTCCCGCTGCACGACGTCCATCCGCGCGCGCAGCTCGCCGCCCAGGCCGCCGAGGCGGCCGGCCTGCAGGGCGGCTACTGGGAGATGCACGACCTGCTGCTGAGCCGCCAGGAGGCGCTGCGGCTCGACGACCTGCTCGGCCACGCCGCGGAGATCGGGATCGACGTCGAGCGGTTCCGCCGGGACCTGCACGCGCACGACTCAGCCGTCCGGGTGGCCGAGGACCTCGAGTCCGCGGACCTCAGCGGGGTCGCCGGGACGCCCACCTTCTTCGTCAACGGCCGTCGCCACCACGGCGCCTACGACCTCGCCACGCTCTCGGCCGCCGTCCGCGAGGCGGGGGCGCGGGCCGCCACCGCACACTGAGGGCCCGGCCGCCGAGCGGCAGACCGCCTTCAAGTCCGGCTGCCGGCCGGTCGCCGTAGGGCGCCGAAGGGCCGGGGGGCGGGCCGGGCCGGCCGCGTCCGGGATGTCCGAACGCGGCGGGGGTGTCGGTGCGGGTGGGTACCGTGAGACCGGCGGTGCCAGCACCATCGGCAGGAGGCAGCGAGTGAGTTTCCCGTACCAAGGCCCCAGCGCGGACCCGGCCGCCTGGGTCGCCCGATACTTCCCCGGGCCGCTGCTCGCGGCCCTCGAACAGCGCGGCGGCGTCCCGCACACCGTGCGAGCGCTGATCACCCAGCAGCTGGCCGTCCGCACCCCCGAGCAGCTCCGGGACCGGATCGAGCGCCGCTGGTACCAGCGGTTCTCCGGCACCACCAGGCCGGAGCTGCTGGACCGGGCCGACACCATCGCCACCCGGCTGGTGGAGGAGCCCGGCTGCGAGGTGTCCACCCGCTGCGAGGACGGCTGGCTGCTGGACGACGACGCGAACTGCACCTGGTGCCGGCCCAGCGGCACCGAGTTCTACCTGCAGGACCCGGACGCGGGCCGCCGCTCGACGCCCGAGACCGTGACCCGGATGGCCTCGGAGATCAGGGCCCGGATGCGGCAGGGGCGGCGGTCGCTCAGGGCGGCCACCGAGCGCGCCCGGGCCGAGCGGGCCGACCAGGACGACCGCCGGTGAGCGGGGGCGTGGCGATCGGGTGCCGCAGCGGCGGAAGTGGTTCGAGGCGCGCGCCGACGGGGAAGTGATGCCGGAGCCGTGGTCGAACAGTGGCCGTGGTCGGTGCGCGAGCCGCGCCGCGGTATGGAATGAGGGACTGGCACAGATGGCAACAGGCAAGGTGAAGTGGTTCAACGCCGACAAGGGCTTCGGTTTCATCGAGCAGGATGATGGGGGCCCGGACGTCTTCGTCCACTTCTCCGCGATCCAGGCCACCGGATTCAGGCAGCTCGACGAGGGCGCCGACGTCGAGTACCAGGTCACGAAGGGGCCCAAGGGCCCGCAGGCCGAGACCGTCGTCGTCCGGTAGGAGCACTCGGCGGGGCCCCGCGCACCGGTCACTCCCGGGGCGCGGGGCCCTTGCGGTCGGGGCCCGCGGGGCGCATGGTGGAGATAGCTGGTCAGCAGCCTCCGCGACGGCGGAGACGGGCCCGGTGGCGAACAGACGTGCGGACCATCGAGGTCGACATTGGGCTCCGCGAGACGGAGCCGAGCCAGACAGAGGGCGAGAACCCCACGGCGCTGGCAGGGACCGCTGGTACGGCCCCGAGAATTTCCCTCCGCAGAGTCGGAGAAGAACGAAGGCCCGGCCGAGAGCGCCGGGCCTTCGCCGTGCCCGGCGCGCGCCGGGGGCGACGCGCCGTGCGGACGGCTCGCAGCGGTGGCCCGGGCCGGTCCGTAGGATCCAGCGCATGCCCGCCTACGCCCTGGCCGTCGCCTTCCTGGTGGCCTTCGCCGTCGGCGTCCGGCGCGACCGGCGCCGCTTCGGGAACGCGGTGCTGCTCGGCCTGGCGGTACTCTGCCTGGCCCTCGGGCTGCTCGGCGAGCTCGCCGGGCTGCCTGCCGTGGTGACGGACGGCGCCGCCGCGGCGATCCCGCCCGCCGCGGCCCTCGGCCTGCTCGCGGTGGCCGTCTACCTGGTCGCCAACGGCGTCACGATGGTCCGCCAGGAGGGCGGCGGCACCGCCAACCTGTTCTCGCTCGCGCTCGGCCTCGCCATCCTCGGGCTCATCGCCCTGCTGCTCGCCGCCGAGCACCTGGACTCGCGGGCGCTGCGCGCCGCCGCCGGGGGTGCGCTGCTGATCGCGGGCTATCTGGCGTTCCTGTTCCTCTGCTTCCTGGGGTACGCGGCCCTCTACGTCAGCCTGACCGTGCGCCGGGACGTCGACTTCGTCCTCGTGCTCGGCGCCGGACTGCTCGACGGCGACCAGGTGCCCCCGCTGCTGGCGAGCCGGCTGGACCGGGCCTGGGGCCTCTACCAGGTGCAGGCGGCGCGCGGCCGGCCGCCGACGGTGATCGTCTCGGGCGGCAAGGGCACCGACGAGCGCGTCCCGGAGTCGCAGGCGATGGCCGACCACCTGGTCGCCCGGGGCTGTCCGCCGGGCCGGATCGAGCAGGAGAACCGTTCCCGCACCACCGAGGAGAACCTGACGTTCAGCCGGGTGCTGATGGAGCGCCGCAAGCCCGGTTACCGCTGCGCCGTCGTCACCAGTACGTTCCACGTCTTCCGCTCCGCCGTGATCGCCCGCCGGGCCGGGGTGCCCGGGCAGGTGCTCGGCGCGCACACCGCGTCGTACTACTGGCCGAGTGCCGTGATCCGCGAGTTCGTGGCCGTCCTCGCGCTGTACGGGCCGCTCAACGCGGGCGTGGTCGCGCTGCTCGGGATCCTCGGCGCGGTCGCCGGCTGGAGCGCGGTCAACCCCTGACGGCGCCGGTGCGGGGTCAGGCGGCCGTGACGACCGTACGGAAGGTCACCGAGACCCGGCGGTCGCGGGGGATCCGGCCGAGCGGGCCCGGATCGCTCCTGCGGGCGGCGATGCCGTGCCGCCAGGTCCAGCGCGCCGGGCCGGTCATGACGCACAGACTGCCCGGGGCGAGGCGGACGGCCGCCTTCGTCCCGTCCCCGGGATGGCTGAAGTCCATCGTGCAGCTGGAGCCGAGCGAGACGGCGGCGACGACCGGGCCGAAGCAGGGCACGCAGTCGACATGCGCGCTGATGCCCTGGCCGGGCCGGTACTCGTTCACGATGACCTGGTCGGCCTCCTGGTCCATGAGGCCCTCGCGCACCAGCCGCCGCGCGTGCTCCCGGGCCCACCGGGGGAGCGGCGGGGCGGCCGCGGCCGAGGCCCCGGCGGACACGGCGCGGCGGCCGTAGTCGTACGCGTGGCCGTAGTGCTGCACCCGCCGCCGCAGCGGCGCGGACCAGTCGGCGGCGTCGACCTTGGACAGCAGGCGGGCGCACGCGTCGGGATCGAGCCAGTCGGCGATCAGGTGCAGGCCGGGCACCGCCGGGCCCGGCTGCCGGGCCGAGCCGTCGGCCGTTTCAAGGGGCAGGAGCCCGGAGACCTCGAACATCCGTCGAACGATAGCGGTTCGTCCGGCCCGTCGGCTCACTGCTCGCGCGGCTGCTTGAGCTTGCGCCAGACGGTCTCCAGCGCCTGGATGTCCTCCTGGTCGAGCAGGTCGGTGAAGACCGTGCGCAGCAGTTCCCGGCGGGTGGCGTCCGCCTCGGCGAAGGCGGCGCGACCCTGCCCGGTGAGGGCGATCCGGACGGACCGGGCGTCGGAGGCGGAGGGGGAGCGCGCCACCAGCCCGCGGGCGGCCAGCGCGTCGACGACCCGGGAGACCTGGCTGCGGCTGAGCATCGTGCGGGCGCCGAGGTCGGAGGCGGCCACCGGCTCGCGCTGCCCGTCGAGCCAGAGCATCACCTCGAACCAGGATATCGGCAGGCCGTGGACGCGGGTCAGCTCGCGGTCCACGTGTGCGGCGAGCGTGGTGCCGGCCCAGATCAGGCCGTAGAAGGCGTGGTCCTCCTCCGAGAGGGGGCCCAGGGTGAGGTCGGCGCGCGTCATGACGGTCATCGTACCGGCTTGCGTGCACGTGCACACAGTCGTAGTGTGTGTGTACACGCAACTGAGCCTTCCGTTGCGCGCCCAGAGAAGAGGTACCGCCATGTCCGCCACCCCGCACCCGCAGCAGAAGACCGTCCTGATCACCGGCTGCTCCTCCGGCATCGGCCTCGCCGCCGCGATCGACGCCGCCCGGGCCGGCTGGCTGGTCGTCGCGACCATGCGGGACGTCTCGCGGGCCGGCGCGCTCGAACAGGCCGCCGCCGAGGCCGGCCTCACCCGGTCCGTCCAGGTCCGGCAACTGGACGTCACCGACCCCGCCTCCGTCGACGCCTGTCTGGCAGGCGTGGTCGCCGAGCACGGACGGCTGGACGCCGTGGTCAACAACGCCGGTGCGGGCCACGTCGGCACCGTCGAGCAGGAGAGCATGGACGAGATCCGCGCCGTCCTGGAGGTCAACTTCTTCGGCGTCGTGGCCGTCACCCGGGCGGCCATGCCGCACCTGCGCGCCTCCGGGGGCCGCCTGATCGCCGTGAGCAGCGTCGGCGGCGTGGTCGGCCAGCCGTTCAACGAGGCGTACTGCGCGGCCAAGTTCGCCGTCGAGGGCTTCCTGGAGTCGCTCGCCCCGGTCGCCGCCTCGGTCGGCGTCGCCGTCACCCTGGTCGAACCCGGCGCCGTGGCCAGCGAGTTCGTCGCGAGCCAGGGCATCGACCTGGAGGCCGAGCTGCGCGCCGCCGGCCCGTACGCCCCGGTGCTCAAGAGCTACGCCGAGCGCACCCTGAGCACCTTCGCCACCGCCGCCCAGACGCCCGCCGGCGCCGCCGCCACGATCACCGAGGCGCTCGACACCGACCGGCCCGTGCTGCGGATGCAGACCTCCGAGGCGGCCCGGGCCTTCGTCGGCGGCAAGCTGGCCGACCTGGACGGCTCGGCCGTCCTGGCCGTCACCGGCAGCTGGCTCTCCTGACCTGCCGTCGGCGCCGTCCGGCCCCGGGCGGCCGCCCCGGATGACCTTGTGACGCGCAGTCGCGGAAGGATACGGTCGAGCCCGGCCCGGCCCGCCGAGGTGCGGGCACCGTAGGGGCCGGGTGAGGCGGCGGCGGCCCCCGACGTGGCGGGCGCCGACGAGGACGGGGTCGTGGGGGCCATGGAGACGCTGGGTGGAGAGGATCCGCGGCAGATCGGCGAGTACCGGCTGCTGCGGCGGCTGGGGGCCGGCGGCATGGGCCAGGTCTACCTGGGCCGGACGGCGGGCGGCCGCACGGTCGCCGTGAAGACGGTCCACCGGGAGTTCGCCGCCGACCGCGAGTTCCGGGTGCGCTTCCGCCAGGAGGTGCACGCCGCCCGCCGGGTGGGTGGACGGTGGACGGCGCCGGTACTGGACGCGGACACCGAGAGCGACCAGCCGTGGGTCGCCACCGGCTACATCCCCGGGCCCTCGCTGAACGCCGCCGTGGCGGAGTTCGGCCCGCTGCCGGGGCCGGCCGTCCGGGTGCTCGGCACCGGCCTGGTCGAGGCGCTGGCGGCCGTGCACGGGCTCGGCCTGGTGCACCGGGACGTCAAGCCGTCCAACGTCCTGCTCGCGCTGGACGGTCCGCGCCTGATCGACTTCGGCATCGCCCGCTCACTCGACGCGGCCACCGCGCTCACCCGGTCCGGATTCGTGATCGGCTCGCCCGGCTACCTCTCGCCCGAGCAGGCGCAGGGGCTCACCGCCGGGCCGCCGAGCGACGTCTTCTCGCTCGGCGCGGTACTCGCCTTCGCGGCCGGCGGGTGCGCCCCCTTCGGCGCCGAGACCAGTGCCCCCGTGCTGCTCTACCGGGTGGTGCACGAGGAGCCGGACCTCGGCCGCCTCGGCTCCCTCGACCCCGGCCTGCGGAGCCTGATCGCGGCCTGCCTGGCCAAGGACCCCGAGGACCGGCCGACGCCGGACCAGCTGCGGGACGGGCTGGCGGCCGGAGCGGGCGAGGCGGCCGCCGTACAGCTCGGCAAGGACTGGCTGCCGCCGGCGGTCGCCGGCTCGCTGGCCCGCCTGGCGGTCGAACTGCTGGACCTGGACGGCGAGGACACGCCCGGCCCGGACACCGCGCCCCCGGTCGGCGGCCCCACCGGGCGGTTCGGTCCGCCCGCGCCGTGGCCGGCGGCCCCGTCCCCGACCATGCCGGCCGTGCCGGCCCAGGGGCTGCCGCCCGGCACGCCGTACCCCGGCCACGCCGCCGCGCCGACGGCGCCCACATCGACCCCGGCGCGCGGCCCCCGACGCGGACTGCTGGCGGCCGCGGCCCTCGCGGTGGTGGCCGTCGCGGGTCTGACGGCCTGGCTGGTGAGCGCCATGGGCTCGGCCGGCAGCGGCGGTGAGGGGCTCGCGTCCCGCCCGTCCGCCCCCGCCGCCTCGACCGGCACCGGCGGGCCGGGCACCGGGGGACCGCAGCAGCCCTCCGGCCTGGTACCCGCCGACTACCTGGGTACCTGGAGCGGCGTTCTCGGCGCCCCGGCGTTCTCGGGCAAGGCCGACTTCCGGATCACCATCGGGCAGGGTGCCAAGGGCGACCCGGTGGGCAGCATCCACAACAACACCGGCCCCGGCACGGCGTACTGCGACAGCATGGCGCTGCTGGTCTCGGCCGACTCCGGGCGGCTGGTGCTGAAGACCGCGCCGACCACCGGACTCAGCGGCTGTGTCGCGAACCCGTCCGCGCAGGTCTACACCCGCAACGCCGACGGCAGCCTGCACCTGGAGGTCGACGGCTTCACCGGGGACCTGGCCGGCAAGCGCTGAGCCCGGCGGGCGGCCCGTCCGGGCAGGAGTCAGGAGTCAGGAGTCCGCGGCCGGCGGGTCGGTGGCGGCGCGGCCCCGGCCCTCGGTGAAGAACGCCTGCACGGCTTCGGCGCCGGCCAGTTCGTCCATCGGCCGGGTGGCGCCGAACGGCGCGTTCCAGAACACGCCTACGCGCCGGGTCCACGGGCCGACGTAGGCGTACGGCTCGGGGGAGAAGGAATCCCCGGGTGAGACGCCGTAGTTGACGGCGTCCACGGTGATGCCGAGGTCGAAGTGCTCGGGCCAGAGCACCGGCTCCTGGTCCGGGGCGAACCGGCGCAGCGCGGTGTCCCCCGCCGCGAACCGGGCGAGGAGGTGTTCCGCTGCGGCTGGGTCCAGACGCAGCCCGTCCTGCACACCGGCCCCCGAGCCCTCGCCGTAGAGCCCGGCCGGCTGTCCGGCCTCGACACCGAGCTCGCGGGCCAGCGCGGCGCAGCTGGCGCCGGGCAGCGGGAGACGCCGTTCGCCGGAGACCAGGTCGGTGCCGTGAACGGCGAGGGCCGGCTCGGCCACGGTGGCGAACCCGCCGGGGACCACCCGCAGCCGGATCGTCCCGCTCGCCCGGTACTGGGGGCCGGCCATGAGCAGTTCGGCGACGGCGTGCAGGGAGCGCCGGGTGGTTTCGAGCGCTGCGGTGTCCACGGTGCCTCCAGGCGGGGGGTCGGCCTCGACGGCCGGTGCCACGGTCCGGGCCCGCTCCCACCGGGCCGGGCCGCCGCTGCCCAGGGTACGTCGAGGTCGCCGCCGGACTGTGCGACGGCTCGCGGCGCCGCCGCGCGCCTGACGCACCGTCCGGAGCCGGTGGGGCTTCCGGGAAAACGCGACGGCCGGTCCCGCCACACCGGGTGGCGGGACCGGCCGTCGTCGGGTCAGCGCGCCGCGGGGGCCGAGGCGGCCGGCGAGGTGCTGACGGTCTTCAGCGGCCACTCGCGGTGGAAGACCGGGAACGGGATGCGCTTCTCCGCCACCGGGGTGCCGAAGATCTTCAGGTGCGCCAGCAGGGCTCCGGTGAGGTCGACGCCGCCGTACAGACCCCAGCTGCCCTCGACCTTCGGCGCCGCGCCGCCCGTCTCCAGCGTCACCGAGCCGTCGACCTGGCTGCGCAGGTACGGCTCGACGGTCGCCTCGACGCCCACCGCGTCGTACAGCCCGACGCTCACGTCGGCGCCGAGCCCGGCCTTGACGGCGGCCCGGCCGGCGAGGTGCGCGCGCAGCGGCGAGACCTTGGTGTCGGCCGCGTCGGTCGCCGACCGCCAGCCCTTGCCGCCGGCGTAGTCGGCGTGGACGCTCCAGTTGCCGGTGAACTCCTGCTCGGCGTCCACCGTCACCTTGCCGTCCGCGCTGACCTCCAGGAAGGCGGTCAGCCCGAGGTTGACCACGACCGGCAGCCCGGCGACGGTGAGCACCGGGCTGGCGTGCAGCTCGGCGACGGGCACCCGGATCGGGGTGCCGGTCGTCTTCTCGAGCTCGCCGCTGAGCTTCCACTGGCCGTGGGCGCCGAGGTCGAAGCCGATGGACGCCGTCCGGGGCTCGCCCTTGCCGGCGCCGTGGTAGGCGAAGTGCACCGCGGGGTGCAGTTCGAGGGAGGCCGAGGCGTTGGCGTTCACGCCGCCCGGCAGGGCGATCGGCGCGTTGACGTCGAGCCCGAGGGTGCCGGAGGCGTCGGCCTTGGTGGTGCCCGCCGCGTCCTGGCCGAAGGACAGCTTGAGGTCCTTGACCAGCGGCGTGACCTTGATCGTGTGCGGATCGACGGGGACCTGCCCGTCGGCCTCGGCGGCGCCCAGCAGTTCGTTGAGCGTCGCCGGGCGGGTCGCCACCTCGACCGTGCCCGGGGTGGCGGGGTGCACCTCGGTGACGGCGAGCAACGCGCCCTTCGGTGCGGCCTCGGTCGGGGGGCTCGCGATGAGCTGGCCGACCTGGACCTGGCCGGCGGCGCCCGGTGCGGTGGCGGGCGTGGACGGGGCGGTGGAGGGCGCCGTCGAGGCGGCCGAGACCGAGGCCGAGACCGAGGCCTTGGGGGAGGCCGGGCCGGGTGCCTTCGAGCTGCCCGGGCTGCCGGTAGGCGGTGCGCCGGCCGACGCGGAACCGCCGGGTGCGGCCGTCCCGCTGAGCACGGCCTTCCCGGTACCGGGGTCGTAGGAGGTGAGCCGGATGTCCCCGGCGGCGGGGGCGACCTGCGGGGCGCTCGCCCCGGGGGTGCCTATCGCGACCTGCTGGGCGCCCGGCTGAGCGGCCGTCACCACCAGCGAGCCCGAGACGGCGCGGGCCGCCTCGCTGGAGGAGGCGGCGGGTGCCGAGGCGGCGGCAGCCGTGTCGCCCGACGGGCCGGTCGCCGGAGCCGAGCAGGCACAGCTGCCGATCAGCAGGGCCGCGGCGATCGCGGGCAGGACGAACGTACGTGTGGAGCTGTTCAAAGAGTCCCCTTCGGAGCGGCGGACGAGGACACGACCGCCCGAGATGCATGGCGGCAGGTCATGGTGCAGAGCTGCCGCCCGCGTCATGTTACTGACGAGTCATCACTTTGTCGAAGACATGCAAATGCAGGCCGGGAAGGACGCCGGCCTGCGGAGGAAGGGGGAGGTGGAGAGAGCTCAGCCGTCGCCGAGCAGGGACAGTGCGAGAGCGGTCATCGCGGCGCGGGTCTTCGACTCCTGACGGGCGGGCGGCTCGAAGCCCCGGTCGACGAGGGTGCGTACGAGCAGGTCCTGTGCCCCGGAGGCCTCGGCGGGGGAGGTCCGCAGCGAGAGTTCGAGGAAGCTGAGCCCGTCGCCGACGGACCACAGCTCGACGGTGACCGGGTGGATCAGGTCCCGTCGCGAGGGCTTCCACTGGACGGAGTCGATCGGGCCGAGCGCCGTGAGGCCGTCGAGTTCCTCCTCCCCGGCGCCCGCGCAGGCGAGCAGAGCGCGCTGCTCCCGGCTCAGCCGGGGCTGGGCCGGGCGGTCGTCGCGGCCGGGGGCGGGCCGGTCGAAGCGGCCGTCCACCTTGAGGGAGGCGGCCCAGACCCGGCTGCGGCCGGTCCAGTCCTCCTCGATCTTGAACTCCTGGCCGTCCTCCTCGCGGCTCACCCGGAACTCGGCGGGCAGCGTGTCCGGGTCGCACGGTCGGAGCTTCGCCGTCAGGTCGTCCTCGTCCCCGCCGTCGCCGTGGCCGCCCCCGCCGTCCGCGGCGGCCCGGAGTCGGATCACCGCCCCGCGGTCGAGCAGCGGCAGCTGGACGCCGTCGCCGGCGCCGTCGCTCCGGCGAGGCCTGTCCCAGAAGTGGACGGTGCGGTGGTTCCCGTCGTCGGGGTCCAGTTTGAGGCTCTTTCGGGCAGCCTCGGCGGCCTCGCCCGAGAGGCTGACCTTGATCTCGACGTCCGGGTTCCCGCTGGTCTCCGACATGGTCCTGTTATCACACGGCCGGTCGAGGGCCGCATCCGCTGCGGGTCGTCCGGGAGCGCCGTCCGGCTCGGCGGATCTCCGCGGTGACCGGGGGCGCAGGGCGACGACGGGCGAGAGGCCGGCAGTTCGGCCGGGATCCCGGACGGCGAGATGTCGGGCCCCTGCGACGGTCAGGCGGACGTGCAGCGGATCGCCGGCGGGCCGTTCGGGCACGACCGCGCGCGGCCGAGGTAGACCTTCGGTCGCACGCGTCGGAGCGGTGTGAAGCGGTGTACCCCGCCCGGCGGTCTCCCGCAGGTCCACCGCCGCAGATCCACGCCGGAACCGGACCGCGCCGCAGCCCGGACCGGTCGGTGTGCGACGGGCTCAGGCCGGGCCGGCCGGTCCCTGCCGCTTGGCGAGTTCGGCGAGCAGCGGCCGCAGGGCGGCGGGGACCTGCGGCTCCGTCATCTCCACCGTGCGGTCCCCGGCCGGCCAGTGGACGGTCAGACGGAGGCGCGGCGTCGCGGCGGCCGGGCCGGAGACCGCCGCCGAGGACGGGCCGAGCGCCTCCAGCGCGCGCAGGGCCTCGGCCGCCTGGGGGCCGGGCAGCTCGTCGGTGTCCAGTGAGGAGGTGGTGCGCAGGCCGGTGAAGCCTCCACTGCGCTCCAGTGACACACGCACCACGGTCTCTCCCTCGTCGCGTCGGCGGATCTACCAGAAGCCCTGCTGGCGGGCGGCCGCACGGACCACCTGGGCCGACTCGGCGGGCACCTGCTTGCCCTCGGCCAGGATCCGGGCCTGCGAAGCGGCCACCACGGCCGCGTCGCTGAAGACCGCGGTCGGCCACAGGTTCTGCAGGGTCTGGTACATGATCAGGGTACCCGCGTCGAGCCCGATCTCCTTGCAGATCAGGTAGAACCAGCGGTTGGGGATGCCGGACATCAGGTGCGGGTCGGCGGGTTCGAAGTACCCGCTCATGTCCCGGGGCTGAGGGTCCCGCCCCATGGTCGGATTGTCGTACGCCGAGCCGGGCTCGGCCATGTTGCGCAGCGCCTCGCCGGCGAGGCTGTCCGCCATGACGTCGTCGCCGATGAGCCAGTTGTGGCTCTCCGCGTCCCGGTGGTTGGCCCAGGCGTCGATGGCCGAGCCGATCATGTCGCTGAACGACTCGTTGAGTGCGCCGGACTGGTCGTCCGTGTAGTTGAGGCCCGCGGTGAACTGGGTCACGCCGTGGGTGAGCTCGTGCCCGGAGACGTCGAAGCCGCAGGTGAGGTCCTTGAACACGATGTTGTCACCGTTGCCGAAGACCATGATCTTCGCGTCGGGGTCCCAGAACGCGTTGGCGAAGTCCACACCGAAGTTGACGTTGCCGACGAGGTTCAGGCCCGCGTTGTCGATCGAGTTCCGGCCGAGCTGCTGCTTGTAGAACTCCCGGACCGCACCGAGGTGGTCGTAGGCCTGGTCGGCGTTCTGCCCGGCCACCGCAGGGTCCCCTTCGCCCCGGATCAGCCTGACGTTGTACGTCCACTGGTTCTCGTCGTCATAGATCAGACGGGCGGCGCTCCCGTCAGGCGGAACGGTGACACCGGCGGCGGCCACCACCCGCGGCGCGGCCACCAACTGAGCCGTACCCGGCACGTCCGGGGTCTGGAGCCGACGGGCCCTGCGGAACTGGGCGGACACCACGGCGGTCCGCTGGGCCGGGGTGGGTTCCAGGCTCTCCCGGCCCTGCACGCGGGCGATGTGGTTGAGTACGTGGGGCGGAACGAACGAGCAGTAGCGGTTCATGACGGGTCCCTAGAATTGACGCTCACCGGGTCGGCGGGCTCCCGATGGCGCCCGCGCCGGTCTTGCCGAGCCCCTCTCTTCTCTCCCCCTGCCGAGACATTCTTCTCTTCGTACCCGGCCCTTCCAAGGGGCAGAAAAGCCCCGTCGCCCTGGGTAGATCGGTCCGGCGCCGCGGCCGGCGGCGGCTCCGGACCCCCTGCCCTCGGCGGCCCGGCCGCGTCAGCCGCCGAGCAGCCCGGCGAAGTCGTACCCGAGCCGGGCGAGCGTGGTGAGGTCCCCGAGGTCGGTGACGGCTCCGACCGGGATGGCGGTGTGTTCCCGGTAAGCCGGGGTGGCGGCCGCGGACGTCGCGGCGAGGGCGGCGGCGAGCAGGGCCGCGGTGACGGTGGTTCGGACCAGAATGCGCATCGGGGCCTCCGGAGACGGGGACATGCCGGCCTGATAACCGCCGCCGGGCGTCGCGGACACGGTCCGGGGGCCGGTCGTGGTCGTCCGCACACGGCCGGGCCGCCGCGGGCCTGCCCCTTATCGGTGGCCCTGCGGTGGAATCGGCCCCTGGGGGACGAGTTGTCCGAGGCTGCCGCTAGCGTTCCGATCACATCGCGGCGAGGGTGTCTCGACTCCCCTCCGGCGTGCGGACATTCCTGATCACGGCAAGAGCGACGGCAAGAGCAAGAGGTGGGGACCGATGGGCTGGCTGGCTGCGGGCGAGGGGTACGAAGTCTCCTTGGTGGAGGGCCGGGTGACGGCACGGTCGACGGCCGGGCGATCGGCCGGACGGCAGCTGAAGACGCTGCCGAAGGCGGTACGGGAACACCCCGAGGTGGACCGGCTGCGGAGGTTCGCCGAATGGCTGGACCGTCATGCGGCCGGCTGCGTGGCCCAGGTGGACGCCTGGATGGTCTCCTCGCTGCCCGTCCCGACCGGGCTGGTGGCCCGGGTCTGGCCGGACGAGGCCTGGCAGACGGCCCTGCGCGACCTCGCGGTCGTCGGCGACGACCCCGACGAGGTGGGCTTCCTCCGCGACGCGACGCCCTCCGGTGAGCTCCGGCTGGTCAACCTGGACGGCGAGACGGTGCGCATCTCGCCCGCGACGGTGACCCTGCCCCACCCCGTGCTGCTGCCCGACCTGGAGGACCTGCGCGAGTTCGCCGCCGAACTCGGCGTCGTCCAGCGGGTCGACCAGATCCACCGGGCCACCTGGCACCGCCCGGAGGGCCTCGCCGCCACCGCCCACGAGGTGTCGGACTTCGCCGGCGGCAGCTTCCCCTCCCGGTTCCGGCTGGCGGCCCGGGCCTCCGCGCTCGGCTACCGGGTGTCCGGCGGCTACGCCACCTGCCGGGTCCGGGACGCCGGACGCACCACCGAGGCGGCGGTGTGGATCGGCGAGCCGTACTGGGACGGCGACTCGGAGACCGGCAGCCTCGTCTGGCGCGACCTGGACGGGCGCGCGCTCGCACTGCCCGAGGTCGGGCCGGTCGCCTGGTCGGAAGGGATGCGGATGGCCGCAGCCCTGCACGCCGGCCGCACGGTCGAGGAGGGCCGCAGCGCATGAGCGACACGATGACGGCGGGCACGCCGACGCAGGACAACGGTGACGAGGTGGCGGGAGTGACGGACGTGCGGATGACCGAGGCGCAAGCCGCAGACCTGCTGCTGGCGGGAGGCGTGCTGCCCCCGGGGACGACGGGCGCGGGCGAGCGGGCGGTCCCGCTCACCGCCCGGAGCTACCGTCACCCCGGGCTGGACGACCGGGTCGTGGTACGGCTGGTCCCCGGCGAGCTGGGCCCGGCCGAGGACCTCGCCGCGGGCTTCCTCGGCCTGCGGCCCGCCGAGGACACCGACGGGCCCGACGCCGCCCCCGTGGAGGTCGGCCTCGGCCTGCGCCAGGCCCTCGGCTTCCCCGAATGGGTGCTGGTGCACCACCCGGCGGACGGCCACCACGCGCTCGGCATCGTGCCGGAGCTCGACCGGGTCGCCCACCTGGCCAAGTCCAAGCCGAAGGCGGCGTTCGACGCCTACCTGGAGATCGCCGACCGCCTGGCCGCGGCCGTGCCGCACTTCCTCCCGACCTTCCACGAGCAGGCCGGCCGGGTGTTCCTCGCGGTGGAGAACGCCACCTACGCCGCGCAGCTGTTCACCCGGGCCCGCAAGGCCGAGGCCCAGCACGGCCTGCGGGTCGACGAGGACCGCCTCGACGCGGTGTTCCTGGAGTACGCGCTGGCCGGCGCACTGCCCGTCAAGGTGCTGTCCGGGTACGCGAAGGAACTCGCCGCCCGCGTCCCGGCGGACGAGGCGTTCCGCCGCTTCCGCACGCTCTGCGTGCGCCGCACCGCCGGCGGCCTGCAGCCGTCCGCCCAGATGGCCGCGGACCTGCGCAGGCTCGCCCGCGCCGCGGGCACCGACCCGGACACCGCCGAGGGCGAGTACCTGGCCGACCTGCTCGGCCTGCCGGCCACCCTGCGCGCTGCCCTCGGCTGGTGGAAGGGGCACCGCGAGGCCCTGGCATCGCTGGCCCGGCGCGACCCCGCGATACGCGGCGCGCTGCTGAACCTGATGCCCGCCGCCGACGACCGCGACCTGCCCGGCCTCTGGCTGGACATCCTGGAGGAGTGCGGCGCCACCCCCGGCCTGTGCGACCCGGGCCTGCCGCCGCAGGAGCGCCCGACCGACGGCGCGGCCGGCTGGCTCGAACGCTTCCTCGCCTGGCGCGGAGGCCGCTGGGGCGCCCGCACCCGGATCCCGGCCCTGTACGCCCTCGTCGAGCGGACGGCCGCGCAGCTGCGCGCCGAACTGGCCGGCACCGACCGGGCCGTCCGCGTCACCGAGGCCGACGTCGACCTGCTCGACCAGCTGCTCTCCCTCGACGTCCCGGTCGCCGACCCCGCCGACAACACGGCGCTGCGCCTGGAGCAGTGGGCCTCGGACGACACCCGCCGCGACCTGCTCGCGCTGGCCGCCGACGACCGCTTCCGCCCGGCCTTCCGCAGCGGCGCGCACCGCATCGGCGGCAGCCACGACGGCATCCGGGCGCTGCGGGTGCTCGCCGAGTCGCCGGGCGGCCGCCCGATGCTGGCCGAGTGGATGGCGGAGGTCGCCCGCACCTCCCGCGCCACCGGCCTGCCCGGCCTGCCCGACGCGATCAGCCGGCTCACCTGGCTGCCCGGCGAGGTCCTGGCCCTCGCCGAGGACGACGTGCGCGGCGCGGCCGCCCTCGACCTCCCCGAGGTGCTCGCCCGCACCCTGCGCGGCGGCGTCCTCGACGAGCTCGGCTGGCCCGCCTGGGACGAGGCGGCGGCCGCGCTGGTCGCACCGAAGGACGTCGACGACATCATCGTCTCGGACGCCTGGCCGCACCTGATCGTCGCCGGCCCCACCCAGGCCCGGGTGATCGGCGCCGAGGGCACCGTCCTCACCCACGACCTGCGGATCCCGGCCGACGACACCGCCGGCAGCACCGGCTTCCACTACGTGGACGAGGAACTGCTCGTCTACTGGTACTCGCGTCAGCGCAGCCACCGCGCCGCCGGCTACTGGCACACCGCCGCCGACCGGATCTTCTCCATGCCCGAGGGCACCCGCACCCGCGGCACCGACGTCAACTGGCTCGGCAACATGCGCGACTTCAGCCTGCCGCTGCCCGGCGGCGGCCGGACCACCGGCGCCGGCGTCGTGCACCCCGGCGACACCTCCGTGCCCGCCGAGCGCGCGGTGATCAGCGACGGCACGTCCTTCTGGGTCTGGGCCGACGCCGAGCCGCGCGACACCTGGCACGAGTACGACCCGGCCACCGGCACCACCGGCCGCGCCGCCATGCCCGGCTTCCTCGCGGACGCCCTGACGCACGCCCCCGCCGGCAGCACCTTCGGCTCCGGCTGGCTGCGGCCCACCGCGACCACCGGGCCCACGCCCGCCGACACCCCGGTCGACGGCCTCTACGGCTGGCGCAGCGTCACCCTGCCCGACGGCACCAAGCGCGGCGAGGACCTCGCCGGGAACACCGTCACCGTGCCCGCCCACGCCAACACCCCCGTACGACGGGTGCTCTTCCCCGGCTGCGACCACCCCCAGGCCGTCGCCCAGGACAGCTACAGCATCAGCCTGTACGACGAGGACCACGTCGTCACCGCCACCGCCCGCACCGACAACGCCCCGGGCACCTTCGCCGAGGGCAGCCTCGCCCTGCCGCCGCTGCGCTACTGGCACTGCCTGCAACCCCGCGATCCGCAGGGCTCCCGCGCGCTGCGCCGGATCGACCGGGACACCACGGCCGCTCTGATCAAGGCGGCCGCCGCCACCGACCCCAAGAAGCCCCGGGAGCTGCTCGACGCCGTCCGCACGGTGCTCCCCGAGGTCGGCCACGACGCGCTGGTGGCGGGCATCGCCGGCATCGTCCGCTTCGCCACCACCCAGCAGCTGGCGCTGGACGCCGTCGCGAAGCGGCTCGAACAGCAGCTCTCCGGCACCGGCGAGGAGCCGGACGAGGAGCCCGTCGGCCCGACCGACCAGCAGGTCCGCGAGGCGCTGAACGGCCTCGGCTACCACCGCGGCTGGTACGGCTCCGAGCACACCCACGACATCCTGCGCCAGACCCGCGCGCTGGCCCGGGCCGTCCGGGCCGAGCTCGAACCGGCCCCCGCGGGCACCCTGCACGTGGACGCGCCGGCCCTGCCCGGCGAACGGCTGAACTGGATCGACCTCGGATCGCTGGCCCCCGCGCTCGCCTTCCGCGTCGCCGTCGCCACCACCGACCCGCAGGACCGCGAGGCACTGCACGCCCTCGGCCTGGAACTCGACACGCTCGGCCTGACCACCGCCACCGGCGGCGCGAACTGGCGGCAGTCGCGCGTCCACCTGGACGGCAGCCACCTGCTCGACACCGACGGCAGCCGGCGCAGCGCCCACGTCGACGCGCTGCTCGCGCAGGGCGACGGCGCGTTCCTCGCCTTCGTCGCCGCCGACGTCGCCGACAACGGGGACGCGGAGTGCACGGTCCTCCACCACGACCCGGCCGGCCGCTTCGAGATCCCGGCCCCGTACACCCTCCGGTCCACCGGGCCGATCCCCGCGGGCCCGACCGACGACCGGCTGCCCGGCCTGCTCGCCGCTCTCGCCGCCCGCGGACCCGCCCCCTGGTTCCCGGCGGCGGCCGAGGAGTTCGCGCGACTCACCGGCGTCACCGAGACCATGGCCCGCCTCGTCGTCGCCGGCCTGCCGAAGGCCGACTCCTACGAGCGCGGCTTCCTGACACCCGAGCTGCGCAAGCTGCTCGGTGTCAAGGTCGCGGACGCCGCCGTCGCCAAGGGCGAGCTGCGCGCCCTCGCGGCCGACACCCGGCGCGCCGTCGTCGCGGCGCTCCTGCCCGCCGAGCCGGACCGGCTCTGGACCGAGGGCCCCGACGTGGCGGCCGCCGCCGAGGTGTGGAACGCCAAGGTCGGCCGGCGCGTGGCCGTCCCCGAGGCGCTGCTCGCCGAGGCCGTCCGCGCGGTGCGCACGGACTGGGCGCCGACCGTCTCGCTGGCCGCCGTCCTCGACCCGGCCGGCACCCCGGAACTGACCCGGGACCTCGCCTGGAAGGTCAAGGGCGACCGGGTCGTGCCCGCCGAGCAGGGGGCCACCGGCTTCACCGCCAAGACCCTGGTCGGCGCCGTCGCCCTGACCGCCTGGCTCGCCCACCGGCTCCCCGCGGGCGATCCGCTGCGAGCCGCACTGCCGGCCGCCCTGGCCGCCGTCCGGGACCGCCTGGCCAACCCCGAGCTGATGCTCGACCTCGGCCGGTACGTCCACCTGCCGGCCTTCCGCAAGGTCGCCGGCGCCCCGACCGAGGTCGGCGAGGGCTACGAGCGCTACGGCGCCGTCATCATGGCCACCCACGACGACCAGCCCGCCCCCGGTATCCGCACCGCGCTGCTCGACACCGCCGGGCAGGACCCGTACCTGCCCGCCCTGCGACTCGACGACCAGCAGCCGTTCCCGGCCGAGACGGCACTGGGCGCGGCCCGCGACCCGCGCCTGGCGGCCGCGCTCGCCGACCCCGGCGACCCGGTGGCCGGGGAACGCGGCAAGGACGGCACCTGGTGGCCGCAGGACCCGTCCCGGTCCGTGCCCGACCTCGTCGAGGCCGTGGCCGAGCGGCACGGCCTCGGTGCGGACGCCGCCACCGTCTACCTGATGCTGCTGGCGATGCCCGACCCGACCGACCGCAACACCGCGCGGTGGACCGGCTGGCGCCCCGCCCGGATCAAGGCCGCCCGGGCCGAACTCGCGGCCACCGACCTGGTCGTCGAGGCCACCCGCAGCCGGGCGGGCCGCTCGCTCTTCCTGCCGGGCGGCTGGACGGAGCTCAGGACCCCGCACCTGCCCGTGGAGACCTGGAAGCTCCCGCTGCTCGACCTGGTCAGCGGCCAGAGCGTGCTGCTCGGCGTGGCGGTGCCCACCGAGCCAGCCGCCGCGCTCTACCGCAGGGCGTGGGCGCGGCTGGGCGACGGCGACCTCCCGCGCTTCCAGGAGCTGAGGACGCGGCGCGGCCGACGCCGCTGATCGTGCCGCCGGGCCGGGTGCCGCCGCGCACCCGGCCCGGCCGGCACCACCCCTCGGCCCGTTCCACCTTTTCGACCACCCCGCGGTCGGCCCCGGCCGACCCCGCAACCGGAGGACCCCGGATGACCCCGACGACCGACCAGACCACGGCCCCCCAGGCCCCGCCGGCCCGGCAGATCCTGCCCGCCGAGGAGCGGTACGCCGACGAACTCGCCTTCCTCGCCGCCCTCGACGACGGTCCCCGCCCGCCCGGATGGGCGCTCACCCCGAGCGCCGTGGTCACCTTCGTCTGCGGCAGCGGCGGCGAGGCCCTCAACCTCCCGGCCCGCCGCCGGGCCGCCGGCAGGCTGCCGGCGAAGCTGGTGATCGCCCCCAAGTTCGTCGGCGAACGCGCCCTGGTCGAACGCTGCGTGGTCACCCTCGCGGGGGAGCGGGGCCTGCTGCTCGTCGGCGAGCCCGGCACCGCCAAGTCGATGCTCTCCGAACTGCTGTCCGCCGCCGTGAGCGGCACCAGCGACCTCACCGTGCAGGGCACCGCGGGCACCACCGAGGACGCCTTCCGCTACGGCTGGAACTACGCCCTGCTGCTGGCCCAGGGGCCGACCCCGCAGGCCCTCGTCGCCTCCCCGGTGCTCACCGCCATGCGGACCGGCCGGGTCGCCCGGATCGAGGAGATCACCCGCTGCCTGCCCGAGGTGCAGGACGCCCTGGTCTCCATCCTCTCCGACCGCCGGGTGAACGTCCCCGAGCTCGCGGGCACCCCCGACGCCTCCGTCGCCGCGGCCCCGGGCTTCACCGTCCTCGCCACGGCGAACCTCCGCGACCGCGGCGTCTCGGAGATGTCCGCGGCCCTCAAGCGGCGCTTCAACTTCGAGACCGTCCACCCGATCGCCGACGCCGAGGCCGAGATGTCGCTGGTCCGCGGCCAGGCCACCGCCGCCGTCCAGCGCGCCGGCGCCGCCTTCGCCGTCGACGACGCCGTCCTCGACGTCCTGGTCACCGTCTTCCGCGACCTGCGCACCGGCCGCTCCGCCGAGGGCTGGGACCTCGAACGCCCCGGCACCGTGATGTCCACCGCCGAGGCCGTCCACGTGGCCTCCTCGCTCGGCCTCGCCTCCGCCTACCTCGCCGGCGGCGACGTGCTCGACCTCGTCCCCGGGCACCTCCTCGGCGCCGTGCGCAAGGACGACCCCGCCGACCACGCCCGCCTGCTCGGCTACTGGGACGGTCCGGTCCGCCGCCGCGCCGAGGACGGCTCCGCCATGTGGCGCCGCCTGTGGGACCTGCGGGAGAACCTGCGGTGACCGACCCCCGTACGACGGCGCACACCGCCGCACCCATCGACCCCGCGGCCACCGACCCCGCCGCCACCGACCCCCGTGCCGTGGTGGACACCCTGGCCGCCTCCGCGAGGCCTTACCTGATCGGCGTACGCCACCACAGCCCCGCCCTGGCCGCCGCCGTACCCGCGCTGCTGGACGCCGCCGGCGCCCAGGTGGTCTGCGTCGAACTCCCGGCCGACTTCCAGCACTGGCTCCCGCACCTGGCCGACCCGCAGACCCTCGCCCCGGTGGCCCTCGCCGGGGCCGGCGAGGACGGGCGGCTCGGCTTCTACCCGTTCGCCGACTTCTCGCCCGAGCTCGCCGCCGTCCGCTGGGCGCGCGAGCACGGTGCCCGGGTGGTCTGCTGCGACCTGCCGATGGCCGACCCGCGCTGGTCCGCCACCGGACCCGAGACCGCGCCGGCCGGGCCCGCCGACGAGCCCGGCAAGCCGGCCGACGGGCACGGCGGCACCGCCTTCGCCGACGCGCTGGCCGCCGCCGGCACCGGCCGCGACGGCGACGACCTGTGGGACCGCTCCGTCGAGGTGCGCGCCCCCGGCTGCCCGCCGGACGCCGTCCGGCGCGCCGCCCTCGGCGTGGGCTGGGCACTGCGCCGCGACACCGCCGAACGCGGCGGTGTCCCCGCCACCGACCTCGCCCGCGAGGCCCACATGCGCGCGGTGATCGCCGAGGCCGGCGCCGACGGCGCCCGGGTCGCCGCGGTCGTCGGGTCCTTCCACGCGTCCGCCCTGCTCACCGAGGCCACCGCCGCACCGGCGGCCCCCACCGCCGAACCCGCCGAAACCCCCGGGACGACGATCGCCACCTCGCTCGTCCCGTACACCTTCGGGCTGCTCGACTCCCGGTCCGGCTACCCGGCCGGCATCCGTGACCCGAAGTGGCAGCAGGCCGTCCTCACCGCCGGCGGCGACCCCGACCAGGTCCGCACCGCGGCCGCCCGTGCCATCACCGACCTGTGCCGCGAGATGCGCGCCGCCGGGCACACCGCGGGCACCGGCGAGGCCACCGAGACCCTGCGCCTGGCCTGCGACCTCGCCCGGCTGCGCAACCTCCCGGCCCCCGGCCGCGGCGAGGTGCTCGAAGCAGTCACGACCGTGCTCGGGCAGGGCGAGCCGCTCGGCCGCGGCCGAGCCCTCGCCCAGGCCCTCGAAACCGTGCTGGTCGGCACCGACCGGGGCCGCACCGCCCCCGGCACCCCCCGCTCCGGGCTCGGCCCCGGCGTCGAGGCCGAACTCACCACCCTGCGCCTGCCCTGCCCGGACGAACCCGACTCCCGCGAACTGCGCCTCGACCCGCTGCGCTCCGCCCTCGACGCCCGCCGCGAGATCCTGCTGCAACGCCTCCAGGTCTGCGGCATCGGCTACGGCGAACCCGTCGAGGTCACCGCCGCCGGCGACGCGACCGCGCTCACCACCCGCTGGCGACTGGCCTGGACACCGTCCGTCGCGGCCCGCCTCGACCTCGCCGGCGTACGCGGGGTCACCGCGGCGCTCGCCGCCGCCGGCACCCTCCGGGAGACCGCCCGCCGCGAGCGAGCGGACGGCGGCCCCACCAGCACCCAGCTCCTCGACGGCCTGCGCGCCGCCGCCCGCTGCGACCTGTCCGACCTGGTCACCGAGCGGCTCGCCGAAGCCGAGACCGTCCTGCCGTCCAGTGCCACCCTCCCCGAACTCCTCACCGCCCTCGACCTGATGGAGGCCCTGCGCCGCTCCCACCTGCCCGGCACCACCCCCGCCGGACGCGAACGCGCCGCCGAACTGGCGGTCACCCTGCTCGAAGCCGCCGTCCGCGCCCTGCCCGGCCTCGCCGGCAGCGACGACCCACAGGACGCAGCCGCCCTCGTCGCCCTCGCCACCCGCGCCGGCGAACACCGTCTCGGCCTGCGGATGGACGACGCCCTCGGCACCCTCGCGCGCACCGGCTCCCCGCTCGTCCAGGGCGCGGCGCTGGCCGCCCGGGTCCTGCTCGACCTCGACGGCGCCGACACCCTCGGAGCCCGCGCCGCCGGCTGGATCGACACCGCCACCCACCCCGAGGCCCGCCACCGGCTCGGCCGCCTGCTGACCGGCCTGCTCACCGCCGGCGGCCCGCTGCTGCAGTCCGCCCCCGACGCCCTCGGCCCCCTGCTCGACCGCGTCGACACCCTCCCCGACCGGGAATTCCTGGACCGCCTCCCGGCCCTGCGCGGCGGCTTCGACGCCCTCGCACCCGCCGGCCGGGACCGCCTCCTGCGGACCGTCACCGACCGCCTCGGCGACCGGCTCGACCTCACCCTGACCGCCCCGCCCGAACTGATCGCCCTCTGGACCGCGGCCGACGCGGCGGCCACCGCCGCCCTGACGGCCCTGCGGCTGCCCGGCCTCACCACCACCGGCCTCACCGCCACCGGCACCCCCGCCGACCGGCCCGGACCCGCTCCCGCTCCGCCGCCCGCGGCCGCCGCCGAAGCCGGGCCCGACACCCCCACGAGCCCCGCACCGTCCCCGGTACCGTCCCCCGCACACCGCCTCGCCCCTGCCGACCGCTGGCGCCTGCTGCTCGGCCGGGAACCCGAACGGCTCCCCGCCGACGCCCGTCGCTACGCCCACGCCCTCGACGAGCTCTACGGCGCCGGGCGCGGCGAAGGCGCCGGCGACCTCGCCGGCGCCACCGGCGACGGCGGCGGTCAGGGCGCCTCCTTCCCCACCGCCCGCGAGTGGGCCGAGGAACTCGACGCCCTGTTCGGCGCGGACGTCCGGGAGGAGGTGCTCGGCCGGGCCGTCGACGCGGGCCGCACCGACGTCCTCACCGAACTCGACCCCGAATCCGTCCGCCCGTCCGTCGACCTGCTGACCTCCGTGCTCAACCTCGCCGGAGGCATGCCCGAACAGCGCCTCGCCCGGCTGCGCCCCCTGGTACGCCGCCTCGTCGACGAACTCTCCCGCGAGCTCGCCACCCGGCTGCGCCCCGCCCTCACCGGCCTCGCCAACCCGCGGCCCACCCGCAGGCCCGGTGGTCGGCTCGACCTGCCGCGCACCCTGCGCGCCAACCTCGCACACACCCGGCGCCTGCCCGACGGCCGGACGGTCGTCGTCCCCGAGAACCCGGTGTTCAGCACCCGCTCCCGGAAGGAGGCCGACTGGCGGCTGATCCTGGTCGTCGACGTCTCGGGCTCGATGGAGGCCTCGGTCATCTGGTCCGCCCTCACCGCGGCGGTCCTCGGCGGCGTACCGACCCTGTCCACCCACTTCCTGGCCTTCTCCACCCAGGTGATCGACCTGACCGACCGGGTCGCCGACCCGCTCTCCCTGCTGCTGGAGGTCAAGGTCGGCGGCGGCACCCACATCGCCGCCGGACTCGCCCAGGCCCGCTCCCTGGTGACCGTGCCGAGCCGCACCCTCGTCGTGGTCGTCAGCGACTTCGAGGAGGGCTACCCGCTGGGCGGCCTGCTCGCCGAGGTGCGCTCGCTCGCCTCCTCCGGCGTGCACCTGATGGGCTGCGCGGCGCTCGACGACACCGGGGCGCCCCGCTACTCGGTGCCCGTCGCCCAGCAACTCGTCGCCGCCGGCATGCCCGTCGCCGCCCTCAGCCCCCTCGCCCTCGCCCGCTGGGTCGGCGACCGCCTCCGCGGAGAAACCCGATGACACCTCCCACCACAGGTCTGCCACCCGCGGCGCCGGACACCGTCGCCGCCGCCGTCGAGGCCCTGACCTCCCGGCTGCGCAAGAAGCTGGACGCCGCCGTCGAGCTCTACGCGGCGCTGCCCGTCACCACCGCCGGCGGCGGCGCGGTCACCGTCACCTGCGGCGAGGACGCCCTGGTCACGCTCATCCCCGGGCCGTCCGGCGCCGTCACCGACCACGACCAGGTGCACTGCTCCTGCCTGCTGGCGCCGCGCTGCCTGCACCGGGCGGCCGTCCTGAGCGCCTGCCCGGTGGCCGACCCGGAGACCGCCCCGGCGCCGGCGGACACCGACAGCGGTGCTGCCGCGGCCCCGGCCGCGCCCGAACCGGACGCCGAGGCCCCCGCCGAGGCCGCCCGGCCGCTCACCGCCGCGCAGGTCCGGGCCGCGGCCGGACTGTGGTCGGCCACCGCCGCCGTGCTCGCCGCCGGCGTCCCCGCCGCCGGAGCCGTCCCGCAGGCCGAACTGCTGCGGGCCGCGCACACCGCGCGGCTCGCCGACCTGCACCGCGCCGAGGCCGCCGCTCTGCGGGTGGTCCGGGGCCTGCGCGGGGCGCGCGCCCGCCACGACAGCCACCGGTCGGCCGACCTGGTCGCGGCCCTGCGTGAACTCCTGCTCACCACCGGCCTGCTGACGGCCACCGAGCCCGGTTCCGCCCCGCCCGACCCCGGCCTGCTCGGGACCGCTCGGCGGGCCTACCGGCCCGGCGGCGCGCTCCGCGTCCACGGCGTCTGCCGGGAACCGGTGATCAGCGCGACCGGATACGGCGGCGTGGTCACCCATCTGATCACCGACGAGGGCCGCTGGTACTCCGTCGCCGACGTCAAACCGGGCGGCCCGGCCCGGGCCCGGGGCGCCGGCACCGCGACCGTCACCGTGGGCGCCGCCGTCCTCAACCACGCCGAACTCTCCCGCGGCGGGCTGCTGATCGCCGGTGCCACCGTGTCCGAGGACGGCCGCCTGGGCTCCGGCAAGGGCGTTCGGGCGAGCGTCGCCAAGGGGCTCGACTGGACGTCGGGCCCGCTCGCCGCGCTGTTCGCCCGCCCGCTGGCCCAGGCCGCCGCCGACCGGCTCGCCGACGGACCGGCCGCCGACCCCGAGCAGACCGGACGCGTCCGCGAACCGCTCGGCTGCGACCTGGTCGTGCTCGGCGCCGCCGCCGACTGCGTGATCGCCCGCGAGCTCGACCCCGCCACCTCGGCGGCCCGCGGGCCGCTGATCCGCCTCGCGGCGGCCAACTCCCATCCGGACCTCGCGCACACCGCCAACCTCCGGCAGCTCGCCGCCCACCCCGGCGTCCGGATCCGCGTCCTCGCCCGGATCGACCCCGACCGCGCCGCCACCCTTCGGCCCCTCGCCGTCGGCCCCGTCCCCGGCGCCGCCGCGACCCTGCGCCTGCCGCCGCAGTGGCAGGGCCACGCGGACCTCGGCTACGACCCCCTCCAGGGCGCCCACTTCCCCCCGGTGGACGCCTGCGAACCGGCCGGCCCGCCGCACGGCACCCCGGCCGACCCGCTCGCCGACTCCCCGCTGTGGCGGGTGCGCCGCCTGGTGGAACTCGCCGTCACCGGAGGCCGCCGGGCGGCCGCCGAGGCCGCCCGCAGCGGTGACCCCCGCACCGACGCCGCCGCCCTGCGCCGCACCGGCTTCCACGGCGCCGCCGGCCTGGCCACCGCGCTGGTCGGCGAGGCGGACCGCCGTCACCGCGACGTGTTCGGCCGGCTGGGCGAGCCCGGCGCCGACCGGTACGCCTCGGCCTGGCTGGCGGCGGCCGTCCACCTCACCAGCGCCGAACGGGCCGTGGTGCGCGCCACCTGGGCGGAGTGATCGCCGGGCCCGCGCCGACCGGGCCGGGGTCGGCGCGGGCCCGTGGGCGGGCCCGGGCGGGTCGTGCCCGCGTGGTCGGCCGCGGTGGTGGGACCGTGGAGTCATGTGCGGTCGATTCGTCTCCACCACCGGTCCGCAGGATCTGGTCGAGCTCTTCGGGGTGACCCGGTGGGACCCGACCGAGGCCCTGGAACCCGACTACAACGTCGCCCCGACGAAGGACGTCTGGGCGGTCCTGGAGCGGTCCGACAGGGAGACCGACATCGTCCACCGGCAGCTGCGGGCGCTGCGCTGGGGCCTGGTGCCCTCCTGGGCGAAGTCCCCGGACGTCGGGTCCCGGCTGATCAACGCCCGGGCGGAGACCGTCGCGGAGAAGCCCTCCTTCCGCAAGGCGTTCAGCGCCCGCCGCTGCCTGCTGCCGGCCGACGGCTTCTACGAGTGGACCTCCGTCCCGGCGCCGCCCGGCGGCAAGGCCCACAAGCAGCCGTACTTCATCGCCCCCGCCGACGGCTCCCTGATGGCGATGGCCGGCCTGTACGAGTTCTGGCGCGACGACAGCCGGCCCGACGGCGACCCGCAGGCCTGGTGGACGACCTGCACCGTGATCACCACCGACGCGACGGACGCGGCCGGCCGCATCCACCCCCGCATGCCGCTCGCCATCGACCCCGCCGACGTCGACGCCTGGCTCGACCCCGCGCACACCGACCCCGACGGCCTGCGCGCCCTGCTGCACACCCCGGCCGGCGGCGAGCTCACCGCCACCGCGGTGTCCACCGCCGTCAACAACGTGGCCAACAACGGCCCGCACCTCCTGGACCCGGCCCCCGACCCCGCCTGACCACCGGGCGGGACCGCGGTGCGCGACTAGGGTGGAGTGATGAGCCCCGGATACCGTCCCGTTCCCGCCCGGCCGGCCGGGCCGCAGGACGTCGACGCCATGGTGGACACCCTGACGACCGCGTTCTTCGACGACCCGCTGTGGGGACCGGCCTTTCCGGACGCCGAGCGGCGCGCGGTCCAGGCGGCGGCGCTGTGGCGGCTGTACGTGACCTCGGCGCTGCGCTACCCGTGGACGCTGGTGACGCCCGCCGTGGAGGCCGTGGCCGTCCTGATCCCGCCGGGCGGCACCGAGCTGACTCCTGAGGACGAGGCCGGGCTGGAGCCGCTCCTGTCGGAGGTCGCCGGTCCGGACGTGGCCCGGGCGATCATGATCGTCTGCGAGCGGTTCGAAGCGGTGCACCCCACCGAGCCGCACTTCTACCTGAGCCTGCTCGGCACCCACGACGACCACCGTGGCAAGGGCCTCGGCATGGGCCTGCTGGCGGAGGCGCTCACCCGCGTCGACGCCATCGGCGCCCCTTGCTACCTGGAGTCCTCCAACCCCGCGAACGACGTGCGCTACGGGCGCCTCGGCTTCGTCCCGCACGGTCGGATCACCCTCGCCAGCGGCCACGTGGTGACGACCATGTGGCGCCCTGTCCGCTGACCGGGCGCCATCTCCCGGGGGTGGCCGGACCACTCGCTCGAGCGGGACTCGACCGCGGCTCGGCAGCCGCTGGATCGCACCGTCGACGCCCCCTGCGACGTGGCAGGCTCTGTTCCATGAATCGGTCGAATCACATCCCCGGCCCCGACGCGACCGTCCGTGGACTGCGGATCCCGAGCCTGTTGAGCACCCTTCTCGCCCAGGGCCGGTGGCGCCACCCCGGCGACGACACGATGTCCAGGCTCATCCCGTGGTTCGAGGACCCGCTCGACTTCCTGACCAGCCTGGAGCGGATCGAGCGCGAGTCGGTCGCGCTGGACCGGATCGCCGACCACGAGCCGGCCCAGCTGTTCCGGGAGGTCCGGGGGACCACCCGGGACGCACCGGTCGAGCTGCCGTGGCTGGACGTCGAGCAGGCCGTGCTCATCGCGGTCTGCCGCTTCGCCGGCGACGATGTGGCCCTCGCGCTGGACTACCGCACCGATGCCCTCGACCCGCGGGTGGTCGGGACCGACATCTGGACCAACCCGCAGCTGTACGAGTGGCGCACCGTCGCGCCCACCTTCTCGGCCTTCGCCTCCGCGCTGAATCTGGCCGCCTGACGACCGCTCGGCAGGCGGCAGGCCGGAGGCGGCCGGCGTCCTTGCGGCGAGCGGGCGGCGGACCCGACGCACCGGAACGCACCGGCGCGCAGGCCTCGCGCGGACCGGCCATCCCGGGCACCGTCCGCGCGTCGGCCGGGCCAGGCAGGATCGTCACTGGTAGTAGTTGTCCGCAGGCGTTGGGTCCCGGATGCGGCCGCATGGCGGTGGTGCCGTGGGCCTCCGGCCGGGTGGCGGGTCGAGCGGGCAGGGAGCGGATCATGGGTGGCGGACGACGTACGGGCGCCGGGGCGCGGGAGTGCCGGTCCGGGATGTTCCGTCTGGAGGGCTACCTGGCCTGGGAGGCGGAGGTGGCCGCCGCGCAGCGCGAGGCGGCCGGATTCGTCGAGCGCTTCCCGTGGCTCTCCGGCGGCCAGCGCGAGGCGGTCCGGGAGGCCTACGAGGCCGAGCGGCTCGACTTCACGGAGGGCGTCTTCGACCGGGCGGCGAGGCGCTCCAGGCGGGTGGCGGAGTTCTACCGGCGGCGTTGTCTGACCATCTGTACGCGCTGGGCCGGAGCCTGTGTCGCGGCGATGGCCGTCACGGCCCTGCTGGCGGCGCTCCCGGTGCTGCTCCGCGGCTGACGCCGTCCGGCGCCGGCCCCCGGTGGGGATTCGGCGCCGGACGGCTGCGGGCGGTCCGCTAGTGGTGGCCGCTGCCGATCTTGCGGGCCTCCTCCTCGGTGGGTTTGGCGATCTGCCCGTCCGAGCCGAAGTAGCCCACGGACAGGCGGTGCCTGACCCAGGCGAGCCGGTTCGGCTTCCCCTTGGGGCCGGTCGGCTCCGGCGCCGGTGCGGGAGCGGGCTGGTCGTGCGCGGTGAGCCGGTGCATCTGGGCCTGCGGCAGCGGGGCGTGCAC
Source organism: Kitasatospora sp. NBC_00374 (assembly GCF_041434935.1). Classification (NCBI taxonomy): domain Bacteria; kingdom Bacillati; phylum Actinomycetota; class Actinomycetes; order Kitasatosporales; family Streptomycetaceae; genus Kitasatospora; species Kitasatospora sp. NBC_00374. Next base: position 783,514 of record NZ_CP107964.1, on the reverse strand, counting down.
CTCGATGAACTCGCCGTGCGGGAGCCGCTTGATGACGCCGCTCTCCCGGCCGTGCAGGACCTTCTCCTTGTCCCGGCGCTGAAGGCCGAGGCACCAGCGCTTGGCCACGAAGAAGACGATCACCGGGACGACGAAGAAGCCGACCCGGACGGCGTAGGTGATCGAGTTGAGCGACAGGTGGAAGTGGGTGGCGACCAGGTCGTTGCCGCCGCCGATCAGCAGGACCAGGTACTCCGAGATCCACGCCGCGCCGAAGGCGGTGCGCACCGGGGCGTTGCGCGGCCGGTCGGCGATGTGGTGCTCGCGCTTGTCGCCGGTGATCCACGCCTCGAAGAACGGGTACGTCCAGATGGCGATCAGGACCAGCGGGAAGACCATGAGCGGGACGAACACCCCGAGGTTGAGGGTGTGGCCGCCCCAGACCGAGATCTCCCAGCCGGGCATGACCCGCACCAGGCCCTCGGAGTAGCCCATGTACCAGTCGGGCTGGGCGTCGGTGGAGACCTGGTCCGGCCGGTACGGCCCGTAGGCCCAGATCGGGTTGACGGTGGCGATCGCGGACATCGCCGCCACGATCCCGAAGACCAGGAAGAAGAACCCGCCCGCCTTGGCCATGTAGATCGGCATCAGCGGCATGCCGACGACGTTCTTCTGCGTCCGGCCGGCGCCCGCGAACTGGGTGTGCTTGTGGTAGAAGACCAGGATCAGGTGCGCGGTGAGCAGCCCGACCATGATGCCCGGGATCAGCAGGATGTGGACGGTGAACAGCCGCGGGATGATCACCGTGCCGGGGAACTGGCCGCCGAAGATGAACATCTGCAGGTACGTGCCGACGACCGGCACGGACAGCACCGCGCCCTCCATGAACCGGATTCCGGTGCCCGACAGCAGGTCGTCGGGCAGCGAGTAGCCCATGAACCCGTCGAACATGCCGAGGATCAGCAGCAGCGCGCCGAAGATCCAGTTCAGCTCGCGCGGCTTGCGGAAGGCGCCCGTGAAGAACACCCGCATCATGTGGACGAGCATCGACGCCACGAAGACGATCGCCGCCCAGTGGTGGATCTGCCGGATCAGCAGCCCGCCGCGGATGTCGAAGCTGATGTTCACGGTGGAGGCGTAGGCGTCCGACATCCGGACGCCGTTCAGCGGCCCGTAGGCACCCTCGTAGACCACCTCGCCCATGCTGGGCTTGAAGAAGAACGTCAGCCACACGCCCGTCAGCAGGATGATGACGAAGGTGTAGAGCGCGATCTCGCCGAGCATGAACGACCAGTGGTCGGGAAAGACCTTGCGCAGGTTCGCCTTGGCCAGCCCGTAGATGCCCAGGCGCCCGTCCGTCCAGTCCGCGAGCGCTTCGGCCCGGTTGGCCGGCTGCTCCCGTGTCGACGCCGGGGCCGCGGGACGGGACGACTGCCGGTCAGCCCGCATGGCGGCCCCCTCGCGGTGCGACGGGGCAGTGCGCGGCCGGGCCCGTACGGTGTGGCCGGGCAGGCCGCGTGGCCGGTCGTCGACGGTCGGCATCTGTGGTCATCGAAGCGCCTCTCCGGAAGGAAGGGCACCGCGCGAGGCGCCGTCCTTCGGCCCGGCGCGCTCGGGGGTACCCACGTCGATGGCGGCCGTCGTGGAGCGGCGGCCGCCTGCGCGCCGGACGGCCCGCCACCTTCGCTCGGCCACCGGCGCGACCCCGCCACCCCGGTTGCCCGGAGTGACGGCTCGGTTACACCCCTCATGCTGTCGTGTCGTGGATGCGCACGCACGCTCATCAGGCCGTGTCGACCACGTCCGCATCCTCGACGGACGCGCCGGCCCCGCCCGGGCGGGCCGCACCCCGGCCGGTAGGTTTCCGAACATGACCCTCGCTCACTTCGTGCTCGCGTCCGGCCGTTCGATCGAACTCCAGGACGTGCGGATGTCCTCCACCTACGGCGGATTGCTGGAGGGCTATCCGTTCCGGCGCTGGAACGACCGCATTCTCGAACGCCTGGTCAAGAACGCCGGACAGGGCGGCACCCGGCCGGTGCACCTGGTCGAGCCCGTCCGGGAGCATCCCGACCACCCCGCCGGCGCCTTCGGCCCCGTCGAGCTGCTGCCCGCCGTGACCTGCACCGGCTCCTTCAGCTCGTACCCGGTCGACCCGGACCTCGACACGGTGCTGCACTACTCGGCCCTGACCGTCGTGTGGTTCCAGGCCACCCCCGTCCTCCCGACGTCCGGGAGCACCGATCACGCCCTGGCCGCCGTCCGCTGGGACGACCTCGCCGAGGACCGCGAACTGTAGGCACGCCCCGGCGTCCGTACGACCCCTGTCCGAGGGCTCTGGCATACTCCGCACACCCGGGGCCGCGCACGAAGATCACCCTCAACCGTCGTCGCCCCGGGGATCGTGGAAGGAAACGGGGATGGATCCGAGGAACGTGCTGCGGCGATGGCCGCTGGTGGGGCGAGAGGCCCAGCTGTCGGAGTTCGAGGAGGTCCTGCGCGACCCGCGCAGGGCCGGGTTCCTGGTCTTCGGGCCGGCGGGCGTCGGCAAGTCCCGGCTGGCGGAGGAGTGCGCCGACCTGGCGGCCGCGGCCGGTCACCGCGTCGGACGGGCCCTGGCCACCGCGGCGGCGGCCTCGGTGCCGCTGGGCGCCATCGCCCACCTGCTCCCCGCCGGGGCCGACCTCTCGGACCCGGTCGCGGGATTCGCCGAGGTGGCCCGGCTGCTGTCCGCGCGCCCGGCGGGCACCCCGCGGCGCCGGACCGTCCTGCTGGTCGACGACGTCCACCTGCTCGACGCCACCTCGGCCATGCTGCTGCGTCAGCTGATGGACGCCGGGGTGGTCCTGCTGCTCGGATCCGTCCGCTCGGGGGAGGCCGACGGCGAGGCCGTCGCCGCCCTCGGACACGGTGACGCCGTCCACCAGCTGGACCTGGCAGCCTTCGGCCTCCCGCAGGTCGAGACCCTGCTGGAGCAGGTGCTGCAGGGCGCCGTCGGGCACAACACGGCCGGCCAGCTGTTCACCGCCAGCGGCGGGAACCCGCTCTACCTACGGGAGTTGGTGGTCGGAGCGGTCACCTCGGGAGCCCTCACCAGCGACGGTGAGATCTGGGCGCTCGGCGCGGAGCGGCTGCCCGGCACCCGCCGGCTCACCGACCTGATCCGGGCCCGCCTCGCGGTCGCCCCGCCCGCGGGCCGGTGCGTCCTCGACGCCCTCGCCCTGTGCGAGCCGCTCTCCCTGGCCCGGCTCACCATGGAAGCCGGCGAGGACACCCTCGACCGGCTGGAACAGTCCGGGCTCGTCGTCGTCGCCCAGGAACGGCGCCGCACCGCCGTACGGCTCGCCCACCCCCTCTACGGCGAGGTGCTGCGCGCCGACATGACCGCGCTGCGCCGTCGCGAGACCCTCCTGCGGCACGTCGCCCTGACGGAGAAGAGCGGCGCCCGCCGCCGCGAGGACGCGCTCCACCTGGCCACCCATCAGCTGGCGGCCACCGGCACCGCGGACCCCGCGCTGCTCGTGCACGCCGCCGTGCTGGCCGCGCACGCCCGGGAGTACCCGCGCGCGCTGGGCCTGCTGCGGGCCGTGCCGAGGGAGCAGCACGGCTTCGCGATCCGGCTGCTGCTCGGGCGGACCCTGTACGAGGCGGGGGACTTCCGGGAGGCGGAGGAGGAGCTGGCCGCCGCCGACGCGCTCGCCGCCGACGAGCAGGAACTGCTGACCGCCGTCCTGATCCGCACCCAGAACCTCGTCTGGGGCCTCGGAGCCCCGTACGCGCAGGTCCTGACGGTCATCGATGCCGCCCGCGACCGCGTCCGCAGCCCCCTCGGCATCCGCGCCCTGGCGGTCAACGAGGCGAGCACGGCCTTCGCGGTGGGGGAGTTCGCGCACAGCCTCGCCCTGTACCCCGACCTCGAACCCGACGTGGCGCAGGCACCGGACGCCCGGCTGTGGCTGATGGCGGCGACGGCCAGGTCCGCGGCGCTCGCGTTCCTGGGCCGCGGCGAGGAGGCCGTGGACTGGGCCCGGCGCGTCCTCCGCGCCCACCCGGCCACCGACGCCGACACCGACGCGTACGCCGTGGCCACGCACGAGGCGGCACACCTGTCCGTCCTGGCGCTCGCGCTGACCGAGTGCGGCCGGCTGGCCGAGGCCCGCGCGGTGGGCGAGCGGGCCTACGCGGGCCTCGCGGACGCCGGCGTGTACACCGAACGGCGGCTGCTGGCCTTCCACCTGGGCCGCGGCGCCTGGCTGGCCGGGCATCCGGCACGGGCCCGCCGCTGGTTCGCGGAGGTCGCCCGGGCGTCGCGCCCGCACACCGCGGTCGCCCTGCCGATGGCGCTGGCGGGCATCGCCGGCTGCGCCGCACTGCAGGGCGACCTCGACGCGGCCGAGGCGGCGCTGGCCGAACGCGACCGGCTGCCGGGCGCGACGGTCATGCCCGAGGAACAGCTGGGCGAGGCCTGGCTGTACGTTGCCCGGGGCGAGCTGACCCGCGCCCGCGCCCTGCTCGCGCAGGCGGCCGAGGAGGCCCGCGAGCGCGGACAGGTCTCCTTCGAGGCCGTCCTGCTGACCGACCTGGCCCGGCTCGGGCAGGCGCGCGAGGTCGCCGACCGGCTGGCGGAGATCGCGGCCGGCTGCAACGGGCCGTTCGCCCGGGCACGTGCCGAACTGGCCGGCGCGCTGGCCGCGCAGGACCCGGACCGGCTGCTCGCCGTCGCGGCGGACCTGGAGACCATCGGCGCCGACCTGCCGGCGGCCGAGGCCGCCAAGGCCGCCGCCGTCCTGTTCCGGGAGAGCGGCCGGGCCCGCCGGGCCACGGCCACGGCGGTCCGCGCCGAGGAGCTCGCGGCGCGCTGCGAAGGCGCCAGGACACCGGCCCTGCTGGTCGGCGAGGAGGCGGTCCGGCTGACCGGGAGGGAGCAGGAGATCGCCCTGCTCGCCTCCCGGGGCATGCTCAGCAAGGACATCGCCGCCCGGCTGACGATCTCCGTCCGGACGGTCGACAACCACCTGCAGCGCATCTACGCCAAGCTCGGCGTCACCACGCGACGTGAGCTCGCGGGCCGGTTCGGCTGAGGCCGGACCGGCCGCGCGCCGGTCTCACCCGGTCTCACCCGGCCCCGGCTCCCGGACGCCGCGCGAGCACCGCGTACAGGCCGCCGGACACCACCAGCCCCACCGCGAACGAGACGTCGGCCCCGTCCATGGCTCGCGCCACCGGCCCGGTGTACAGGGTGGTCGAGAGGAAGGGGAGCATCGCCGCCAGCCCGAGCAGGTAGCAGGACAGACCGCGCCAGGCCCAACGGCCGTAGCTGCCGCGGTCGTCGAAGATGTCCTCGATCGAGTAGCGGCCCCTGCGGACGGCGTAGTAGTCGACCAGGTTGATGGCCGTCCACGGGACCAGGACGTAGAGCATCAGCAGGATGAAGGTGTTGAAGCTGCCCAGATAGTCCTCGGGCAGGACGAGCGCCACCCCGAGCACCACCGCACCGACCGCGAGCACCGCGCCCGCCCGCAGGACGCCCGTCGGCCGCCGCCGGCGGAACGCGTCCACCCCGCTCACCGCCGTCAGCATCGCCCCGTACGTGTTGACTCCCATCACGCCGACCAGGGCCAGCGAGGACACCAGGACGGCGACCGCGCCGAAACCGGGCAGGACGGCGTCGCCCGCCCGGAGCAGCGCGGTGACGGCGTCGGTGCCCGGCAGGCGGCTGCCCAGGAAGGCGCCCAGCGACATCAGCCAGACCGCGGAGGCGGCCGCACCCGCGTACGTCCACCCGATCACCCGGCGGGCGTCGGCGTCCGCGGGCAGGTAGCGCGAGTAGTCCGACACGTAGACCGCGTAGCTGATCTGGTAGCCGGCCGCCGCCGCGAAGGTCGCCAGGAACGCCGTCCACGGGCTGCCCGCGGCCGGTGCGTCGACCGGCGCGTCCCACCAGTGGACGGCGGCGCCGACCGTCAGCACCCCGAACACCGCGATGAGGATCCAGCTCAGCGCCCGCTGCACGGCGTGCAGCAGGTCGTGCCCGACCAGGGCCAGGACCACCGCGACCGCCGACAGCAGCGGGTACCAGAGCACCGGCCCGCCGCCGGTGACCTGTTCGAGGCCCTGGGCGGCCAGCACGACGTTGAAGACGTTGAACCCCAGGTAGACGAAGACCACCGCCGCGAACGGCAGCACGGCGCCCCGCACCCCGAACTGTGCCCGGGACTGGATCATCTGCGGCAGCCCCAGGCGGGGGCCCTGGTTGGCGTGCACCGCCATGAAGACCGTGCCGAAGCAGGTGCCCAGGACGACGGCCGCCACCGAGCGGCCGACCCCCAGCCCGAGTGACGGGCCGATGAAGCCGATCACCAGCGTGGTCAGCACGAAGTTGCCGGAGAACCAGAACGGCCCCTGGTGCCAGACCTGGCCGCGGCGCTCGTCCGGCGGGACGAAGCCGATGGAACGCGTTTCGAGCACGGGCGGCGTCGCGCGGCCGTGGCGGGAAGCGGGTGGGTGGTGCACAGGACATCCTTAGGTGTGGTGCGAGGGACGCCGGCCGGTCACCGGCAGGCGTAGGTGAAGGTGGTCGCCGACCGGGCCCGGCCCGGCGACAGGACCTCCAGCTCGGCGGTGGCGGTCACCGTCCCGGGCCCGTCGAACGACCAGCGGAGGGTGACCTCGGTCCGCCGCGAGCCCCGCTCGACGCTCTGCCGCATCGGGCCGGAGACCCCGCCGTCGCTGCGCAGCCAGCGGTAGTCGACCGTGCCCGCCTCGCCGTTGGTCAGCAGCGCCGCCGTGACCGTGACGGTGCGGTCGCAGCCCGGCCCGGCGGCGTCGGAGCGGACGGCGACGCCGGTCACCGCGAGGGCGTGGTGGGAGCGCTGCCAGAGCAGGGCGCCGAGCACGGCGACGGCCACGCCGGCGGGCAACAGCCACCGCCGAGTCCTGCGCCGGCGGCCGGCCGGGGCCCGCACGGGTGCGCGGTGGTCGCCGCTGCCGCGCCACACGGAGGTGAGCCGGTCGTGGCTCGCGGCGGGGGGCGTACCCCAGACCGCGCCGTCGAGCAGGGTCGCGCTGGTCGCCTCCTCCACCGGCCGCCGCCCGCGGCCCGTCGCCTGACGGAGCGTCAACTCCTGTGTCGGGTGGCCGATCTCGATGGTCGGCTCCTCGGAGCGGCCCGCCGGCGTGGGCGTCCGAGGGGAGCGCCGGTAGGCCAGGCGCGGGTCGGGTCGTTCGGACATGTCTCCCCCAGTGCGGCGAGGTCTAGAGAACGGGGCTGCAGTCGTCGGAGCGCAGCACCTTGTACGTCCCGCTGCCGGTCGCCGCCGCCGGGACGCTCGTCACCTGCACCCCCCAGTAGAGGGACGTGTCGGCCGAGCCGAACGCATGGCTGTAGGTGCTGCTGAACGCCGTCCGCCCCTGGGGCAGCGTGATCCGGTCCGTGGCCACGGTGGTGCCGGGGCCCGGGGTGTTGCCGTGGAACCAGGTGAGGACGAGCGTCCCGGCGGCCGCGCCGTCGGACTTCACGCTCACCACGCCCTGGGCGCCGTACCGGCCCGAGCACCCGAACTGGGACACCGACAGCGCGAGCACCCGCAGCGGGGCGGGCGCCGGAGCCGGCGCCGTGGTCACCGGCGCGGGTGGCACCGCGGTGGCGGGCGGTGCCACCGGCGTGGCCGTCGCCGTCGGCAGCGGAAGGCCCGGTGGGGCTCCGCCGCCCGGTCGGGCGGCTCCGGAGGCGCCGGGCGCGGAGGCGCCGGGCGCCGGGGCTCCGGTGGTGCCCGCAGCGCCCGCAGCGCCCGCCGCACCCGCCGCGCCCGGCCCGCCTGGCGATCCCGGCTCCGTGCCCGGGTCCGTGCCGCCGGTGGGGCCCTCGGTGCCGGGCTGCTGCTCCCCGGGCTGCGGCCCGGCGGGCGGCGTGGCCGCTGCGCCCGCCTGCGGACCTGCCTGAGGTCGAGCACCGGTGTCGCTCGCCGGGCCGGAGCGGTCGGAGGCGAGCGCCGACACGGTCAGCGCCCCCGCCACCAGCAGCGTCGCGGCGGCCAGGGCCGCCGGCGTGCGCCGAGCGGCGCGAGCGCGGCCGCCCCGGACCGCCCGCGGATCGTCGGAGTGCGCGGCCAGCGTGGTGGTGGCGAGCGCGGTCGAGCCGGCCGCGCCACCGTTCCCGGTGCCCAGCAGCAGGGGAAGCGCGGCGAGCAGCGCGGCCATCCGCCGCCGCCCGCGCACCTCCCAGTCCTCGCCGTACGCGGCGGTCGCGGCCGCCTCCAGTTCCGCCGCGAACGCGGCCGCGCCCCGCGGCCGTTCGGACGGCCGCTTGGCCAGGCCGCGGCGGATCAGCGGACGCAGCGCCTCGGCCGCCCGGTCGTCCGGGATGGGTGCCTCGACGTGCTGGACCGCCAACTCCAGTGCCGTCGTCCCGGAGTAGGGCTTCGCGCCGGTCAGACACTCGAAGAAGACGGCGGTCGCCGCGTACACGTCGGTGAGCGGTGTCACCGGCTGCCCGGCCCACTGCTCCGGCGCCATGTAGGGCGGGGTGCCGCAGACCCCGGCGGCCGAACCGCTGGTGACGGCGATGCCGAAGTCCACCAGCTTGGAGGCGCCGTCGACGCCGACCAGCACGTTCTCCGGCTTGTAGTCCCGGTGCACCACCCCGGCCGCGTGCGCGGCCGCCAGGCCCAGCAGCGAGCCCTTGAGCACCGTGAGCGCGGCCTCGGCCCCGGTCGGGCCCTCCTGGCGGAGCAGGGCGCGCAGGGCGACGCCGTCCACCAACTCCATGACGATGGCGGCCCCTTCGGCATGCTCGACGTACTCGTACAGCCGCGTCACATGCGGTGACCGGATGCCCGTCAGCAGCCCCGCCTCGGCGCGGAACGCGTCCGGTGCGCCGTGCGTCAGGTACTTGACGGCGACCAGGCCGCCGGAGGCGTCGTGCGACGCCTCCACCACCCGCCCGCACGCTCCCCGGCCCAGCTCCCGCCGTGTGGTGTAACCGGGCACCTCCCAGTGCGCGTTCCCGCTCATTGCCTTCGTCGTCCGTTCTCTGTCGCTGTGTCGCGTGGTGGCCGGTGTGCGCGGCGGTGTCACAGCTGCAGGCGCACGGTGGTGGTGATGTCGACGTCGTCGACGAGGAACGGGTGGTGGTTGCCGACACCCTCGGCGGCGAGGAAGGTCAGCGTGAGCTGCCGCGGCACGGCGGCGACGAACCCGTCCGGCAGGGTCAGCTCCCGGCGTTCGTAGCGTTCGGTCCAGTCCTTGTTGGTGAAGGAGTCGGACGCGTACGTGACCCCGTCCTCCGAGGTGAGGGCCACCACCAGCTGGCGAAAGCCCCGGTCGCCCGACCGCGGGTCCTCGACGTGCAGCCAGTAGCTGACGCGGGTGGACGCGAACGCCGGGACGGTGAAGGTCCTGGACACCGTGTCGGCGCCGACGCCGTGGCCGCCCAGCACGGCCTTCCAGGTGCCGGAGTGCGCGGCGGGCGACGGCTGGTTGCCGATCGGCCGGTAGCCCGGGACGGTCGAGCTCTGCCGCCACCCCGCGGCGCCCAGCTCGAACCCGCCGTTGTCCAGCGGGTGGATGTCCGCGTGCGCGGTCGAGGCGAGGGCCGGCTGCCCCAGCGCGACGACGGCGGCGACGGCGCCCAGGCGCTCCGCCCAGCGTCGGTTCTTCATCGGGTCTCCCTGTGGTGGGTGCGAGTGCGGCGCGGGTCCTGTTCACCGCGCCGGTCACAGCAGATCAAGATCGCCGGTGCCCGGTCGTGAGTAGCCGCTACTCAACCGCCGCCCGTCCGTGCCCACCACGTCTGAGCAGCGGCTACTCATCCGCCGGGGCGCCGCCCCGCGGCAGACTCCGGCCACCGAGACATCCGAGCCCAGTGAGCCCAGCGAGGTACCCGCCGATGACCGACGACCCGACCGCGACCACCCGGATCGCCTGCCTGCAGATCCCCCTCGCGGTGGGCTCGCCCGACACCAACCGCGCCCGCGCGGCCCGGGCGATCACGGCCGCCGCCCGCCTCGGTGCCCGGATCGTGGTCCTGCCGGAGCTCACCAACAGCGGCTACCGGCTCGCCGGGCAGGCCGAGGCCGCAGCCCTGGCCGAGCCGCTGGACGGCCCGACCGTCCGGCAGTGGCAGGACCTGGCGGCGCGCCTCGGCCTGCTGGTCGTCGGCGGCCTGTGCGAGCGCGACCGGGCGGGGCTGCTGCGCAACTCCGCGGTGGCGGTGGACGCCACGGGCCTGCGGGCCGTCTACCGCAAGGCGCATCTGTGGGACCTGGAGAGCACGGTCTTCGTCCCCGGTGACGCGGCCCCGCCCGTCCTGGAGACGGCGCACGGCCGGATCGCCCTGATGGTCTGCTACGACCTCGAATTCCCGGAGTGGGTCCGGATCCCCGCGCTGGGCGGCGCGGACCTGCTGTGCGCGCCGGTGAACTGGCCGGTGCTCGCGCCCGTCGCCGCGGGGGCGCCGATGGAGGTCGTCCGGGTCCGCGCGGCCGCGGCCGCCAACCGGATGTTCGTCGCGGCGTGCGACCGGACGGGGAGCGAACGCGGCACGGACTGGGTCGGCGGCTCGGTCATCGCGGACCCGGACGGCATGCTGATGGCCGGGCCGCCGCACGACGGCGGCCCGGCACTGCTACTGGCGGACTGCGCCCTGGCCCAGGCCCGTTCCAAGGCCGTCGGCCCGCGCAACGACGTGCACCGGGACCGCCGGCCCGCGCTCTACCGAGCCTGGCGGCCCGGCTCCGACTGACCGTCAGTCATCGCTACCGTCCTCGCAGTTCGCCCGGGATCCACCCGGGTTGGCGAAGTCGCAGCTGTCCGTGTCCGGCCCGCCGTCCAGGACGTTGCCCTCACCGGCGCCACCGTGCAGGTGGTCACGGCCCCCCTCGCCGAGGAGGGTGTCGCGACCGCTGCCGCCCAGCAGGGTGTCGTCCCCGGTCCCGCCGCGCAGGGTGTCGTCGCCCGCACTGCCGATGATCACGTCCGGGCCCCGGCCGCCCTGGACGACGTCGTCGCCGGCGTCGCCGTACAGGCTGCCCTGCAGGGCGGTGTCGTTGGTGATCCGGTCCGACCCGGTGCCGCCGGCCACGGTGATCCAGTGCAGCGAGCTGTCGCTCGCGCTCGCGCCGGTCCGGTCGACCACGACGGTGTCGTCACCGTCCCGGGTGTCGATCCGGATGCCCTGCAACCGCCGGTCGGGGTTGTAGCACGTGATGAACGGGCCGAGAGGGATACAGCCGGGCCCCGTGCGGACGAAGCCGGATCCGCTCGTACGGATGGTCACGGTGCCCGGCGGGCCGAATCCCCGCGACGTACGGTCGGACACCCGCACGGTGTCGTCCCGTCCCGTCCCGGCCGTGAAGGAGACGACCCCGTGGGGGTCCACCTCCACGAACGCGTTCACGACCACCGGGTCGCCGAGGGCGGGCGCCGGCGCGGGGCCGGTGGCGGCGGCCTGCGCCGTGCCGCCGCAGAGCGCGGCCTGGGGGAGGACGAGGGCTGCGGCGGCCGCGGTGGCCATGGCGGCCATGGTGCCTGTGCTGCGGAGAGTCATCGTCGGCCCTTCGGTGAGGTCTGCGGGATCTGTCGGTCCTCCAGGACGGTGAACCGGTCGCGGCGGCAGACGCGGATGCGGTAACTGCGGCCTTCCCGCAGGGCGAAGGACGGCGCCACCGAGCACCGGGCCTCGCGGGCGGGGGAGCCGGCGCCCGCCTCCACCCGCATCCGGACGGCCAGCACCGGGCTGCCGTCCAGCCACCGGCCCGTCGGGCGCACGGAGAGTACGGTCCCGACGGCCGTCGGGCCCGAGCCCCGTGCCTCGGCCTCCCGCCGGGCGGCCGTGCTCCGGGCGTACCGGAGGACGGCCCAGTGCACCAGCGGTCCCACCCCGAAAGCCGCCAGGGCGACGGACAGGAGCAGGGGTCGCGCCGCGAGGGGGAGGGCGGTCAACACTCGGTGCGGAGGTCGGGCGGGGAGATGGCGACGGTGGCCGTGGCGTGGGCGTGCAGCCGCCCACCGTCCATGCCCACCAGCTGGGCCTGCGCGGTCGCCAACGTCCGCCCCAGGTGCACGACGTGGGCGCTGCAGTGCAGCGGGCCGAGGCCGATCGGGACGGGACGGACGAAGTTCACGTTCAGCTGCACCGTCGAGATGCCCGCGCCCGGTGGCAACAGGGTGAGCACCGAGGCACCGAGCACTGAGTCCATCAGCGTGGCGAGATAGCCGCCGTGGACCGTGCCGTTGATGTTGCCGAGATGCGGGCCGGTCTCACCCGCCACCGCGGCGTGGCCAGGCCGGACGGCGGTCAGCGAGAATCCGAGGGTGGTGGAGATCGGGGGCGCGGCGATCCGGCCGTCGACCACGGCTTGCAGCAGCTCCTCGCCGGACAGGCCCGCCGGGCCTGCCGCCGTCGCGGACGACTCCGAGGAGGGGGTTCGGGGGTTGGGTACCGTCATGACTGAATCCTCGGCGCCGCCGGGAGCGGGGACATGAGTAGGCGGTACTCACCTTCCGCCGTCACGGCGGACGGCGCGACGAACGCGGCCGGTACCGGAGCCCCGAGGACGGGGCCTTCGGGGGAACCGGCGAGCACCCCGGCGGCGGCCGCCGGGCCTTCGGGCCACTCCTGCCGCGCCCGCGGTCACTTCGCGGTTCGTCCGGTCACGACCTCGACGCCGGCCGCGATCATCCGGGCGACGACGAGATCCGTCAGTGTGTCGTCGCAGAGCAGCAGGTCCATCGGCGGGTCGCCTCTCCTGACGATCCGGTGGCCACCGGCCGTCCGCTCGATCTGCCACGCGTCCCGCTCGGTGGTCCACAGCCGCTCCTAGTACCCGAGGTCCGGCGCCGCGGCTTTGTCGCGGGTCGACTCCCCGGTCCCGGGCGGCAGCCGGGACCAGAACGAGACCGCCCGCAGATGGCCGCCCGGCTCGGCGGGTGCGAGCAGGACCTCGGGGCACGGCTCGCCCAGCGCCTCCCGCACCTCGGCCTCCGGGTAGCCGAACAGGTCGACGTCGTCCAGCACCACCGGGACGGCTGCGGGCCCGCGCCACGCCTGCGGCGCCAGGGTGCCCCGGCCGATTCCGGGCCAGGCGGGATCCGGCGGCACGGGTGCTCAGCCCGGCTCAGGACGACGTTCACCAGCAGCAGCTCGGCCGGCTGCGGGCCGTACCAGTCGGATTCGTCGGCGCCCGCGGTCAGGTCGACGTCTCCCCACTCCACGGTGTACATCCAGGTGGCGTCGAGGACACCGTCGCCCCGCACCGGCCCGAGGCGGGCCAGGGTCTCGCGTGTCTCTCGGCCGCCCCGCTGACGTACGGGTCCGGGCCGCTCACCTGCGCCAGGGGAGCGCGTCGACCGCGGCGATGTCGCCGGCGGCGAGGAGTCCGAACAGCCGCAGGACCTCGTCCCGGGAGACCTCGCGCAGCTCGCCGGGCTCTGCCGCCGAGTCCTCGGTGTTCTCCCAGACCAGCAGGCCGCCGGCGAACGCGCTGAGGCACCAGCCGCTCTCGTGGGACAGGGACACGTCGGGATGCTCGTCGTCGGCGTCCGCGAGGCCGTCCAGGACGCGCCGCATGGTGTCCGCGTCGGGCTCGTCGACCGTGCTGCCCGTGACGTCGTACAGGAAGTGGCTCACGCGTCCGATGAGTTCACGCCGGGATCGGGGGGCCGTGCCCGGACACGTTCCGGCGGAGCTCAGGGCTCGGCCGGGGCCCGCTCCTCGGCGGGCTTCGGCTCCTGGGCGGGCTCCCGCCCTCCGGCAGACGACGGCCGTTCGGCGGACTGCGCGCCGAGGCTCCCGGCCGGCGCGGGCGGTTCGGTCGTCGGCGTCCCGGCCGGGCCCGGCCTGCGGGCGGCGACCAGGCCGGGGGCTGCTCCGTCCCCGTACGTCAGCAGCCCCGGTACGGGGGTGGTGGTGCCGGGGAGCGTCAACCCCCGGGTGCGCCAGCGGTCGAGGAGCTCGTGGTAGATCGGCTCGCTGGTGCAGGTGATGGCGCCGGGGCAGGCGGGAGCAGGATCGTGGGTGTCCATCTCTCTCCTCTGAGTGCGGGTCCGGCCCGTCCACGGCGTGCGGGCCGGTCCGACCTCGTGCCCGCCGGTGCGCGAGGTGGGGGAGTCGTCGGTGCTCGACCGACCAGCGCCGGGCGCTGCAGGATCGTTTCTTCACTCGCCCCGCCAACCTCCGTCCCGGGCGCCCGGCGGGTGCCCGGAGCGCGGCGAGGGCAGGACGGCGTCCGAGGTCGCCGCCGGATCCGCCTCCGCTCGCAGGCTCATGACGTCGCGGACCAGGCCGTTCCAGTCCTCGGCCAGGTCGGTGAACTCGGCCGACATCTCCGCGATGACCAGATGGGCCTGGGACAGGTCACTGCGGGTCTGCGAGAGCAGTCCGATGAGGGAGTGAACGCGCAGTTCGAGCGCCTCCTGCTCGCGCACGCGCCGGTCCAGGACCGCAAGTTGGCCGGCCAGTGCCTCGCGCTGGACCGTCACCTCGCGCTGTTCCGAGGCGACCACGGCGAGATGCCCGGACAGTCGGTCGCTCGTCACGCTGATCCAGCGGTTGATCCTGACGAGCGCGATCTCCGTGACGATCAGGCCGGCGAGCAGGCACCCGGCGAGGGACGGCACCCAGGGCGAACCCCAGCCACCGACGGTGCAGAGGGCAAGGCCGGCCACGGGACCGGAGAGCCTTGTGATCGGAGCTGCGAACTTTGCCACGCTGACTTTTCACCTCCAGGACGGCACGCTGTCATCCCGCCTCCTCTTTCCGGGTCTCCTGCTGCAGGCCGATCGCTTGCGCGATGGTGGCGAGGAGGAACCGGCGGATCACAGGGTCGGTGATACCCCAGGTGTCGGCTGCTTCCTCGGGACTGATGGGGTGTGAGCGTACTCGCACGGGAAGATTGTTGGCGGAATCTGCAGAGATAACGCCTCCGCGCACCAGAAGGTCGCGAAGCTCGACCCGGACGGCATCGGCAATTCGTTCGAACTGGGTCGGATGGGGAAGTGTCTCGCCCCTGAGCATGCGGCCCACCGCCGAGGGGCTCATACCCACGTCCTCGGCCAGGGCCTTCCGTCCGCCGGCTCCCGGCCGCAGGTCGTAGCCCGCCCGCTCGGCGGCCGCGTGCACCGCGCTGCCGAACCGGAGGGCGGCCGAGGCGTGTTCCGCGCCCTTGTCAATGCTGGATGCCATGGGCGGAAGGTTACCGCGCTGCATGTTCAGGACATGCAGGCGTGCACGCCTGCATGGTGGTGATCACCCGCATATACGGGATTATTTGACGCGATATCGGGCGCGGAATGCCTTGCATGCATGCAAGTGGTGCTGTTAGCGTCTCCGATCACCCTGACGAGGGCTCACGCCGTACGAGGGAGGCAGTCCTGACATCCTGTGACGTCGACGATGTGATGTCGACTCTGATCGATCACGCCCGAGCGGGCGATCCGGTGGCCTGGAGTGAGTTCTATCTCCGTTACCGCGGCCCGCTGGTGACCTACCTTCTGCGGCGCACGAGGGGCGACCGCACACTGGCCGAGGATCTGACCCAGGAGACGTTCGTCCGCGCGATGCGGTCCATTCGGGGTTACCGCTGGACCGGGACCGATTTCTCTGCCTGGCTGATCACTATTGCCAGAAATCTTCTCAATGATCACTCAAGGCGGGCCATGAACACCGAGATTCCGGTATTCGAGATCCCCGAGCGGGATTCCGGCGTGAGCGTCGAAGGTCTCGTCATCTCCGCGCTCGAATCCGCCGAGAGCGCGGCCAGGCTCGAATTCGCCATGACCAAGCTCACCCGCGCCCAGCAGGAAGCGCTCAGGATGCGCTACTGGGACGGCCTCACCGCGCGGCAGATCTCGCAGCGCACGGGCAAGGGCGTCGGAGCGATCAAGACTCTCGGCTACCGGGCCAGGGAACGGCTGCGCCAGGAACTCGCCGAGGCCCACTGACATGTGGCTGCGGCCGCGGCTGTGTCGGTGGCGTCCGGGATGCTGTCCGGTGACGGGAAGCGGCAGGCGACAGGGGCAGGTGCGCGATGGGTTACCAGGACGAGAGATGGCAGCTGGTCCGCCGCCGAGGGCCCGAGCCGGAGCCGCTGGGCGAGATCGTGATCGAGGAGGCCGACTTCCCCTGGCTGCACGGCCGGTTCGTGCCGGGGCCGGCCTTTCCGGTCGTCGAGCCGCTCTTCATCCGCTCGGCCGCGCTGGCCGAGGCGGAGGACTGGGAGGCGTTCGACCAGGTCTACGAGGAGATCAGACGCGCCGTGTCGCTCCGCTCGCCGTCCGGGCCGGTGGCCGAGTTCCTGCTCCACATCGAGGGCGACCGCGCCTGGTTCCGCTGGAGCGACGAGCCGTTCGACGACGAGCCGTTCGGTGGCGAGCCGGAGTGAGCGGCCGCACATCCCATCCATGGGGAGTGTGGATCCCCGGCCCGCCCCCCGCTGCGCCCTACGCCCCGCTCCGCGCCGTTCTCCGGCGTGTCGGGCGCCGACCGGCGCAGGGCCCGGCATTGTGGGCGTTATGGGTACTTATGTCCATTGTGTTCGGTCGGCGCGATGACCGGCCTCCGCCCGGGGCGGCGTGACGTCCTGTCAGGGCTGTGCCTGCTGGCCGCCACAGCCGTCGGCGCGGTCCGGTTCGGCGGGTCGGCCGCCGCACGGGAACCGGCAGCGGCGGGCCCCGGGCCGGAGACCGGGTCCGCACCGCGTGAGCTGCGCGGAATGTGGATCGCGTCGGTGGAGAACATCGACTGGCCCGCGGCGTCCGGGCTGTCGGCCGACCGGCTGCGCGCGGACTTCACCGACCTGCTGGACCATGCCCGGACGATCGGGCTGAACGCGGTGTTCGTACAGGTCCGGCCGACGGCCGACGCGTTCTGGCCCTCCCCGTTCGAGCCCTGGTCGCAGTGGCTGACGGGCGTTCAGGGCGTCGACCCGGGCTGGGACCCGCTGGACTTCATGGTCGAGGCCGCCCACCGGCGTGGTCTGGCGTTCCACGCCTGGTTCAATCCGTACCGGGTGTCGACGCAGCCCGACCCGGGCCGGCTGGCCGCCGACCACCCGGCCCGACTCAACCCGCACTGGGCGGTGGCCTACGACGGCAGGCTCTACTACGACCCGGGCCTGCCGGAGGTCCGCCGGTTCGTGCAGCGGGCGATGATGGACGCCGTCACCCGGTACGAGCTCGACGGCGTCCACTTCGACGACTACTTCTACCCGTACCCGGTCGCCGGCCAGGACTTCCCGGACGGCGCCACGTTCGCCGAGCACGGCGCCGGCTTCGCGGACCGGGCGGCCTGGCGCCGGCACAACGTGGACCTGCTGGTCGCCGAGATGAGTGACCTGGTGCGCGCGGCCCGTCCCGAAGCCGCCTTCGGGATCAGCCCGTTCGGCGTGTGGCGCAACGCACGCAGCGACCCGGACGGCTCCGACACCGCGGCCCTCCAGTCGTACGACGCGCTGCACGCGGACACCCTGCACTGGATCCGCAGCGGCTGGCTCGACTACGTCGCCCCGCAGCTCTACTGGCCGATCGGCTTCGCCGCCGCCGACTACGCCACCCTGGCACCCTGGTGGGCGGCCCGGACGGCGGGCACCGACACCCAGCTGTGGATCGGCCAGGCCGTCTCCAGAGTCGGCTCGCCCACACCCGCGGGCTGGCAGGACCCGCAGGAGCTGTCGCGCCACCTCACGCTCAACGCCGGACTGCCGCAGATCGGCGGCAACATCCTGTTCAGTGCCAACCACGTCCGGGCCGACCGGCTCGGTGCGGTCAGCCTGCTGGTGGCCGACCACTGGGCGCGGCCGGCGCTGACGCCCGTGCTGCCGCGCCTGAGCGCGGCGCCGGGGCCGCCGGCGCCGCTGGTGAGTGTCACGGGCAGCGGCCCGGACGGTCTGCCGCTCGTCTTCCGCGGAGCGGCGGACAGCACGCCCTTCCAGTACGCCGTGTACGGCCCCGCTGCGCCGGGCCCCACCAGCGAGGCGGACGCGGCCGGACCGGTCGCCGTCGTCCCGGGGCCGGTGGGCCGGTTCACCCTCGCGGACGTGGGCGAGGCGTGGCGCTACGCCGTCACGGCCGTCGACCGCGCCGGCCGCGAGAGCCCGGCCACTCCGGTGGTCCGCCTGTCCGTCTGATCGTGTCGGCGTCCGGTCGGCGGCGGGTCCGCGGCCGGTCGACGGCCGGCCGTGCGGCGCGGACGTGATGGAGCGACCAGCACCGCCCGCCCGACCCGCCGCCTCGATGCGCCGGCCCTCGTCGAGGCGAAGGGCTGACGGGCCGTGAGGGGTTCGCGGCCGGGGCGCCGGTGTGGGAGGCGCCCCGGCCCGGGGGGAGGCTGTCGGCCGTTCGCGCGCACGGCCGACCTGCTCGACAGCCCGTTCATCGGGGGGTGGCGGGGCTGTCGTGATCAGGGATGCTAGACCCGGTCCAGCGCGAGGGGAAGCCCTTTGACCTGCGGCTTTTGCGGCCGCGAACATGTCAGCCCGGTGGGGGCGAGTCCGGCGGCCGCACCCCGGGCTCCGGCCGTCGATCCCGGCTGCCGGAATCCACGGCGCGGCCGGTCGAGAGGTCACGGGTGCCGCGGGCGCCTGCCGCAGCGCCCGTCCGTCGCACCGAGAGGGGGCGGCGCGGGTGAAGCCTCGCCGGACGGGCGCGACCATGCCGGTCGCGCGTTCCTTGGGCGTCGAGGGCGTCGTGGGCGTCGAGGGCGACTGCGGGCACGGCGGGCGCCACCGGTGGGACGGCGGTGTCGCGTCGGCGGCGAGCAGCCCGGGTGCGACCCGAGAGCCGTCGGCGAGGTCGGCCAAGGCCGCTACGACCGACACCGGGGGCGGTACCGACCGTCAGGACGGGCCGGCCGTGGCGGCGGGGCTCGGCTGCCCGCGCAGGACGCCGATCTTGTCGATGCGGTGTTCGGGGTTGCCGTTGCCGTCGCGCCAGGCGTTCCCGGCGGCGTTGTCCTCCGGGGTGGCGCAGGTGGATATCGTGATCATCGCCTGGGTGGGCTGCGCGCCGGGTGTGCCGGGGACGGCGGCGCGCTGCTCGGCGAGCGACTGCTCGGACCGGAAGGACGTCGTCCTGGTCCCGGTGATCTCGTACTCGTAGACCAGGCCGCCCGAGGTCACCCGGACCACGTCACCGACCCGCAGCGACGGCAGGTCGTGCAGCGGGCCGCCCGCGGAGAGGCGGTGCGCCGTGACGAGGTAGTTGCCGACCTCCCCGGGGCCGACTCCGCCGTGGTCGCCGTACGGGCTGGCGGCCACCCCGCGGTCCTGGATCTTCGTCCCCGGCCGGTCGTCGGTGGTCCCGACGTACGGCACGACCGGCAGGTCCGTCAGGCCGATCGCGGGTATCGCCAGCGAGGCGGTCGCGGTCCTGGTGCTGCTCCGGCCCGGGCTCGGGGTCGAGCTGGCCGGGGCCGGGGTGGCCGGGGCCGGGGTGGCCGTCGTCGGGGACGCCGAAGGGGTGCCCGGCGAGGGCGTGGAGGCCTCCGGGCCGGGCGCGGTCGAGGCGGCTGCCGTCCCCGCCGGGGACGGAGTCGCTGCGGCCCGGCCGTCGTCGGAGGAGGCGCAGCCGGCGAGCGCGGCGACGAGTGCGGCGGCGGACGCCGTCGCGAGGGCGGTGGCGACCCTGGGAGATCTGCGCATTCGGACAGCCTGAGGGGTGTGGGGGGAGGGGTGCGCCGCCGCGCGGGTGGTGCGTCGGCGGTGGCTGTCCAGGGTACGACGGCCGGTCCCGCCGCGGGTCGGACGTCTGTTCCCGTGCGGGGCTACCGCTTCTGGGCCCGGTACCGCTTGAGCAGCGCGGTGATCCTCGTGTGGTCCGCGCCGCCGTTGAGCTCGGTGAGCAGGTCGTCGGGACAGAGTTCGTAGTGGTCACCCCACCACCGGCGGCCCTTGTTGTCCCAGATCCGGTAGCCGCCCGGGACTCCTCTGGCCACGTACCGGCGCCTACTCACGCCGCCCTCCGAGCGGGATTCCGTCGGAGAGGGTGAGCGCTTCGGTGATCGGCATCCCGCCATTCTTCCGGGTGGGCGACGGCGGCCCGCACCGGAGCCCGGGCCGCCGCGACCGGGCCCGAGGACCCGCCCGGTGGGCCCTACTGGACGTCGAACTCGTTGCCCTCCGGGTCGGCCATGGTGACCCAGTGCCCGGACGGTTCCCGGACCTGCCGAAGCACCGTGGCGCCGAGGGCTTCGAGGCGGCTCACCTCGGTGTCCCGGCGTTCGGGGCCGGCGTGCAGGTCGAGGTGGAGCCGGTTCTTGACCTGCTTGGCCTCGGGGAC
Organism: Kitasatospora sp. NBC_00374; assembly: GCF_041434935.1. Classification (NCBI taxonomy): domain Bacteria; kingdom Bacillati; phylum Actinomycetota; class Actinomycetes; order Kitasatosporales; family Streptomycetaceae; genus Kitasatospora; species Kitasatospora sp. NBC_00374. The sequence continues at coordinate 763,264 of NZ_CP107964.1, read as the reverse complement.
GGCCTGGAACAGGATTCGTCGGCCGAGCCCCATGCCGCTCGCCTCGTCCACCCGGTCCGCCGGGTGCCTGATCGCGGCCAGCTCCTTCCAGGCCCGCCGCCCGTCGACCAGGGTGAGTGCCTCCTCGGTGATCGCACCGGCGTCGAGCAGGTGCTCGATCAGGGTGCCGTGCTCCTCCACCGTGTAGCCGAGGGCCTCGGCCCAGAATGCGGCCTGGGCGTGCGGGTCGGCGGAGTCGATGACGAGTTTCCAGTCGAGAGTCATGTAACCGGTGATAGCGGCTTCACCGGCGACACGGCAACCGGACCAGGACGCGGACCGGGCGGCTCGGCCGGCGTGAGCCCCGGACCTGGCGTGAGCCCCGGACCGGGCGGGTGGCCCGGGCGCGGCGGGGTCGGTCGCCGGTGTTGGAGTAAAGAAATCTTGACATCGTGTCGACGTTGCTTGACACTCGTCGATGTCAGGTTTTCTTTACATGGGGAGGGTGGCAGTGGCCGTCGAAGAGAAACGCGCATGGATCATGCTGGTGGTCGCGATCGCGGCCTACAGCTCCTACCTGGCCAGCGTGCTCGGCCGGTCCGGCGACCTGCCGCTCGCCGAGACGCCGTACGTGGCGGCGCTGGTCTGGTCGGTCGTCGCCGCGATCGTCGTGTCGATCGTGCTCAACATCCTCGTGGCGGTCCTCTCGCCCGAGGAGGCGAACACCAAGGACCAGCGCGACCGGGAGATCCACCGCTCCGGCGAGTACATCGGCCAGTCGTTCCTCGCCATCGGCAGCGTGACCGCACTGCTGCTGGCCCTGGCCGACGCCGACCAGTTCTGGATCGCCAACGCGATCTACCTCGGCTTCACCCTGTCGGCGATCCTCGGATCCGTCGCGAAGATCGGTGCCTACCGCGTCGGATTCCACCCGTGGTGAAGCCGACCAAGGTCACCAACACGATCCGGGCGCTGCGGTTCGCCCACGGCGAGATGACCCAGGCCGAGCTCGCCCGCCGGATCGGTGTGACCCGCCAGACCGTCATCGCCATCGAGCAGGGCCGCTACTCGCCCTCGCTGGAGATGGCCTTCCAGATCGCCCACGTCTTCGGCGTGCCGATCGACGACGTGTTCCAGTACCCCGCCACCGAGGGAGAGACCTCATGAAGGCCATCGTCCACGACACCTACGGGCCGCCCTCGGTCCTTCGCCTCGACGAGGTCGAGCGCCCGACGGCCGGCCGGGGCGAGGTGCTCGTCCGGATCCTCGCGGCCGGCCTCGACCAGGGCGTCTGGCACCTCACCGCCGGCATGCCCTACCTGGTCCGGGCCCTGGGCTTCGGCCTGCGGCGCCCCAAGGTCCGCATCCGGGGCCTGGACCTGGCCGGCCGGGTGGAGGCCGTCGGCCGCGACGTCACCCGCTTCCGGGTGGGGGACGAGGTCTACGGCACCTGCGACGGCTCCTTCGCCGAGTACGCGTGCACCACCGAGGACCGGCTCGCGCCCAAGCCGGCCAACCTCGACTTCGCCCGGGCGGCCGTCGTCCCGGTCTCCGCCTGCACCGCCCTCCAGGGCCTGCGCGACGCCGGCCGCCTGGAGGCCGGGCAGACGGTTCTCGTCCTCGGTGCGGGCGGCGGCGTCGGCACGTACGCCGTGCAGCTCGCCAAGGCCCTCGGCGCCCACGTCACCGGTGTGTGCAGCACCGCCAAGACGGAACTGGTCCGCTCGATCGGCGCCGACGAGGTCGTCGACCACACCCGCGAGGACGCCACCTCGGGCGCCCACCGGTACGACCTGGTCATCGACACCGGCGGCAACCGCCCGCTGCGGACGCTGCGCCGCGCCCTCGCACCGCGCGGCACCCTCGTCATCGTCGGCGGCGAGGGCGGCGGCCGGTGGGTCGGCGGCTTCGACCGGCCGATGCGGGCGGCGCTGCTGTCGCCGTTCGTCGGCCAGCGCTTCCCGATGCTCGCGGGCAAGCCGTGCCACGAGGACCTGCGGGTGCTCGCCGAGTTCATCGAGGCGGGCCGGGTGACCCCGGTCGTCGACCGCTGCTACCCGCTGGCCGAGGTTCCGCAGGCGCTCGGCCACCTGCGCGAAGGTACGGTCCGGGGCAAGCTGGCCGTCACCGTGCAGGCGGACTGACGCCGGATCAGGCCGGGTCCGGGCCCGGCTCCGCGCCGGGGCCAGGGGCCTCGCCGGCCCGCGCACGGGCCCGGGCGTAGCGGGCGGCCAGCGGACCGTACGTCAGGCCGTGCAGGGCCAGGCTCATCAGCACCGTCATCGTCATCACCTGCCCGACCAGGTCGGCGCCGTGCGGGTCGACGGGGGCGAGGCCGATGAAGGCGAGCAGCCCGAAGACGATGGACGCCAGCCCCCGCGGCCCGAGCCACGCCAGCAGCCACCGGTCGGCGCGGCTCACGCCAGTCCCGACCAGGCAGAGCAGGACGGGCACGATCCGCACCACGGTCAGCGTCAGCACCGCGTACGCCACCACCCACCCGTCGAAGTCCCCGGTGAACGCCTGGGTGACGAGCTTGCCGAAGACGAACCAGAGCGCCAGCGAGAGCAGCGTCCCGACGTCCTCGACCAGGTGCAGCGCCTTGGGCGGCAGCGCCCGGGAGTCCGGCGTGAAGCACAGGCCCGCCACGAACGCGGCGACGAAGCCGTTGCCGCCCAGCGCGATCGCCAACCCGTACGCGATCAGCGGCAGCGCGACGATCCCCAGCCGGACGGCGGCCGGCCCGGTCCAGCCCGCCTGCCAGGACCGCCGCAGCAGCAGACCGGCCGGCTTGCCGACCAGCACGCCCGCCAGCACCGCCCAGAGCATCGCGGCGAGCGCGTCCACCACCGCCTCGGAGGCGTCGCCCGGCCGGGCCCCGTACGTCTGCGCGCCCGCCAGGCAGAGCAGGAAGACCGGGGCGAGGATGCCGTCGTTCAGCCCGCTCTCCACCGTGAGCACCCCGCGCAGCCAGGACGGCAGCCGGATGTCCCGGATCAGCTCGACGGCCGGCGCCAGATCGACCGGTACGGTCACCGCCGCGAACACCGCGACCAGCCACCAGCGGCCGGACGGGAACAGCAGACCGCCGACCAGCACCCCGAGCACGAAGGTCAGCGGCAGGGCCAGCACCAGCAGCCGGGTCAGCAGCCGGCGCTGGCTGCGGATCACCCCGGCCGGCACATGGGTGGCGTCGGTGAACAGCAGGACGGCGAGGATGATCTCGACCGCGCGCTCGGCGTCCGCGGTGGTCAGACCGATCTGCACCACCGGATGCGACCCCACCGTCAGCGCCACGCCCGCGACCGTCATCGCGACCGGCGCACCGATGCTCCAGCGCTCCAGCCGAGCGGCCACCAGGGCCCAGGCGAACAGCGTCCCCATGCTGACGACCAGCGCGATCACGCCCGCACCTGCGCTTTCCCCGGTGCACCACCGGACGGCGGCGGAAGCCCCCATGATCGTAGGGCCCGAGGCGGCCGGGGAGGCGCGCGGCGGCCCGGCCCGCGTGTCCCCGGGCCGAGTGAGCCCGTACCCGGGGGGAGGGAGCCGGATCAGGATCCGTGCCTGACGGCAAGAGCACGACCACCCGGACGAGTTGACGCGCCCGGCGGGTCGCGGCGGGCAGTCCGCCCGTAGCCGTGTGCCCCGCTCGGCGGTCTCCCGATGGCGGCGCCGAGCGTGCCCCACCACGCTGGGGGAGGGTCTTCCAGAGGCGGGGTCATGTCGGAAGTGATCGTTCAGCTCCGGGTGCCACCGTCCGGAGCAGTGGCCGGCGCACCCGCGTCCCCGGTCGGCGCAGTCGGCGCCGGCCTCCTGCGGACGGGGCTGCGCCTCGAACCGCTGCATCCGGGCGCCACGGATCCGGCCTCGGCGACCTGGTACCGCATCGACGTCCCGCCGGACCGGGACGCGCAGGCGGTGGCCGCGGCACTGCGCGAGCGCGCGGACGTCCGGGCGGCCTACGTCAAACCCCCAGCAGCCACGCCGTGACACGTCGGAAGGAAACACCGTGTCCCCCAGCAGCAACGACAACGGCAGCAGAGCCCAGCGGCGCTCGGACGAGGCCCGAGGCCGGCCGGAACTCATCGCCATCGTCAAGCCGGACGCCGCCGTCCGGATCACCCCGTCGGGCGCGGTCGCCGCCCAGGGCATCGACGTCGGCCGCCTGCACGAGTTGGCGGCATCGCCGGACATCACGATGACCCCGCTGTTCGGCGCCGACGAGGACCGGCTGCTCGCGCGCATGCGCAGCGGGCCGGCGGCGGCGTTCGGCCGCAGGCCTCCCGAGGAGGCCGCCGGCCGGATGGCGCGCTTCTACCACGTCGACGCGCCCGAGGACCGCCTCGCCGAGATCGCCGCCGAACTGCTCGCCCTCGACGTGATCGACAGCGCCTACGTCAAGCCGGCCGCCGAACTCGCCGAGGCCGTACGGTCCCCGTCGACCACGGCGGCCGAGCCGATCAACGACATGGCCCCGACCGGGCCGGACGCCCCGCCCGCCACCCCCGACTTCACCGACCGGCAGACCTACCTGGACCCGGCGCCCGGCGGCGTCGACGCCCGCTACGCCTGGACCCTGCCGGGCGGCCGGGGCACCGGCGTCCGGGTGATCGACTGCGAGTGGGGCTGGCGCTTCACCCACGAGGACCTGCTCCAGAACCAGGGCGGCGTCGTCGCCGGTACCGGCGGGTCGGACACCAACCACGGCACCGCCGTCCTGGGCGAGATCAGCGGCGACGCCAACACCTTCGGCATCACCGGCATCGCGGCCGACGCGGTGATCAGCGCGTCCTCGTTCTCGGAGCCCACCGCCACCGCGATCCAGTCCGCGGCCGACCGGCTCGGCGCGGGCGACGTCATCCTGCTGGAGATCCACCGGCCGGGACCCAACAGCGGGGCGGGCGGCCAGCAGGGCTTCATCGCGGTCGAATGGTGGCCGGACGACTACGAGGCCATCCGGTACGCGGTGGACAAGGGCATCATCGTCGTCGAGGCCGCCGGAAACGGCGCCGAGAACCTCGACGACGCCTCGTACGACACCCCGCAGACGGGCTTCCCCTCGTGGTGGCACAACCCGTTCCGGCGGCGCGAACTGGACTCGGGTGCCGTGCTGGTCGGCGCGGGGGCACCACCGCCCGGTACCCACGACCGCAACGTCTGGGGGCCCGACCGCTCGCGCCTGGACTTCTCCAACTACGGTTCCTGCGTGGACACCCAGGGCTGGGGCCGGGAGGTCACCACCACCGGGTACGGCGACCTGCAGGCCGGATCCGACCCGGACTTCTGGTACACCGACACCTTCAGCGGCACGTCGAGCGCCTCGCCCATCGTGGTCGGGGTCCTCGCCTGCGTCCAGGGCGTCCTGCGCGAGCAGGGCCGCAGCCTGCTGTCCCCCGCCCGCGCCCGGGAGGTGCTGCGCGCCACCGGGTCGCCCCAGCAGGACGCCCCCGGCCGTCCCGCCACCCAGCGGATCGGCAACCGGCCCGACCTGCGGCAGCTCATCCCCGCGGCGCTCGCCACGGCGAGCTGGACGGGCGTGCAGTTCCGCGACACCGTCGCGGGCGGCCGGACGGACACCTGGTTCACCCACAGCTGGCCCGCGCACTGGCACGTGCTGTGGACGGTCGTGCCCACCTCGCCGCGGCCGGGGGCACCGCAGCTGCGCTGGAACGTGCGGGTCGAGCGGGCGAACGACGCCACCGCGACGTACTGGATCGACGTGACCAACCTGGTCGGCGACCCCGTCGACTTCGAGGCCCGCTTCGCGGTCCTCGGCTGGTGAGAACTCGGCTGAACCCGGCCGGCGAGAGAGGAACGACCCATGCGGGTAGGAACACAGTTCACCGGGGCACTGGCCCCGGGCGAGACCGGGCAGTGGTTCACCCACAGCTGGCCGGCGGACTGGCAGGTGGCCTGGACCTTCATGCCCATCACACCGGAGCCCGGCGTCCCCCAGATCGAGTGGGACGTCGAGGTCGAGCGGGCCTCGGAGGCCACCGTCACGTACTGGCTGACCGTCACCAACCTCGGCGGTTCGGCCCTGGACTTCGAGGGCCGCTACGCGGTGCTCAACTAGGAGAGGCCCGATCCGATGAAGATGCAGATCACGGTCACCGACGACACTCCGGACCCGGGCACCGTCCGACCCGGCACCGCCCGACTCGGCACCGCCCGACCCGACGCCCGCGCGGCCGGGAGCGCCGCGGATGCCGGGCGGGCACCCGCCGCCGCTGGCGCTCCGGCGGCTGCCGGCACCCCTGCCACCGGCGCCGCTGCGGCTCCGGCCGCCCTCGACGGCGGCGCCGCGCCCGCGTGGCTCGTCGAGCAGGCGCTGCAGGCCGGGGGGAACCCCGCCCAGGCCCGCGCCCGGGACGCGGGCGGCCCGGGCACCGCCTGACCACCGGAGGCCCGAGTGATCGACTGCCCGAGTGCTCGGCTGCTCGACCTGATCGACTGCCCGACCTGTGACCGGCTCCCGACCGTCAGCCGAATGCCACGGGGGAGAACGGGTGGTCGGCAGGCAGGGCCCGGCGCGGATGGGCGGACACGCACCGATGACCCGAGCCGAACACGCCCGCGGTGGATAGCGTGGCCCATGTCAGGGGCCGGTGGCGGCCGCACGGCGCCGCCCCGGCCCGGCTAACGGAAGGGGTGACAGCCATGGCGGGAAACGACCTCGGAAGTCTGCTGGGCGGACTGCTCGGCGGCGGACGCGGCGCAGGGTCCGGGAATCTTCTGGGTGCTCTCCTCGGCGCGCTCGGCAGCGGCGGCGGCGACTCGTTGAGCGGCCTGCTGCAGCAGCTCCAGGAAGGCGGCCTCGGCGCGAAGGCCCGGTCCTGGGTCGGTACGGGCGAGAACGAGCCCGTCACGGGAGCGGAGGTCGCGCAGGCGCTGCCCTACCAGGAGCTCGACCTCGTCGCACGGCAGGCCGGCCTCTCCCCGGAGCAGGCCGCCGACCAGCTCGCCGTCGCGCTCCCGGAGGCGGTCGACCGGCTCACGCCGCAGGGCGAGGTCCCGGCCGGATCCTGGGAGGACCTGATCGCCCAGGCCGGCAGGCGCTGATCCCGGGCGGCCTCAGGCAGAGGTGCACTGGATCTCGAGGCTGGTGTTCCACCAGATCGGCGGTTCGACGACGGCGTGCACGTGGATCTCCCCGCGCACGACGATCGGGGTGCCGAACAGCACGCACTGGGAGCGGACGAAGCCGGCCCGGGCGGCACTGGTGTAGGCGTTGGTGCAGGCGTTCTGGGTCGCTTTGCAGGCGGTGTTGCCGCCGCCGTGGCCACCGAAGACCGCCTGCACCGTCGTCTGCGCGGTGGGCGTGGCTGCACCGGCAGCGGCTCCTGTACGGGGCTCCCGAGGCCCCGTGCCATCTCACCTTTGCTCTGGCTCAGCTTGGCGTGACGGTGGCCTTCGGGGCCATCAGGCAGCGGGTGTTGACCCGGAACAGGAGGCGGTCGGTGCCGCCGCCGGTCTCCACGCTCACCAGATACCGTCCCTCGGTGTGCTGGGCGTCCAGCAGCGCGGCCGGCTGGTTGTCGTAGGTCTCCCGGTAACCCTTGATCTCGAATCCACGCTGCTCGAGTGCGCTGCGGATCTTTCGGACTGCCTCGGGGTGCTGGGCCGTCGGGACCGCACTCGTTACGGCGTAGGAGAGGGTGTACCGGCCGTCGTAGACGACCTCGTCGTGCCTGCCGACACAGTTGGCGAACGACGGGTGGATCGAGGACGGTGTGAGCTCGACCCCGGCCGTCTGCGCCAGGTAGGTGGTCAGCTCCTGTGCCCAGTCCTGGGCGTCCTGGCGGGCCATGGTGGGCAGTGGCTCGGACGGGTCGGGGGTGGGCATGCAGCCTCCGAGGGCAAGGGAGAGGGCGAGCGCGACCATGACGGCGACGGGTCGGCGGCCCCTCGTCGGGTGTGCCGCGCAGGTGCGGACCGGGGTGGTTGGCACGGACAGGCTCCTCACCTGGGGCTTCGGGTGTTCGGGCCGATCCCGTTGCCGGGGTTGGGGTCGATCCGGCGCTCCTTGGGGACTGTTTCCGGGAGCTGGCCGGCGATGATGCGGCCCTGGTTCTGCAGGCTCTGGCTGTCGGGGTCCCAGTAGCCACTGTGGCCGGAGGTGTCGATCTTGATGTTGTTTCCGCCGAAGCCCTCGTACATGGGATCAGGGCCGAGGGTGAGATCCGTGGCGGCCCGGATGTTGTCGTCCCTCGCGGCCCCGACCCAGACGTGTTTCGGATCCATGTGCAGGTCGGCCGCGTTGCCGGTGGTCAGGCCCGGGCTGGCGATCGCGACGATGTCGTCGGCGCCCAGCCCCTGGCCACCAGCCGCGGCGGCGCCGACCGCCGTGGTTCCGTAGCTGTGACCGATGACGGTCAGGTGGCTGCGGTGGTCGCCTTGAGCCACCCGGGTGCCCTGGGTGAACTGCCGCATGTCGGCGGCGCCGTCCTCGGCGCGGCCGCGGCCGGCCACGCTGAGGTCGACCTCGGGAGCGTCGTAGCCCAGCCAGGAGATCACGGACACCGACTGGCCGGGCTGAGCCGAACCGAGCGCGGAGCTCTGCAGCCGGTCGATCCGCTCGATCTGGCCGGGCATGCTCTCCAGGGTGGTGGCCGTGCCCGGGACCAGGACGGCGGTGTGGTCGGCGGTGTCGGGGTTGCCCATGGCGACGATGGCCCGGCCGTCGCCCTCGGGGTCGAGCCCGAGCAGGAAGAGCCGCTTGGCCTCCGGCTCGCCGTCCTGGCGGTCCAGCCGCTGCTTCAGCCCGCGCATCGCCGCTTCGCGCTGGTTGTACTCCTCGTACGTGATCCCCGTCCCGCGCGGGTCGCCGGCCTTGAGCGCGTCCAACTGCTGTTCCAGCACGAGGCGGTTGGCCTCGTCCCGGACGGTCGACGGCAGGCCGTCGAGGCGGCCGATCTCCTCGGGGTGGAGGGCCAGGTAGCCGTGCTGCTGCTCGGGGGTGAGTGACTTCCACCAGTCGGCGGCCTGCTGCGGGTCCTTGTTCGCCGGGATGTACTCGGTCAGGCCGAGGTCCTCGGTCACGTCCTTCGCGTCCTGGGCGGACTCCGCCGCCGCGCCGAACACCCGTGGCCGGGCGAGGATGTTCGCGTCCAGCCGGCCGAGGGCGCGGGCGCCCTGGTCGCTGGCCTCCCGGGCGTCGGCCAGGGCGCGGTCGATGCGCTCCTGGAGCTGCCCGCGAAGGATCGCCGTGTTCTGCCGGGCGGTCCGGGCGTCGGGGTCGTGCTGCTCGCCCGGGTCCTGCGGCGGCATCTCCACGGTGCCGTCGGACGACACCGGCAGGCCCCACTCCTCGGCGCGGTGGAGGGCGTTCAGGAGGTTGGTCCGGGCCTGGTTCATGCGCTCGGACACGGTGTCCAGGGTCAGCGACGCGGCTTCGCCCTCGACCTTGAGGATCTGCAGGATCTCCTCGTTGCGTTCCATCGCGTAGAAGGCGCCGTCGGCGTCGCGGCCTTCCCAGCGGGCGTGCCGCAGGGGGCCGTTGACCTGTGAGCGGTGCCGGGTGTCGGCCTCCTCGGACTCGGCGGCCAGCTGTCGCCAGGCCCGGGCCGCGTCGTGCAGGCTGGCCGGGTCGAACTGCCGGAGGAGTGCGAAGGTGCCGGTCATCGGGCGTCCTGCCGCTGCCAGACCTCGGCCACCGCCCGGTCGTTCCACTCATGGCCGTCGGCGGTGCGCTGCAGGTTGGCGGCGGTCGTCGTGAATCGGTCCCGGACCTTCGCGAGGGTCGGCGCCCAGCCGTCCGCCATGCTCTCCAGCGCGGCACTCACGGACCAGCCCGCCAGCGGTCCGGCCGCCGCACGACTGGCCGTGACCGCGGTGTCGGCCGGCTTCCCGAGCTCCTCGGCGATGCTCTCGGCCACCCGTGCGGAGGCCCGGAGTTCCACGGCGTCGACCCTGATCTGTCCGCTCACTTGCTCCCCTTCCGGCGGTTCTCGAAGGGCAGACGATATCCCCGGAGAAGGGTGCCGGAACGCCGTGATCGGCCTCCGTCGATATCGGCGCGACGGCCCGGTTCGAAGGCCCGAAAGCCGTCCGACCTGGGGAGATCCGGTGCGGTGCGATGGGGACCGGTGTCGATGTCGGCTAATCCGATATGGCGTCAACGGTTCCTTGGTTGACGAACATCAAGGGTGACGCGGCAGCGCCCCGCCGGCCGTCGGGCGGGTCGGCGGGGCGCTGCCATCGGTCCGTCCGGGCTCAGCGGGTGACCCGCCAGGACAGGGTGTCGGTCAACGAGGTGCGCAGTTCCGGGTCGATGACGGCGGGCGTCCGGTCGGTCGCGACGGCGGTGAGGCGGTGGCGCAGCCACCAGGGGCCGGGGAGGCCGAGGGAGGAGATGTCGACCGTGGTGCGGCCGTCGAGTGCGCGCAGCTCCCGGCCGTCGAGGTACCAGCGCAGCCGGGTGCCGGTGACGGGCAGGTCGACGGTGAGGCGGTCCGAACGGGTCAGGACGGTGTCGGCCGGGGTGGCGCTGGCGAGCGTCGACGCGTACCGGTAGAAGCCCGCGATCATCGCCTCACGGCCGGGCAGGTTGAACTCCCGGCCCAGCGACCGCATGATCGAGTTGTCGGTGGGCCGGTAGATCCCGTGCGGGTAGTAGCCGCCGCCTTCGTACGCGCCGACGGTGCCGCCGTCGGGCGAGGTGCGGCCGAGCCAGCGGTACCACTTGGCGTGCTTGCGGCGCATCTGGGCTGCGGTGAGTTCGGTGGTGTTGACCTCGGCCGGTTCGTCCCCGTCGTAGGTGCCGTACTCGGCGTAGAAGTACTCGTCGGCGAGCTTGCCCAGGGAGTGGCCGGTCTCGTGGACGGCTATCTGGCCGGAGCGGTCGTTGCCGCCGGCCACGGTGGCGATGCCCGAGTAGCCGAGCGGGGAGACGATGTCGTTGTAGCCGGCGCCGCCGTACTTGGCGCTGTTGGCGACGACGATGACGAGGTCCGCCTGCGGCGCCTTGGCGGCGTACCGGTCGACGGCGTCGGTGTCGACGCAGAGCAGGCGCTCGATGTCCTCGCACCAGAAGTACGAGCCGAGGGCCGTGTCGCGGACCGTGGACTTCCCGGGGTCGCCGGAGACGCCGGACTGGGCGGAGTGGGCGTCCACGGCCCAGACGTTGAACAGCGCGCGGTACGTCGCGTAGGGCTCGACCGCGGTGATCTCCTGCCACTTGGTGGCGGCGTCGGTGTGGAACCTGTCCTGTTCGGCCGCGGTGTAGCCGTCGCCGACGATGACGACGTCGAGCTTGGCGTCGGTGCTGCCGTTGCGGACGATCGGGGTGACGGTGCCGTCGCCGGCCGAGCGCTCGCTGCGCGGCCGGGGGCCGGCGGCCGGGGACTTGGCGGGCACCAGGGTGCGGCTGATCCCGCCGTCCTCCGCGAAGACCTCGACCTGGTGGCCGGTCGGCTGTGTCCCGCCGCCGACCGGAGCGGGCGCGGCCGCGGCGGTGGGCGCGGCGCCGACGCCGAGGGCGGCCAGGGCGGTGGTGCCGGCCAGGATCAGGGTGGTGAGTCTGCCTCTGCGCACTGTGCAACCCTCCGGGGCTGATGTTAAGTTGATGATTAATCAGACTTAATCGCTGGGTTAATGTAGGGCAGCCCCGCGCATCGGGCAATGGGGCGAGGAAGACCGGCCGGAGGCGCGCGGCGGAAGGAAGCAGGCCATGACCGAAGAGAACGTGCCCACCGGGATCGGGCAGCGGATCCAGCGGCTGCGCCACGAACGCGGCCTGACGCAGCGCAGGCTCGCCGAGCCCGCCTACACCGCCGCCTACGTGTCCACCGTGGAAGCCGGCCGGGTCCGCCCCTCCGAGACCGCACTGCGGCACTTCGCCGAACGCCTCGGTGTCACCAGCGACGAGCTCGCCACCGGCCGCCCGGCCCACCTCGCCACCGAACTGCACCTCGCCCTGACCGAGGCGCAGAGCGCGCTCGCGGCGGGCGACACCGCCGACGCGGCCGAACGGTTCACGGCCTGCCTGGACCGGGCCACCCGGTACGGGCTCGCGACCGCCCGTCCCGCCGCCCTGCTCGGCCTCGGCGACTGCGCGCTGGAGGGCGGCCACCTCGACGAGGCCCGCGCGCACTACGAGGCGGCCGAACGCCTGCAGGCCGACGAGCCGCTGCCCCGCCGCGCCGCCGCGATCCGCGGCCGCGCCGTCGCCCACCTGCTCGCCGGTGAACTCCGCTACGCCTGCTACCTGCTGGAGAGCACCATCGACCAGCTCAACGCGAGCGGGCTGCACGATCCGGACGCGCTGCTGCTGCTCTACTCCGCCGCGATCGGCCCCTACATGGACATGGGCGCCCACGCCCGCGCCGCCCAGGCCGCCGAACTCGCCCTCGCACTCGCCCCCGGTGCCACCGACCCCGCCCTGGTCGCCGGCCTGCACCGCAGCGTCGCCCGCACCCTGATCGCCGAGGGCCGCACCGCCGAGGCCGACGCCTCGCTGGCCAAGGCCCAGGCGCTCTACCAGGAGCTGCGCCTCCACTGTGACCTCGCCAAATGCCACTGGATGCGCGGCTACGTCCACGCCCAGGCCGGCGACCTGGAGCAGGCGGAACGCGAACTGCGCACCGCCCGCACCATGCTGGCCTCCCGGCGGGCCCTGCTCTTCACCCAGCAGGTGGAGGTCGAACTCGCGGACGTGCTGCGCCGCCGCGGCTCCCACCGGGAGGCCGGCGAACTGCTCGGCAGCCTGCTCGACCGGATCGGCCCCGACCGCGGCGCCGTCCACGCGGCCGGGGCGCACCGCCTGCTCGGCCTCATCGCCGAGGACCGGGGCGACCCGGAGGCCGCCGAGGAGCACTACGTCAGCGCCCTGTCGCTGCTCGAACGCGCCGGAGCCGCCGGAGACCTGGCCGACCTGTGCCGCCTGCTGGGCGACCTGCTGCGCCGCGGCGGACGGGTCGAGGCGGCCCTGGACATCTACCGCACCGGCCTCGGCCACCGCGCGGCCCCCGGCACGACGACCCTCGGCCCGGCCCCCGCGCACCCCCCGGTGCAGGCGGGCTGGTGACAGGCCGTCCAGCGGGCTACGAGACTGCTTCGGCGCGGACGGCCGTGGCCCGGACCCCTGCCCGCTCCAGACACCGGGCCAGCCGGGTGATCTCGGCGAGCGTCCCCGTGTACCCGTCGGCCCGGATCCGCCGGAGGGTGTCCCGGGCCTCGGACAGGTCGCCGCCCAGTTCGGCCCGGACCACCTTCATGACGGTGACGGCGCCGGCCGAGGGGTCGGCCAACCGCAGCCGGGTGGGCCCGTGCCGGGCCAGCAGCCGTTCGCGCAGGGCGGGCGGGAGGCCGTCGCCCCGGCCGCACTCGGCGAGGGTCCACCCGCAGGCCGCGCAGTGGGACTCGATGCTCCACTCGATCGACCTGCCGACGAGCGCCTGCCCGCCGTGGCACGTCAGCACCGCCGCACAGGCCGGACACGGGGACGGGTACTCGACGGACTCGCCCGACACGTGCATCAGTCACTCCCCGTCCTCGCCGGGTGCGCGGGCGGCGCCGCGACCTGCCCGGGCCGCGTGCGGTGGTCACCGCGCGAGCCGGTCACGGACGCTACCGCACCGGCGACTTGGTGAAAGTTTGACCACTTTGGTCAAACGTTGACCTCTTCGTGGGAGAGGCGTGGGCGGGGGCGTCGGTACCGTCGGCCGCATGCCGCCCCCGCCGCGCCGAACCTCGGCTCTCCCCGTGCTGCCCTACCGCAGGCCGACGCCCGGCCGCGACTACTGGGTACTGGACGACGTCCTGCCCGAGGCCGACGCGGTGCGGGCCCGCTGCCTGGCGAAGGACGACTGGGTCGAGGGATACCCGTACAAGCCGGAGAGCTGGCCCGGGCTGCGGACGATGCCCGGCCTGGAGCCCGAGGAGCTGGCCCGGGTCGAACGGCTGGTCAGAAAGGCCACCGGGGCCCGGAAGATCTGGCGGGAGACCGCCCCGGGCGGCGCGACCCTCAACCACAACTGCGTCCAGGTCGTCGGCGAGGGCGAGTGCGAGGTCCGGCCGCACGCCGACTCCCGGACCCTGTGCCGGTACGCCGCCGTGCTGTACCTCAACCCGACCGTGCCCGACGACTACGGCACCAGCTTCTTCCGGCAGAACCTGCCCGGCGGGGTGCTCGGCGGCAACCTGGTCGCGGCCCCGCACAACAACCTGGTGGACGCGCTGGGCACCCGCTACGTCCCGCCGGACTCCTTCACCGAGGACGTGCGGGTGCCGCACCGCTACAACCGCCTGCTGCTCTACAAGGCCAACCTGATCCACAGCGCCACCGGCTACTACGGGACGACCCTGGCGGACAAGCGGATGACGGCGGTCTTCTTCTGGATGGCCTGACCCCCCGTCATCGACCCCTGCGGGCTCAGCGTGCCCCGGTCCGCTCGGCGGCGGCCCGGGCGACCGCCTCCGCCACCGGCTCCGGCCCCCCGGCCAGTTCGAGGACCAGGCCGGCCGTCTCCGGCACGTCCAGCAGCGCGGCCAGCACCGCGGCGACGTCCTCGCGGGGGACGTCGCCGACGCTGCGTCCGGCGGTCAGCCGCACCGCGCCGGCGCCCGGCTCGTCGGTGAGCGCGGCGGGCCGCAGCACCGTCCAGTCCAGGTCCTGTGCCATGAGGTACTCGTCGGCGGCGGTCTTGGCCGTGACGTAGGCGGCCCAGGTCTCGTCGGCGCCGGCCGGCGGCGGGCTGCCGGCGCCGCGGGTGGAGACCATCAGGTAGCGGCGGACCCCGGCGAGGACGGCGGCGTCGGCGAGCAGCACCGCGGCCGCCCGGTCGACGGTGTCCTTGCGGGCCGCGCCGCTGCCCGGCCCGGCGCCGGCGGCGAACACCACCGCGTCCGCGCCCGCGAGGTGGACCGCGAGGTCGGCCGGGGTGAGGGCCTCCAGGTCGCACACCAGCGGGCTGGTGCCGTCGGCGAGCAGGTCCTCGCGGTGCGCCGGGTTGCGCACCAGGCCGGTGACGGTGTCGCCGCGGCCCGTGAGCAGGCGGCCGAGGCGGCGGGCGATCTTCCCGTGGCCGCCGGCGATGACGACGTACATGTGGGTCCTCCGTCGATAGTCGAGGGGAGCGGGGCGCCCCGGAGGGCGCGGACGACCCGGGGATCAGAAAGCTATGAGCGCCTTCAGAGCACGCCGTTCGTCCATCGCAGCGTAGGCCTCCGGCACCTCCGACAGGCCGACCGTCAGGTCGAACACGGGCGACGGGTCGAGCCGGCCGGCCAGCACGTCGGCGAGCAGCTCGGGAATGTACGCGCGGGCAGGGGCGACGCCGCCCCGCAGCGCGATGTTGCGGCCGAACATCTGGCCGAGGTCGACACCCGCACTGCCGCCGTGCGGGACACCGACGAACCCGACCGCGCCGCCGTCCCGGGCGATCGAGATCGCGGTCCGCATCGACTCCTCGGTGCCGACCGCCTCCAGCACGGCCGCCGCGCCCTGGCCGTCGGTGAGCTCCCTGACGGCGGCCACCGCGTCCTCGCCGCGCGCCGCGACCACCTCGGTCGCCCCGAACCGCCGTGCGACGGCCGTCCGGTCCCCGTGCCGGCCGAGGATGACGATCCGCTCGGCGCCGAGCCGGTGCGCGGCGAGCACCCCGCACAGCCCGACCGCGCCGTCGCCCACCACCGCGACGGTGGCACCCGGCCGGGCCCCGGCCGCCAGTGCGGCGTGGTGGCCGGTCGACATCACGTCGGACAGGGCCAGGACGGCGGGCATCAGCGCCTCGTCCAGGTCGCGCGGCAGCCGGACCAGCGTCCCGTCCGCGAACGGTACCCGGACCGCCTCGCCCTGCCCGCCGTCCGAGCCCACCTCGCCCCAGAACCCGCCCTGCGGGCACGAGGTGTGCAGCCCCTCCAGGCAGTACGAGCAGGTGCCGTCCGACCACACGAACGGGGCCAGCACCCGGTCGCCGGGCCGCAGCCCGGTGACGCCCGCGCCGACCTCCTCGACCACGCCGACGAACTCGTGCCCGATCCGCTGCCCCGGCTGCCGGGCCGCGACTCCCCGGTACGCCCACAGGTCGCTGCCGCACACGCAGGCGTGGGTCACCCGCACCACCGCGTCCGTGGACCGCTCGACCCGCGGGTCCGCGACCTCCTCGACGCGGATGTCCTGGGGGCCGTGGATGACGGTGGCGCGCACGAGAGCTCCTCGATGGGGAAGGTGGAGGTACGCACTCTCACCCGCCCGCCACCCCGGCGTCCAGCTACATCGTCTACAGAAGTGGTTAAGCTGGACTTATGCTCGATATTCGCCGTCTGGTCCTGCTGCGCGACCTGGCGGAGCACGGCACCGTCACCGCCGTCGCCGAACTGCACCGCGTCACCGCGTCGGCCGTCTCCCAGCAGCTGAAACAGCTGGAGGCCGAGACCGGGGTCCGGCTGCTCGACCGCGACGGCCGCAGCGTCCGGCTCACCGCGGCCGGGCACGCCCTCGCCGCCGACACCGAACCGGTGCTCGCCGCCCTCGAACAGGCCCGGGCCCGGATGAGCGCCCTGGCCGGCCGGGCCGCCGGCCCCTTCCGGGTGGCCTGCTTCACCAGCGCCCTGGCCCCCCTGGCGGCGCCCCTGAGCGCCTTGCTGGAACACGACCACCCCGAGCTGCGGGTGCACATCACCGAGGCCGAACCGGAGGCCAGCCTGCCACTGCTGCGCCACCGCCGCACCGACCTCGCGGTCATCTACCGCTACACCAACCTCGCCACCCCCGACCCGGTCGGCATCGAGACCCGGCCGCTGCTCCACGACCCGCTGCTCGCCGTCCTGCACGCGGACCACCCCGCGGCCCGCGCCGCCGTCGGCGGCGGCCCGATGCCGCTCGCCGCCCTGGCCGGAACCCCGTGGATCACCGCGGCCGAGGGGACCGCCTGCCGTGAGGCGGTGCTGCACGCCTGCCGGGCAGCCGGCTTCGGTCCCCAGATCCGGCACGTCTGCACCGACTTCGCCGCGATGCTCGCCCTCGCCGCCGTCGGCGGCCAGGTCGCGCTGGTGCCGCGCCTCGCGCTCGCCGCCCTGCCGCCCGGGCTGGTGGCCCGGCCGCTCGCGGACCCGGCGCCGGCCCGTACCGTCGAGGTGGCGGTCCGCCGGGGCAGCGCCGGGGAGCCGGCGGTCGCGGCCTGCCTCACGGCACTGGAGCTGGTGGCGGGCGCCGTCCGCTCGGACGGCGGCGCGGGTGCCGGGGGCGACTACTGAAGCGGCGGCTGTGCGTTCCGTCAGCCGCGACGGCGCAGCCGAGGGATCCGGTCGAGGACGGCGGCGAGCCTGGCCGCCTGGTCGAAGAGCTGGGCGGGCCGTGAGCGGTCGCCGTCCAGGTGCGTCAGGGTCTCCATCCCGAGATAGAACGCGACGGCGGCGCTCGCCACCACCGGGACGTTGACCAGCGACGCCAGCGGCTTGCCGCGCAGCAGCGTGGTCAGCACCTCCCCGGCCAACTCCTCCCAGCGGCGCGTCTCCAGCATCAGCCGCTCGGCCGCCCGGGAGCCGGGCCGGGCACCCGCGTAGATCTCCTGGACGGCGGCGATGTGCCCGACCTCGGTGTCCTCCTGGTACAACTCGCGGAGCAACTCGACCACCCGCCCGGCCCGCTCGACCCCGGACAGCTCGGAGCGGTACCGACGGGCCCGCGCGTCGCAGGTGTGCGACAGCGTCGCCACCACCAGGTCGTCCAGGTCGGTGAAGTGGTAGTAGATGACGCCGGGCGCGAAGCCCCCGCTCTGCGCGATCGCCCGGGCGGTGGTGCCGCCGTAGCCGTTGCGGACCAGGCTGGCGAGGGTGGCGTCGAGGATCCGGATCCGGGTCTCGGCGCTGCGGCCGTCGGCGCCGCGCCTGTCAGACAACGCGCACCGGCCGGACACCGTTGGCGGCGAGGAACGGGTCCAACCGGCGGGCCAGCTCCGGCAGATGGTGGCTGGGCACCTGGGGGTAGAGGTGGTGCTCGAGGTGGTAGGTGAGCTCCAGGAAGAGCGCCGGGACGACCCGCCCGCGCAGCGTCCTGGTCCGGGTCAGCGGCGTGTCGCCGTAGCCGTGGTGCGGCAGATGCACCGTCAACAGCGGATACACCCAGCTCCCTACGATCATCATCACCGTGTACGTCAGCACCCCAGGAGCATAGGGCCGGAGCAGCACGCCGCCCACCAGTGCGGTGACCGGCGCCGCGGCCTCGGCGAGCAGCCAGCCGCGGTCCCGTCCGCGCCGGAACGACCACCACCACAGACGGGGAAGGAAGACCGGGCCGTGCAGCAGCGCGCCGAGGAACGACAGGTCGGCGGGGTGCCCCTCGGGGTCGTCGGGGTGCGGGAAGTACCGGTGGTGCTGGGTGTGGGTGGCCCGGTACGCGTGGCCGCTCTCCAGCAGCACCAGTCCGGTTGCGAAGAGTGCCCAGTCGGTGGCCCGCGCGGACAGCCCGAGCGTGCGGTGCACCACGTCGTGGGTGACGTTGACGACCGCGACGAAGACCAGGAAGGCGATCGGCGGCGTGAGCCACCACCAGCCCGCCCACGCCACGGCCGCGTAGAGCAGGACCCCGGCGAACGGGCGGGTCAGCGCGACGGCCCGCCGGCGCCGGGAGGTGACCAGCAGGTCGGTGCCGAGCTCGGCCAGGGTCGGTGCCTTCACCGGCGGTACCCCCGCTCACGCAGCATGCCCTCGGCGACGATCCGGCTGCCCAGCACGCAGGCGACCGTACCGAGTCCGGGCCAGGTCGAGTCACCGACCAGCCAGAGCCCCGGGCCGCCGAGGTCGTGCGGGACGGCGTGCTGGTTGGTGTTGTCCAGCCGCTGGCGCGGACCGCCGACCGCTCCGCCGGGGCGGAACCCGAACCGCCGGTAGCTGCGCGGCGTGCCGGTCCGGGCGAACACGGCCCGGGCCGCCAACTCGGGGTAGGCGCGCCGGGCGTGGCCGATCAGCCGCTCGCCGATCTCCTTCTTGCGCAGGGCGTACGCGCTCTCGTCGAGCCCGTTCCAGGAGGCGATGTCGGTGTGGGTGGAGATCATCACGGCCCGGTGGCCGGGCGGGGCGCTGACCTCGTCCCCCGGCGCGGAGACGGAGACGAACATGTTGTTGCCGTCGCCCAGCGGCCGGTCGTACGACTGCAGCAGCTGGTGGTGGGTGAGCTCCTGGCCGTCCACCTCCTCCTCGGGCACCCCGAGGAAGACCACACAGGCGCCGCCCTGCGCCGCCTCGTCCCGGGCCAGGTACGGCCGCAGCCGGCCGGCGACCGGGAGCTCGGCGCAGATCCGCGCGGTGGTCGCGGCGGGGACGGCGAGGACGAGCCGCCGGGCCCGGACGGCGCCCTGACGGGTGGTGAGCAGGTAGTTCCCGGAGCCGCCGTCCACCCGGGACACCTCGCAGCCCGTCCGGAGCGCGCCGCCGAGCCCCCGGTAGCGCGCCACCAGCACCCGCCAGAAGCCGTGCATCCCGCCGACGTGCCGGCTCAGCCCGGCGCCCCGGATGGTCACGCCCAGCGCCGCGTTGATCAGCGGCGCGTCGTCGATTCCCGCGTGCACGGTGTCCTCGACCAGCATGGACAGCAGCCCGACCAGCGGCGCCTCGCCCCGCAGACCGTGGCCGCGCAGGGCGTCCCCGAGCGTCCGGTTGAGGTGGCGGGCGAGCGGCAGGCCCGCGAGCCCGACCGCACGCAGATCCCGCAGGGCGGTGCCGGGCCCGCGCACCGGCAGCCTGGCGCCCGCGCGACTGGCCTGCCAGAAGGTCTCCGCGAGGCGGTCCAGCAGTGCCCAGAAGCGCCGGTGCCGCTCGGTGTCGCCGAGCATCCGCAGCCGTTCGGCGTGCCAGGCCGCCGGGTCGCGGTGCAGGACGACCTCGCGGTCCGGCAGGAAGGCCCGGTAACCGGGCAGCAGCTGCGCCTCCAGCGGGCCGATGCCGACGCTGTCCAACAGCTCGGCGCCGACCCCGCCGGGCTCGAAGTCGACCAGTGTGGTCGCCCCGACGTCGAAGGAGAAGCCCCGCTTGCGGTAGTAGCCGGCGCAGCCGCCGGCGTGGCCGTGTGCCTCCAGCACCACCGTGGACAGGCCGGCGGCCTGGAGCCGGAGCGCGGTGGCCATCCCCGCCATGCCGCCGCCGACCACCGCCACATCGGCGACCGGCTCGATCTGAACGTTCGTTCTGAACATGCGTTCAGAATGGCGGCGTGCCTGAGCACCCGTCAATGGCTCTGACAGTCAACGCAGTTCAGGACAGGTGTGCCGAGTCCCAGAACGCACCCTCGTAGGCCTGCATCGTCCTGGCGGCCAGCCTCGCCGCCCCCGGGTCCTCGCCCGCGTCGAGGCCCTCCTGCAGGACGGCCAGCGCGCCCTGCTCGAAGCCGGGTGGGAGCTCGGCGAAGTACGCGAAGAAGGCGGCCTCCGCCTCGGTGAGGCCGTAGTGCCGGGGCAGGGCCGCCGCCAGCCGCGCGCAGTAGCCGCCCCAGAAACCGAAGTTGGCCAGCAGCGCGAGCGCGATCTCGCTGCGGGTGCCGAACTGGCCGAGCCAGGCGAGGTGGTGGGCGTAGGACTGCGCCGCCGGACGAGGCTCGTACGCCGCCAGCGCGGCCGCGTCCAGCCCGAGGGCGGCGGCGTAGCCGGTGAGCAGCTCCAGCGCCCGGGCCTCGCCCCCGGCCAGGCCGAGGAACAGCCCGGCCGCCGGCTCGCGATCGCCGAACCGGGCCGCCATCAGCGCGAAGCTGCGGCGGTCGCTGCGGACGATCCGGTACTCCTCACCCGCGATCCCGCGCAGCGCGGCGAGCGGGGCGTCGCCGGACTCCACCAGCTCCACCAGCCGGTTGCGCGCGGCGGCGGGCGCGAGCTCGGTGACGGCCTGCTCGTACAGGTCCTGTGCGCGGGGACGGTCCACGGTTGCCGAAGCTATCGCGGGCCGCCGCACCGACGCGGGAGGCTGCCGGGCGAGTTGCCCGCTGCCCGCCGGCCGGGGCCCTGTGCTCGCCGCGCGACTCCCCGAGGCGGTGGGTGACTGGCCGCGCCGATGGTGGTAGCCATGGTCGGGTACCGGCGGGGGAGCGGCAGCAGCCCCTGCCCGAGTCGGGTACGACGTCGACAGGGAAGGGATGCCATGCCTCTGGAGGGCGACTACCGGCCGAGCCCCGAACAGTGGGTGCGCGAGCAGGTCGAGCTGTACGAGGGCTCGGGCGGGACCGAGGGGACGACGATGCGGGGCCTGCCGGTGATCATCCTCACCACCCGCGGAGCGAAGTCCGGACGGATCCGCAAGACCCCGCTCATGCGGGTGGAACACGCGGGAACCTACGCCGTCGTGGCGTCCAAGGGCGGCGCCCCCGAGCATCCGGTCTGGTACCACAACGTGATGGCCGATCCCAGGGTCGAGCTCCAGGACGGCCCGGTCCGGCAGGACATGACGGCCCGGCAGGTCACCGGCGAGGAGAAGGCCCTCTGGTGGGCCCGGGCCGTCGAGGCCTACCCGGACTACGCCGAGTACCAGACCAGGACCGACCGCGAGATCCCGGTCTTCGTGCTGACCCCCTCGGCCGTCCCGCACTGACCCGGGCGGGCCGACTCACCGCCCGGGGCCGTGGCCCGTGCGCGGGAGACGGACGGCGTCGTCGGGCCCCGGCGGCTCCGGGTCCGGCGACTGCGGGTCCGGGCCGGGCTGCGGCGGGAACGGCGGTACGGGCGGCGCGGGGCGGGGGTCGTCGGGGCGCGGCGGCGACGGGGGGACCGGCGGCAGCGGTCCCGGGTCGGGTGGCAGCGGCCCGATGTCGGGGTCGGGGGGTACCGGGACGGAATCCATCGTCCGCTCCTCCTGCTCGGATCTCGCGCTGCGCCGACCTCGGCCTGCGCGGCGAGGGCCGGCTCCGGGTCGGCGTCCTCAGAGCTCCCGGCCGAGCGCGTCGGCGAGCTGCTTCCTGTCCATTGTCGACCGGCCCTTGATATCGCGCTGCCGGGCCTCGTTGTAGAGCTGGTCGTACGTGGGCCCGCGGGCCCCGCTGTGCGACCTGAGCCCGCCGCGCCGGCCGGAGGAGATGTCCTGGACCGAGCTGCGGCTTGCGGTCTTCGCCTCGCCGTGGCGGGCGCGCTCCTTGTTGACCGTCCGGGCCGCGATCTCCTCCGCCGTGTCCTCGTCCCGGCCGCGCTCCAGCAGGCCCTCCTTGATGTGCTCGTACTGGCGCTCCCGCTTGGGGCTCGATCCTCGGGGCATGACGGGTGCTCCTTCCGGCGGTACGGTCCGGCCTCGGTCCTGCGGCGCCTACCCGCATGGGGCCCGGTGACACGGCGTGCGCAGGACAAATCGGCTGATTTCGGGAGATTAGCCGCCGGGTCCTTCGGGTAGGGCAACAGTCAGGACGGCGCGGCTTGCGCCTGTCCACTTTCGGCCGGTGAACCCCAAGGGCTCCCGGCCGCGCACACGGCACCCATCCGTGCCGGGACGCCTTGTCCGGAGCAGCCGGGCGCAGCGGTCTCCCCAGTCGGGCCCCCCGGGGCCCCCGTCCGCCGCCGACGGCCGCACGGGCCGAGCAACCCGGAACGCTCAGGGAGATGACCACCGTGCCCACCCTTCGTACCGAACCGATCGCCGCCCGCCGCACCGGGGCCGCCCCGACCGCAGCGGCGCCGAGCCCTGCGCCGGAGCCACGCCTCACCCCCGAGCAGCTGAGGTCGATGGGCAAGACGGAGGCGCGCACCCTCAGTGACGCACTGTTCCAGCGGCTCGCCGGGCTGGACCGCGAGTCCCACGCCTACAGCTACGTCCGGGGCACGGTCATCGAGCTCAACATGCCGCTGGTCCGCTTCGTCGCGTCCCGCTTCCGCCACCGCGCGGCGGAGATGGACGACATCGTCCAGGTGGGCACGGTCGGCCTGATCAAGGCCGTGGACGGCTACGACCCGGACCGCGGCGTGGAGTTCCTGACATACGCCGTCCCGACCATCACCGGCGAGGTCAAACGCTTCTTCCGGGACACCTCCTGGCCGGTCCGCGTACCGCGCAGCATGCAGGAGCTCTACCTGCTGGTCGCCCGCGGCTCCGACCGGCTGGAACAGGACCTGGGCCGCCGCCCGACCCCGGCGGAGCTCGCCGAGAAGCTGGACCTCACCCCGGACCAGGTCGACGAAGGCCTGGCCGCCGGACGGCTCTACCGCTCGCACTCGCTCGACGCGCTCGGCAGCGACAACCCGGAGAATCCGGACGAGCCGGGCGGCGCCCTCGTGGACCGCCTCGGCTGCTGTGACCACAACCTGGACCTGGTGGAGTTCCGCGAGGCCGTCCGCCCGCTGCTGAACGAGCTGGCGCCGCGCGAGCGCACCGTGCTGCTCTCCCGATTCTGGGGCAACCGGACGCAGTCCGAGATAGCCGAGGAGATCGGCGTCTCGCAGATGCAGGTGTCCAGGCTGCTGTCCGCCACCCTCGGCCGGCTGCGCGAGCAGCTGGAGGACCGGGAGTCGGACGCCTGAGCGCGGACTCCGGCCCCGCCTGCCTGTCCACCGGACCGTCGCTCAGTGGTGGAGCCCCTGGTAGACCCGGTCCAGCCGGGCGGCGACCACCGGCCACGCGTGCATCGACCTGGCCCGGTCCAGGCCCGCGATACCGAGCGCCTCGCGCTGCGCCGGGTCCGAGAGCAGCCGACGCACCGCCTCGGCCATCAGCTCCGGATGGTCGGGCGGGACCAGCACACCGGTGACGTCGTCCACCACCAGGCTGCGCAGCGCCCCCACGGCGCCGGCGACCACCGGGACGCCGCAGGCCATCGCCTCCAGCGCGACGGTGCCGGACGGGTCGGTCTGCGGCGCGGTGACCAGGATGTCGCTGGACCGCAGCAGTTCCGGGACGGCCTCGTGCGGCACCTCCGGCACCTGCCTGACCTCCGCCGCTCCCGCCGCGGGTGCGGACTCCGCCTCACCACCGACCACGACCAGCCGGGCGTCGGGCACCTCGGCCACCGCCCGGACCGCCGCGCCCACGCTCGCGGCCGACCGGCCGCCGTCCAGGCAGAGCAGCTGGGCCGGGTCGTGCGGCGGATGGTGCGCCGCCGGGGTGAACTGCCGGGTGTCCACGCCCTGCGGCACCAGCAGCACCCGTCCGTGCCGGGCCCCCAGCCGCCGCAGCACCCGTGCCTCCTCCGGGGAGCGGGCGATCACGGCGTCCGCGCTGCGGGCGACGGCGCTCTGCAGCCGGTGCGCACGGCCCGCCAGCGAGGCCGGCAGGGCGCCCTCGTCGGGGAGGACGGCGATCCGCTCGTGCACCGTGCAGAGGTCCGGGATTCCGCGTGCGGCCACCAGGACCGCGAGCCCCGCGTCGAGTCCGATCGCGTGCGCCACCCGGGGCGGGTCCGCCCGCCAACTGTGCTCCAGCTCCTCGGCCATGGCCGGGACCAAGCCGAGGAGGGCCTCGGTGCCGGCGGTGTCCGGCGGCGCGGTGGCGAGTGGTCGGACCACGACCTCCGGCGGCAGGTCGAAGTGGGTCGGCAGGGCGGCCTTCCACCGGCCGAAGAGCGACACCCGGTGGCCGATCGCGGCCAGGGCCTCGGCCATGACGACGAGGCGCTCGGGGACCGCCTCGTCGGTCGGACGGCGCCCGCCGGCGACGATGGCGATGTGCATCGGTCACTCCGCTCGACAGACGGTATGTCCGGCTTCTGACCGTTTTGCTGCCCTCTGAAACCTTCCGCCGATGCGGACCCGCCCGCCGCGGCACGTGCGGACCTATGGTGGAAGGGGCACGCCCGGAGCGACGCGAGGAGCGGGGCCGATGGATGCTGACACCGCCGGTGCGAACGGACACCTGACGGTCTCCGTGCAGCCCTGGACGCGCGGCGTGGTGATCAGGCCGGACGGTGAGCTCGACCACGACACCGTCGGTCCGCTGCGCGAGGCGCTGGACGCCGTCCTCGCCGAACCGCCCGCCAGGCTGGTCGTCGACTGCGGCGGGCTCGACTTCTGCGACTCCACCGGGCTGAACCTGCTGATCCGCTCCCAGGCCACCGCCGAGGCCGGCGGCGGGCGGCTGGTCCTCGCCGCGCCCGGCGAGATGGTCGCCCGGATGCTGGCGGTCACCGGAGTCGGGGAGGTCCTCCAGGTCTACCCGACCCTGGACGAGGCACTCGCCGGGCAGGCTGACGACTGATGGACCGTACGCCCCGCCCGGCCCTGCCGCAGCCACGCGGCCAGATCCGCAGGCTGCGGCTGTTCGAATCCCGAGGGTCCGTCGGCCGGTGCCGCGCCTTCGCGATCGAGGCCCTGCACGACTGGGGCTGGCTCCCCGCCGAGGACGCGGAGGGGCGCGAGATCGCCGGCGACGTCGTCCTGCTGGTCACCGAGCTCGTCACCAACGCCTGTCTGCACGCCGGCGGCCCGCGCGAACTGGTGCTGACCCTCGCCGGGCCCGCCATCCGGGTCGAGGTGTCGGACGCCAGCCCGGCCGAGCCGGCCATCCGCACCGGCCAGCACCCGGCGGTACCGAGCGGGCACGGCCTCAAGGTCGTCGACCGGCTGGCCGCCGCCTGGGGGTACGCCCGCCACGAGGAGGGCAAGACCGTCTGGCTGGAGGTCGCCCGCCGGGCAACCTGAGGCCGGGGCCGGACGGCGGCGCGTACTCGGCCGGCGTGCTCAGCCCGTGAGCAGGGCGCCCAGCGCCCGCCCGTACTGCAGCTCGTCAGCGACCAGGGACTCCATCAGCCGGCGGCTGTCACCGTCCCGGTCGCCGAGCCAGCGGGTGATCTCCCGATAGGCGGCGACCGCGATCTCGGAGGCCTGCACGTTCTGCTCCAGCATCTGCCTGATCGCCGGGTCGTCGGCCACCGAGTAGTCGGTGTGGGCGCGCTGCGCGAGGGTGTCGGGGTCGAAGGCCGGCCGGCCGCCCAGCCGGGTGATCCGCTCCGCCACCGCCGTGGCGTGCCGCATCGCCTGCTCGGCCCGGAGGTCGAACAGCTCGCTCACCTCGGGCCGGTCGATCCGCCTGGCCGTGATCGCGTGCCGGGTGTAGCGCAGCCAGCCGACCACCTCGGTCGCGACCACGTCGTTGAGGACGCTGACCACGCGCTCCCTGTCGAGCCCGGACGCACCGGCCGCCGGACCGGCGGCCATCGTGCGCAAGGCCTCCTTGCTGATCCGTTCGACGTCCAGTGCCAGGCTCTCGCCCATCCGTGCCTCCTCGGTCGTCGCCCCACCACCGAGCGTATGCCCGGGCCGATCCCGTCCGACCCATGCTCGCACCGAAGGATTGGAACCGCCGTCCACGGGGCACTCGCCGGAGCAGAGAGACCCGTCGCCGGCGAAGCGCGGAGGTGGCGACGATGGACGGACCTGCAATGTCCGGGCACGAGCGACAGATCCTGGCGTCGATCGAGGCCGACCTGAGGACCGACGCCCGCCTCGAGAAACGGCTGAGCACCATGCGCGCGGGATGGCTGGTGCGAAGCCGCCTGGCGGTCTGCGCGGTCCGGCTGTCCACCCTGATCTGGCTGCTGGCCTGGGCAGCCGGCTTCCTCGTGGTGAGTGTCCGCGAGCCGTCGGTGGCGGGGCTGGTGGTGCTCGCCCTGAGCTGGGCGGCCGTCCTGGTCGCGGCGGGTGGCCTGGTCGCCCGGCGACGGCGATCCGGCCGGTGACCCCGCGCCCGCGGCGCGGGTCGCGCGCGTGCGCGGTCAGCCGCGTCCGACGGGACAGGGCCTGAGGTCAGGTCCGTCGGCGTAGCCGGTCGGCCTCGGCGCGGGTCTGCGCGGCCCGCCGCTCGGCGGCGGCGAGGGCGGTGGCGCACTCGGCTTCGGCCCGTTCGGCCTCGCGATGGGCCTGTTCGGCGTCGGCCAGGCGCCGGGCGCTGCGCCGGACCCGTGCGGCGGCGCTCCGGTGTTCGGCGGTGCGGAGTTCCAGGGCGTCCGCGGCCTGCGCGGCCTCCCGCTCCGCGGTCCGTACGGCGGCCTGCGCCGCCCGGGGGGCCGTTCTGCGCGGCTCGGTGGCGGCGGCCGGTTCGGGTTCGGGGACGGCGGGTGCGGGTGTGGGTTCGAGGGCGGGGACGGGTTCGGGCAGGGGCGCGGTGGCGTCGAGGGCCGTGGCGAGGTGGCCCGCGGCGAAGGACTCGGCCGCGTCGCCGTCCGCCAGGACGGACCGCAGGGTCTGCTCCAGTTCGCGCAGCGCGGGCTCGCCGGGGCTGTGGCCGGCCTCGGTCGCCGTCCGGCGGGCCCGGGCGGTGAGCGCCGTGACCAGGTGGTGGCGGCGGGAGGAGAGCTCGCGCAGACGGGCCCCCGCGTGGTCGCTCTGGGCCGCGCGCAGGGCCCGGCCCAGCTCCAGCAGGGGGCCGATCTCCTCGGGGTGGGAGCGGACCAGGAGATTGGCCAGCCAGGCGCCCCCGGTCGGCCGCCGCAGCTTGCGGACCCGGGCGGCCAGCTCCCGGTCGCCCTGCTTCCGGGCCAGTCCCGCGGCGGTGTCGCGGGCGGCGGTGAACTCCGCCGGCGGCAGCGCGTACAGCTCGTCCGCGACGGTGTCGAAGTCCATGCGGTACGTCCTTCGAAGAGGGCCGGGCCCTCGGAGAAGGCCGGGTCCGGGTGGCGAGAGGGCCGCCACCTGCAGGGTAAGGGCTCGGCGGCCGGGCTGTTTCGCCGCAGGCCGGCCGGGCACACGAGGCCGCATGACGCTGTTCGTCCACGGCGCGGCCTGCCGGCCGCCGGAAGGAGTCGGCACCAGATGACTACGCGTACCCGGGTGACGACCGCCGTCACCGCCGAACTCCTGCTCCCGGACGCCGTCCGGCTGCCCGTCCGGTCGACCTGGCGCTACGACTGCGGTGACCCGTTCGCCGTGCACGTCGACTTCGACGTCGAGCCCGGTATCTCGGAGCACTGGACCTTCTCCCGCGACTTGCTCGCCGAGGGCCTGGACGTCCCGGCCGGCTACGGCGACGTACTGATCGAACCCGAGGCGGGCCACCAGCACGTCCTGTTGATCCTGCGCGGTGTGGACGGTTCGACGGCGGTACTGCGGGCCGGGTGCGCGGGCCTGCAGGAGTTCCTCCGGCGCAGCTTCGCCGGTGTGCCGTCCGGGGGCGAGCAGTACCGGGCGGACCTCGACGAGTGGATCCGTGCGGCGCTGGACAACGGCGGTCTGGACAGCGGCGGACAGACGCCCAGCAGCCACCGGTGAGAGCCGGCCCGCGCCGGATCCGTCCCGATCGGGCGTGGTCGAGGCGGGTCGTCCGGCGCGGGCCGGGCAGACGCGGCAGGAGACCTCCCGGAAGGAGACTCCCGCATGCTGATTCTCGGAGTCCTGCTGCTGGCGGCGACCGGAGCGTTCACCGGACTGCTGATCGCCGGCAACCTCGACGGCGGAGCCGACTACACGGTGACCGTGTTCGGTGGTGAGCTCGTCACCATGAGCAGCCTCGCGATCTTCCTCGCGGGCATCGCACTGACCCTGCTGTTCGGGCTCGGGTGCCTGCTCGCCCTCGCCGGCGCGCGCCGGACCCGCCGCCGGACGGCGGAACTGCGCGCGGCCAGGGCGACGGCCGCGGCGCGCGGCCCGGCCTACGCCCGGGCGGTGGACCCGGCGGCCGATCCTGCCGTGCAGCCGGATGTGGATCCGGCCGTTGGTCCGGATGCGGACCGGGGTGGGGAGCCCGCCCCGGAACCGGCGCGGCGGCGGCACGGGTTCGTGCACCGGCTCGGCCACTGACCCGGATCCGTCCACCGGATATTGGTCCGGCACTGGCGGGACAGACGTCCGGTATGTCCATCATGAGAACATGCGCCCGTCCCCTGCTGGCCACGATGTTCCTGTACGGGGGAGCCGGCGCGCTGCGAGATCCCGAGCGCGCGGCGCCCGCCGCCGAGCCGGTGGTGCGTTCGCTCACCGGCCTGCTGGGTGTGCCCGCGACTGTCCGGGGCGCCGTCCGTCTCACCGCGGCGGCCCAGGTCACGGCGGGCACCCTGCTGGCGTTCGGCCGCGTTCCGCGGACCGCCGCCCTCGCGCTGGCCGTCACACTGGTCCCGGCGACCTTGGCCTGCCACCGGTTCTGGGAGGCCGAGGACGACCGGGAGCGGGCCCTGCAGCGCGTCCAGTTCCTCAAGAACGTCTCGATGTGCGGTGGCCTGCTGATCGCCGCCGCCGACAACGGCCCCGGCCCCTCGCTCGCCTGGCGGGCCAGACACCCCGCCCACCATCACTGAGGCGCGGGCGGCCGGCCGCCCGGCCGGGAGGGAGGCACCGATGACGGCCGCCGCACGAACCGCCATCGACGGCACCCCGGCCGGCGCCGGCCGGCGCCGCACGCCCGCCCGGGCGGCGGGGCCCGTCCGGGCCGTTGCCGACAGCGCCCTCGGGCGCGTCCGGTGAACGCCGCCGGCGGGCGGGAGCCCGAGTACGCCGTCTCGGCCGAGTTCTACGACCTGCTGCAGGCCGACGGCGACCGACGTGCGGCCCTGCGGCGGTTCGCCGGGCCGGCCCGGGACGCCCGCCTGGCGATCGTGGATGCCGGCGCGGGCACCGGCATCGTCACCGAGGTCCTGGTCGGCGCGGCCGCCGTCCCGGTGCACGCGGTCGAGCCGTCGGCCGCGATGCGGGCCGGTCTGCTGGCCAGGCTTGCCCGCCTCGGTGCGGACGAGCGCGCCCGGACCACCGTCCACGCCGCGACCGTCGCCGCCTGCGGCCTGCGGGAGGTCGCCGACCTGGCGGTCGCCGCGAACCTCGTCGCCGTCCTGGAACCGGCCGACCGCCGAGCCGCCTTCCGGGCGCTGGCGCGCGCCCTCGTCCCGGGCGGTGTGCTGCTGTTCGACGCGCCGCCGCCCGCCGTGCCGGAACGGGAGGAGACCTGGCGGCTCGGGCCGGTGCGGCTCGGCGCGGACAGCTACTGCGCGCAGGTCACCAGTACCCCGGACCGCGGCATCGTGCGGCTCTGCTTCGCCTACCGCGTCGAGCGGGACGGCGTGCTGCTGCGGGAGGCACGGGAGGGATTCGACCTCTGGCCGGTCGCCCCCGCCGTGCTCGGGGACGAACTGGCCGAGGCGGGTTTCGAACCCGTGACCGCGCCCGACCGCGACCTGGTGGCGGCCAGACGCGGGGGCGGGTGACCGGTCAGTCGGTGGGGGCGCTCACCGTCTCGGTGGGGCCGAACTCGCTGAAGACGGCGGAGTTGACGAAGGCGACGCCCCGCAGCTCGCCGCGCTGCTCGAAGCGGACGGCGCGGCTCTCACCGTCGAGCCAGAGGTCGCACTGGAAGGACGTCATGCCCTTGGTGCCCATGGACTTGGCGGTCCGGGCGTCGATCGTCGTGATCTGCTCCGTGGTCAGTGGCCCGGAGAGGTGGTAGACCGGGCCGCCCGCCTGCTGCTCGACGCCCTTCAGCGAGGCCGGGCCGCCGGCGGCGATCAGCTTGGCGTAGCCGGCGTAGTCGGCGACCGGGGCCTCCGCGGAGCGCGGGAGTTTCACCCAGCCGGTGGTGCCGGGGACACCCTTGCCGTACATGGCGTCGGCGACCACGACACTGTCCATGGAGAGCGTCCGCCCGGCGCCGTCGTCCGCCGTCTCGATGTGCAGGCGCCCGGTGGCCGGACCGTTGATGTTCAGCCGTCCGGTCATCATGACCGTCGACTCGCCACCGATCGTGGTCTCGGCCTTCATCGTCGCGGCATAGGGCTTTCCCGGCGCCTTGACGAGCGCGGAGAGCGTCTCGAACGCGGCGGGGTCCACGGCAGCCGTCGGCGCGGCGGACGCGGACGCGGTGGAGGCCGTCGAGGGCGGGACCGGGGTGGCAGGGGCCGAAGTGGTCGCGGGGGAGCTCGCGCACCCGGCCAGGGCGGTGAGCAGCAGGACCCCGGTGAGGGCGGCGGTGGCGGGAAGGATGCGACGCTGCGGCGCGGACATGGTGCGGTGGACTCCGATGATCTTCGATGTGATCACGGCAGCCTGCCACAGTCGATCGCCGGACCGCATCTCGAATCCGCGTTCGAGGGGTCGATGGTCCGTCCACTCCCCTCCGAGCGTTTCGCGGGCCGAGCCGAAGGCTGGGGTGAGGAGAACCTTAGGGCTTCCTTAGGCGGGCCGTCGGCCCGCTCCCGGGGCTCGAACAGCTCATACGATCATCGTTGTCGGCCCTGGCCGACGGTGGTTGTCGCCGATCAGAACACTCTCGATTCGGAGGATCCCCATGACGTTCCCGCGACAGTACGAGCAGCCCCGGCCCGGCTTCAGACGCCGCCGGGTCACCCTGCTGACCGTGGCCGGCGGGGTCGTACTCGCCGCCGCCGCGCTGATCGGCAGGTCCGGCGCCCCGTCCCGGGTCACGGGCATCGGCCCCGCCGCCGGCTGATCCGCCGCCGAACCGGGCCGACCGCACCACCTCACCGGCGGCCGTTGCCGCGGCGGCGCAGCATGGCCGGCAGCAGCAGCCAGCACACACCGAACCAGGACATCACCACGGCCGCGATCAGCCAGGCCGCCCACCCGAGCCCCGCCACCTTGAGCAGCAGGAGCAGGGCCATCCCGACGGTGACCGCCAGCAGGGCCACCCCGAGCGAGACCAGCCGCCCCGCCGCTGCCACCATGGTCGGCTTGAGATGCCGCCCGGCGAGGACCCGGTGGTAGGAGACCGGGGCGATCAGGGTGCCGGTGGCGATCGCGCCGAGGGTCACCACGGCCACGTACAGGCCGCGGTCGAAGCCGTGCAGGGTGGCGAACCGCTCGGTGAAGGCGACCGTCAGCAGGAACCCGAACATGATCTGCGCACCGGTCTGCGCGATCCGCACCTCCTGCAGGAGCTCCCCCCACAGGCGGTCCGCCCGCTCCTCCGGGGTCTCGTCACGCCCTTCCCGGAGCGGTTGCGGTTCCTCCGGCACGACCTCCTCGCCTCCCTCCGGTCGCCGGGCCCCGGGTGGCCGACCGGCCAGGGGACGCGGACTGGCCGACGGTCACCGCCGCGAGCTCCGCGACGACGTCGGCGAGCGAACCCCGGCACGCGAAGGCGGCCCGCTGACGATCGGCGCCGGTGCCGGCCGCCACCGTGCGGGCGGCGAGCCGGCGGGCCAGGCCCAGGTCGCCCAGGGCGGCCAGCCCGGGCGCGGCGTGCTCCAACAGGTCGGCCAGCAGCTGCGCCGCGGGCCGTGACCGCCCCGTGAACGCGTCGATGCCGTCCCCGGAGAGCCCCACCCGTGCCGCCCGCCGGTGCGCCGCGCACAGCAGCTCCCCCGGTACGGATGGCAGCGGTGCTCCCGCGCGTTCCTCGCGCAGCGACACCGCGACGAGCCCGCGGACGAGCACGGCTAGCAGCACCGTGACGTCCAGGTCGGCGTTGACGTCCGCGACCCGCACCTCCAGCGTCGGCAGGTGCTCGGACGGCCGGGAGTACCAGTAGATCATCCGCCGGTCCAGCAGCACGCCGGACGAGAGCAGGGCCTCGACGGTCCGCTCGTAGCCGCCCTCGTCCAGCACCGGGGCCGGCCCGACGGTCGGCCACCGGCCGTAGCAGAGGGTCCGGGAGCTCGCGACGCCGCGGTCGCGGCCCTCGCAGAACGGCGAGTTGGTGGTGACGGCGTGCAGCACCGGCAGCCAGGGCCGCAGGCGGTTGCCCACCGCGAGCGCCTCGCGGCGGCTGAGGTCGCCGACGTGGACGTGGCAGCCGCACATCTCGCCGCCGGGCTGGTCCGCCACCGGCCCCATGTGCCGGGAGATCCGGTGGTAGCGGACGCCGTCCGAGACGGGCAGCGGGTGCGGGCTGGGCAGGACCGGCGTGCCCGAGGCGACCAGCAGGCAGCCGGCCCGGCCGGCCGCCGCGGCGAGCGCGCGCCGCATCACGGCCAGCTCCTCGCGCAGCCGTTCGGCGGTCTCCACCGGCGGGGTGCAGCCCTCGACCTGGGTGGCGCAGAACTCGGCCTGCGCCCGGTCACCGAGCGTGAGTGCCGCGTCGGCCAGGACGCGTTCCGCGCGCGGTACGCAGACCCCGGTCACCGCGTCCACCAGGACGAACTCCTCCTCGACCCCGAAGCGCAGTGGCTGCGTCGGGCCGGGACGGACGGACGGCCGAGCTGGTTCGACCAAGGGTCCGGTTCTCCTCGTCCGCTGGAAGAGGGCGCCGCCCCGGCCGGTAAGCCGGGACGCCCACGGGTCCGCCGCCGCGGATCGGGCGTCGGCCCGCGTCTGGCGCGTGCCCGCCCGGGCGGCGGTCGAAACGGTCAGCCGGGCCGGTTTCCGGCCCGGGACCGGACGTGCGGCGGTTCGAGGACGTGGCAGCCGTGCGCGGCCAGCCGGCTGCGAACCCGGTGCGCCTCCTCGTCGTTCAGGCTGAACACCCATGAGCCGGGGACGAGCACGACCCCGAAATGACCTGCAGCCGCGTGCTGCACCAGCTCCTCCAGCCTCGGC
Organism: Kitasatospora sp. NBC_00374; assembly: GCF_041434935.1. Taxonomy (NCBI): domain Bacteria; kingdom Bacillati; phylum Actinomycetota; class Actinomycetes; order Kitasatosporales; family Streptomycetaceae; genus Kitasatospora; species Kitasatospora sp. NBC_00374. The sequence continues at coordinate 729,971 of NZ_CP107964.1, read as the reverse complement.
AGTGGGTCGAACGACCGGCACCCGTTGTCGATGAAGACGACCGGCTCGGGAAGTCCGATCCGGACGGCGTGCCGGCTCAGCATCTCCCGGTGCGCGCGCATCCGCCAGGTGTCGGCGGGATAGCAACGCAGGTAGGAGGCGGACCTCGTGCCGGTCGGATAGGGGTGGGCGATCCTCATGGATGGGCTCCTCGTGGAGCGGGGACCGCTACGGTGCGGGCCTCCGCAGGCTCCGTCCAGGACCGTTTCCGTCGGCGGGCGTGGGGCGCGCGAGAGCGGGAGGGCGGAGTTCCGGCTCGCCGGTCCGGTGCGCGGGGGAGAGCACCTGCGGTTTCTGCCGGGGGGCGCGGCCCGGACCTCCTCGCGGGCCCGCCGGCGGCGGGGAAGAGGTCACGTTGCGTACGGTGCCCGGTCGGGGCGGAGCCGCCGCGGATGGCGCTGGGTCCGTCGCTGTCGGAGCGGTGTCCACACGGGGCAGCGGCGGCCGGCGACGGGTGGGGACCGTGGGTGGCGGTCGGTGCCGACGTGGGGCCGGCGGCCGTCGTCCAGAGCCTCAGTGTGGACCGGCCCCCGTTTCGTGTCCAGACCGGATAGCGGACCGGCCGGTCACCCAGCGTGTCCCCGCCTCGGTCCGGTCAGCCCCCGAAGGCCGAGACCGAGCCGTCCGCCTCGACGGCCTCCGTCGCCGGATGCCGCCGCACCCGCGCCAGCTGTTCCGGGTCCAGGTCGGCGGCGAAACCGGGGAAGACGCTCTCGTACGTGCACAGCGGCGTCACACCGAGTTCCCCGACCACCGCGGCCACGTCGCTGCCCCGCTTGAGCGTGACGAGGTAGCGGCCCACGGCCGGCTGCTCCGCCCCGGCGAGGGGGGCCTTCCGGTCCGGGCCCGGTCGGGCCGCCGCGGTCGCGGGGACGGCCGCCAGCGTGGCGAGCAGCAGCAGGGCGGCGGACGTGCGGCGCGCGGCAGGACGCATGCGGAGTTCTCCTGTTCGAAGGGGCGGCCACCTGCTTCATCGGTCGCCGCGCCGCCGCGCCTGGAGCGATGTCACCCGTACGGGTGGCGAACCGGGCGGGCATCGGTCTCGGCCGCCCCTTCCCGGGTGACCAGGCCCGCCCGGGCGAGCTCGGCCGCCGGGTACGGCGTCCGCTTGCTCCCGTCGCGCAGGCTCCGGTGGAAGCCGCCCAGCACGACGGCGGTCGGGGCGTGGCTGCCCAGCAGTTTCGCGGAGGGCGCCGGGACACCGCCCGGCCGGGTGCCCTCGGTCCAGCCGCGCAGGAACCGGTGGCGGTCCGGGGCGGCGCCGCTGCCGAGCGGCAGGTGGTGCAGGAGCAGGTGGGTCGCCATGTGGGCGCGGTCGTAGTGCCGGTGCGAGGCGAAGAACTCCCGTTCGGCCGGAGAGAGTTCGAAGCGTGAGCTGAGGGCCAGGCCGAAGTCGGAGAAGTAGATCCGGTGGCCGTCGGTGAGCAGGTTGAGGAAGTGCGCGTCGAAGTGCAGCAGTCCGTTGGCCCGCAGGAAGGCGGCTCCCGCGGCGAGCTCCCGGTCGACCCGGAGGTGGGCGGCCGGCTCCTGCTCCGCCAGCCAGGTGCCCAGGGTCTGCGGAAGGTGTTCGAGGAAGAGGACGATGCTCGCCGTGGAGTCGCGGATCGCCTCCAGCCGATCGCGCACCGCCGGTGAGCCGTCCCAGTACGCCACCGCCTCGTCCAGGCCGCCGAACATGCCGTACGGGTCGGCCGCGGCGGGGGAGTCGGGCAGCACCCGCCAGTGGTAGAGCAGCGGAAAGCCCTGGTAGCGGTCGGCGAGCACCCAGCCGGTGGTCATGGTGTGCACGGCCAGCTCGCGCCAGGCGCCGAAGCCCGCCGAGCCCACGCCGTACTGGTAGTAGCCGGGCAGGCCGAAGAGGTTGGCGGTGGACATCACGTGCTCCGGCCGCCGCTCCCGGTCGGTGAGCGCGACCTTCTTGGCGAAGACCTTCACCCCTTCGACCTCCAGCACCGCGGTGGTGCCGCCGAGGCCGGAGCCGGCCGTGGCCGAGTCGTCCAGCAGCCGGGACAGCCGGTGGTCGCTCAGCAGGGCGAGCCCGGTCGAGGCCGTCGCGTAGGCGCTCAGGCGGGTGGAGCGGTCGGCGGGTGCGGGCATCGGTGTCCTTCGGGCCGGGAACGGGGCGTCCGGCCCACCCTGCCAGGCGCCGCCGGCGGGTGTGTGCGATATCAGTCCTGCGTGAGGGAGCCGGCGGCCGGCCAGACACCGTCCGGCGGCATGTCCAGCCGCTCCGCCAGCGGATGCCGCCACGCGGGCGGCGTGAACGGCTCGCCCCAGTAGTCCGTGATCCGGACGGCCAGACCGTCGGACAGCTCGGCGATCGACACGTTCCGGTACACCCGGCCGTCGCCGTAGTCGGTGCTCCACTCGGCGACCACGGTGTCGCCGAGCACCTGCCGCCGTCCGAGGCCCAGCCGCAGCCCGACGAAGTGGGACTCCACCTCCGCGATGCGCTCCCGGCCCCGGATCAGCTCCCCGCTCTGCGGCCACTGCCGAAGGGCGTCCGCCGCCAACGGGACACCGAGGATGCGTTCGAGGCGGGTCCGGTACCCGGGTTCGGTCATGCCCGCAGCTTACGGCTGAGCATTTTGTGAGCCCCGGGGGCTCACCGGTCGCGCCGCGCCGATCCGGTCAGCGAGGCGTCCCGAGGTCGAGGGTCCACATCGGGCCGGAGGCCCCGGACGCCGTGCCGAGCCCGGCGGCGGTGAAGCGGCAGTCGAGCAGGTTGGCCTGGTGGATCGCCCCGTCCATCCAGTCGTTCACCAGGTCGCCGGCGGACTTCTTGCCGCGGTCGAGGTTCTCGCCCCAGCGGCTCCACTGGTACCCGGCGGCGCTCAGCCGGTCGTCCGGCTGGTCGCCGTCGGGCCCGGTGTGGTCGAAGTAGCCGCGGGCCGCCATGTCCTCGGAGTGCCTCTGTGCGGCCGCGTGCACCCGGGGTTCGACCCGCAGCGCGGGGCAGCCGCTCTGCGACCGCTTGGCGTTGACCAGGTCGATGAACTGCTGCTCGACACTGCGCTGGGTCGGGCTGGGGCTCGGGCTCGGGCTGGCCGAGGGGGTCGGGGTGGGCGTCGGCGTCGGACTGGGCGTCGGGGTGGGCGTGGGGGACGGCGAGGGCTCGACCGGTGTCTCGACGGCGCTGACGACGGCCACCGGCGCCGAGGGGGCGGGCTCGGCAGGCCGCGGGTCCTTGCCGTCCTTGCCGTCGGGGAGGACGAGGATCGCCACGGTGACGGCGAGCGCGCCCGCCATCACCACCGGCCCGCGGGCCCGGGGCAGCCGCGGATGCGGCACCGCACCGGACGTCCCCGGATCACCGGGCCCGGCCCCGGACCCGCTGCCGCCGCCCGCACCGGTACCCGGGCCACCGCCCGGCGGCACGGTCCACGCGGTGTTCAGGTGCGCCGGCCACAGGTCGTGCGTCGGCACCACCAGGCCGATGCCCGCGAGCAGGCCCTCGGCCGGCATCAGGTCCCGCTGGTGACCGGAGCAGATCGCGCAGCCGCGGGTGTGCCGGGCTATTCGCTTGCGCCACAGGGCGCCGGGGCTGCCGTCCCAGGGGGCTACGAGCGAGGTGAGCTCGGGGCAGCGCGGGTCGGCCGAGAGCGCCCGCACCACCACCCGGCCCAGCTCCAGCTGCTCCTTCATCCGCTGCACCCGGACCGCAGCGTGCTGGCGGGACAGGTCCAGGGCGGCGGCCAGTTCCTCCCGGGTGAGCTCGCCGGCGGTCTCCAGCCACCAGAGCGAGAGCAGGTCGCGGTCGCCGTCGTCCAGCCAGCGGGTGGCCTCGGCGACCTCCTTGCGCTGCCCGGACAGGCCCAGCCGCAGGATCGTGAGCCCGACGAAGTCGGACCCGGGGTCGGCGACCTCGCGGGTCCCCTCCAGGGTGTCCAGGGGGGCGGCGACGGTGTTCTGCCGGGCCGTCCAGCGGCGGCGGACCTCGTTCATGGCGACGGCGACCATCCAGGAGCGGAAGGACTCGGGGTCGCGGAGCCCGCGGAGCCCGCTGACGACCCGGACCATGGTCTCCTGCACCACGTCGTCGACCTCGCTGTGGCCGTTCATCGCCCGGCCGACGACGTTGTAGAGCAAAGGCAGGCAGGCCGCGAGCAGCCTGTCCCGCGCGTCCTCGTCACCGGCCTGCGCGGCAACGACCACCGCCGTCCCGACCTCAGTGTCCACGTACATCCGCTGTCCTCACTCGTCCGACCGTCGAGTCCCCGTGAACCGGAGACCCGAGCGGGCCGGCCGGATCACAGAAATCACGCGGCGGATTCATCGACCGGATCCGGACGGACTCCGACCAGCCGGCCACGCGGGCCGCCGCCCGGCTTCCGGTCGGGGCCAGGCCGTTCCGGCTGGATCACGAGGGTAGCGTCGGCGTCGTCGCAGGTCACAGGGGGATACCCCGGTTCGGCGCGGAAGGCGGCGGGGGCCGCGCGGCGGCCGGGCCGTACGGGTGCCGACGGATCCGGTGAGGGCGGATCAGCGCCGGTTGTGACCGGGGGCCCGAGCGGGACCGACGGCCAGCGTCGGCGGGACCAAGAGCCCGAACGGAGGCCGGTCACCCGGCCCGCCGCGCCGGGGACGGTCACTGCGGCCGGCCACCCCGCCACCGCCGCCCGAGCCGCGCCACCCACAGCGCGTGCCCGGCCAGCGACCCCGCGAAGACCGAGAACCCCACCCCGATCAGCCAGGACTGCACCACCAGCACCGTCCCGATCGCCCCGTACGACAGCGCGCTGGAGACGATCAGCGGTGAGAACACCAGCCGCGAGAAGACCCTCAGCCCCACCAGCGCGCAGACGGTCGCCAGCGCCCCCGGGAGGAGGGAGCGCCAGGGCACCCGGCCGCCCAGCAGCAGCCACTGGATCCACCAGAAGAACACCACCCCGCCGCCCACCGTGACCGCCAGCCGCAGCGACGGCTGGGCGCCGGTGCGCTCCAGCGGCACCGCGCTCCAGGCGGCGGCCAGCAGGAAGCCGATCAGCCCTGCCAGGCCGACCGCCTGCCGCCACACCGAGTGCCAGGCCGCCGCCTCCAGCCCCCAGATCCGCTCGTATCCGGTCTGCAGACAGGACATGAAGGAGACGCCGAAGACGGCACAGGCCGCGAGGCTCAGCGCCGTGGCGGTGCCCAGCACCCGGCGCGGCGATGAGAACAGCTGTCGGACGGCCTCGGCCGAGCGCCCCGACAGGCCGAGCCCGTCGACCACCCAGTCGGCGAACCCCGTGCCGTGCACCGGAGAGGCCGCCGCCACCACGATCAGCAGCGGAACCAGCGTCACGAAGCCCAGCGCCGCGAACCCCATCGCCCGCCGCATCAGCTCGACCTCGCGCCCGCTCTGCCAGACGACCGCCAGCAGGACCCGCAGCCGCAACCGTGCCCGCGGCCGGGCGGGCGGCACCCCGGTGGGCGTGTGCGCCACCATCTGCTCACCACCTCCCGCTCGGCCGGGCCGCTCGACCGGGCCGGCCGAGCGACCGGGTGGGCCGTTCGACCGGGCGGACCCGGCTCCGAAGACGCCCTCGTGGAGCGCCTGCCCGAAGCCGGGACGTTCATGTACGTGCGCGGTCCGGCCGATCACCGAGCAGGGCGAGCCGACGCGCGCAGGTCACGCACCACCGGACGGCCGACACCCTACCCATGCCCCCCGGCCGACCGGGCCCGGCTCGCCGGGCCGGCAACGGGCTGTGACCCGGTCGGCCGGGGGTGGCTCTCCCGGGGCCTGCCCGGCCCCTCGCGGGGCTGATCCGCGAGGGGCAGGGAAGCCCCCGGCGCCTACCCTTCGGGGCCGAGTCGCTGCGCGCCCCGGGGGAGGTGCACCCCGGCGCCTTCGACGAAGCGCCCGAGCCTCGCCAGCCGGACCAGCCCGGCGGACCCCGTCCGTACCCGCCGGCGGGAGGCGCGGACCAGTGCGACCCCGCCGTGGCGCGGTGCGGTGGTGGCGGGTCGGCGGCGCACCGCGGTCGTCGGCTCTCCCGCGGGCGGCTCGGGGGAGCGGGGGGCGGGCACGAGGGCGATGGGGAGGTCACGAAGCGTCATGAGGGTCTCCGTCTGCTGGACCTGGGAGCAGCGGGCGGTGCCCCCGGGGACCAGCAAACGCGCCGCCCTCCGCGTGATCAATGCGTATCCGTCACCCATTGCCCCGCCGGAACCCTAGGTACCGGCCCTGGCGCGGCCGCCGGGCCGGCACCGAGGAGGCGAGTCTGACTGGATTCCTCGGCCCGGTCTGCGAGGATTCCCGGACACCCCGGCCCGGACGTCGAGGTCGGGGCACGCCCCGGTCGAAGGAGAGTTCATGGCGGGTCAGTTCGAGGCCACGGTCGAGGTCGGCCGGCCCATCGAGGAGGTCTTCGCGTTCCTCGCCGACGGCGAGAACGACCCGAAGTTCAGTCCGCGAGTGCTGCGGATCGAGAAGACGCCGCCCGGCCCGACGGCGGTCGGCACCGTGTTCACCAGCACGGTCAAGGACGCCGGTATGAAGACCGGCCGGCAGTTCCGGATCACCGAGCTGGTGGCGCCGACCACGGTCCGCTGGGCCGAGATCTCCAAGAACATCGTGACGGCCGGCGACGGTGGCTACGACCTGGAGGCGCTCTCGGAGAACAGCACCCGGGTGCGGATCTTCAACACCCTCGAAGGCCACGGTATCGGCAAGCTGCTGGTCGGTTTCGCGCTGAGCGCCGCGCGCAAGGACGCCGACGCCTTCGGCCTGCGCATCAAGGCAGCCGTCGAGGCGTCCTGACCCGGCCAGCACCCCGGCGAGCATCCCGGCAGGGCCGCGCGGGCGCAGGTCAGCGGCCGAAGACCTCGTCCGCGGACATCCAGCCGGTCTCGCTGCGGCCGTCAACGACCCACCGCCGGTGGGCGGCCGCGGCGAGCGCGTGCGCCCGGGCCGCACGCTCGCCCGGGCTGCCCGCGGCTGCCAGCTGATCGGCCGTCAGCACCCGGACGACGTAGTCGTCGACGCTGAGCCCCGCCTCGGCGGCGGCCGAACGGACGGCTTCCTCCAGCTGCTCCGGCAGCTCCACACGGGTGGACATGACGCTCACGATAGCCGCTGCCCCCGGCCGCGAACACCGCCTCGGGCGGGATCGGGCCGGCCGGCCGGCGGCACCCGCGAGCGGCCTCGAACCGGTGGTCGGGCGGATCGCGGGTGTTCGGGGTGCGACACTGAGACATGATCGACGATCGCACCCCCCTCGGGCTGCACTTCTCCGAACCCTCCGCCGACGCCCCCGTGGCGGCGACGGCTCCCCGGCCGCTGCCGGTCGACCGGGCCGTCTTCCAGCCGCCGGAGGAGGACGCGCCGCCGCCCGGTCCGGCTCCCCGGGTCCCGGCCGCCCGAGGCCTGACCTTCTCCGCCCCCGGCACGCAGGACTGATCCCCGCCGGTACCCGCATCCGCCCGCGCCGGCCGGTGCGGGTCCGGTCCGAGGGCACGCCGCGCCGGCGCGGCTCGCCGGAGCCGCCGCGCCGGGCCGGGAACGCCGCCCGGAGGCCGGTCTCCTGACGGCGTTTCGACGACAACGTGTCGACATCCACAAAAAATCTTGGTCCTATGGCTACCCGCGGGTAACCCTGGTGCTCCATCCTGCTCCCGACCCTCGACATGAAGGAGCACGGACATGCAGCACCTCCGCCATCGCCGCAGGACCCTCGGCGCCGCGGCCGCCGTGGGAGCGACGCTCGCGCTGACGGCCACCGCCCCGGCGGTCGCCGCGCAGCCCGCGGCGGCCCCGGCCGCCTCGGTGCAGGCGCTCGGCAAGCCCGACGTGCCGTACGCGACCTGGCTGAAGGACGTCCAGGCCGTGGCCGACCAGGCCGACGCCTACCTCAAGGTGCGGGTGCCGTCCGCCCCGGCGGGCGAGCGCCCGGCGATCGTCCTGGACATCGACAACACCTCGCTGGAGACGGACTACTCCTTCGCGCTGCCGACCCCCGCGATCCAGGCCGTCCGGGACGTGGTCAGATCCGCGAGCGCCCGCGGTGTGAAGGTCTTCTTCGTCACCGCCCGTCCGGGGTTCATCGACTGCATCACCAGGTACAACCTGACGGCCGTGGGATACCCCGTCGACGGCCTGTACGGCCGCTCCTTCGTGGACCTGTTCCAGGAGACCGGGACCTTCAAGACTGCCAAGCGCGCGGAGATCGAGAAGAGCGGCTACACGATCGTCGCGAACATCGGCAACAACACCACGGACCTGGTGGGCGGCCACGCCGAGCGGACCTTCAAGCTCCCGGACTACGGCGGTCAGCTGTCCTGACCCCGCGGCACACGGGTGCGCCGGTGGGCCGACCCCACCGGCGCACCCGTGCGTCCGGGCCGGGCGGCGGCGGGGGCAGCCACTTGCGCCGGCCGGCCGGCCTGACGGAAGCTTCACTGCGGCAGCCGCGCCCGCTCCCCGGACCGGGCCGCCGCCCTCCCGGTCAAGCGGGGCGCACCAATCTCCGACCTGCTGGGAAGGAGGCCGCGGTGGCGGTCTACGAATCGGTCGACGACGCGATCGGCGGGACGCCGCTGTTCCGGCTCACCCGGCTCGGCGAGGGTATCGCCGCCCCGATCTACGCCAAGGTGGAGTTCCTCGGCATCGGCGGCAGCGTCAAGGACCGCGCCGCGCTCTCCATGGTGCTGGCCGCCGAGCGCGACGGGCTGCTGCGGCCGGGCGGGACGATCATCGAGGCGAGCTCCGGCAACACCGGGATCGGTCTGACGATCGTCGGCCGACGCCGCGGCTACCGGGTGATCGTCGGCGTCTCCGACCGCTCCTCCCGGGAGAAGTCGGACATCCTGCGGGCCTACGGCGCCGAGGTCGTCCTCGCTCCGGCGGCCCTGCCGAAGCAGCACCCCGACCACCTGTTCAACGTCGTCCGGCGGCTCGCCGCCGAGATCCCCGGCGCCTGGCTGGCGAACCAGTACGACAACCCGGCCAACCCCGACGCGCACATCCGGACCACCGGCCCGGAGATCTGGGAGCAGACCCGCGGCCGGGTGACCCACTTCGTCGCCGGGATCGGTACCGGCGGCACCATCAGCGGCACCGGCGCCCACCTCAGGAAGGTGTCCGGCGGCCGGGTCACCGTGGTCGGCGCGGACCCAGAGGCCTCGGTCTACGCCGGGGGCGACGGCAGCCCCTACTTCGTCGAGAGCATCGGCCACTTCGTCCACCCGGAGACCACCGACGACCTGTGGCCGCAGTCGTTCCACCCCGAGGTGGTGGACCGCTTCGAGCGGATCCCCGACCGGGAGTCGCTGCTGACCGCCCGTCGGCTGGCCCGCGAGGAGGGCCTGCTGGCCGGCCCGTCCTCGGGTACGGCCGTGGCGGCCGCCCTGCGGGTGGCGCGCGAACTCGGGCCGGACGACCTGGTGGTCGTGCTGCTCCCGGACTCGGGGCGCTCCTACCTCTCGAAGGTGTTCAGCGACGACTGGATGCGGGACTGGGGCTTCCTGGAGGAGCCGCGCACACCCGAGGACACCGAACCGACCGTCCGCGCCCTGCTCGACGCACCACCGGTCCCCGGCGCGGGCCTGCCCGCGCCGACCGCGGACACCCCGCTCGGCGAGGCGCTGGCCGTCCTGCGCGGCGCGGCCTGCGCCGTGGCCCCGGTGGTCGCCGCCCGACCGGACCGCCCGCACGGGATCAGCGCCACCGAGATCGTCGGATCCGTCAGTGCCGCCGGGATCGAGGCAGCCCTCGCCGAGGGCCGGGCCCGCCCCGGGGATCCGCTCCGCGACCACCTCGCCGGACCGCTGCCGACGGTCGGCATCGGCCGGGCGGTCTCCGAGGCGTACCGGGCGCTCGGCCCGGACCACCCCGCCGTCGTGGTCCTGCTCGACGGCCGGGCCGTCGCGGTCGTCCCCCGCGAGCGGCTGCGCGCCGCCGCGGCGACCTGACCCAGCCGTGAGCATCACGCACCGGCGCCCCGCTCCGGCCTGACGACCGCTCAGCCCGGTCGTCCCCGAAGGGCATTGCGCAGGCCGGTACCCGCGGGATAGCGTCGAGGCAGGTGACGAGCGTCAGCGACAAGCCCTGGCTTGCTGACCGGCAACCCTCCCACGCGGCGGGGTGCTCCAGGTGATGACCAGGCGGAGCCGCACCGGCTCCGCAAACGCGAACCGTGACGCGGCCGAGGCCCGTCCGGGCTCCGGGGAGGTGACCGCAGTGCGTGCCGTACCCGACCGCGCCGCCACCGTCACCCTCGACCCCCGCGGGCCCCGCGTCCACCTCTACGGACGCCAGCACATCGACCTGCAGAGGGTGGCCGGCACACTCTGTCCCCGCTGACCTGACTCCCCGTCGACGCACCCGTCCCAGGGATCACTGCGTCCGTTCCCGGTCGATCAGGAAGGCAGCTCCGCCATGCCCGCAGCCGTACCCGCCCCCCTCCCGCCGCTCCACCTTGCCGTCGCGCTCGAAGGCACCGGCTGGCACCCCGCCTCCTGGCGGGAACCGGACGCCCGCCCGCGTGAACTGTTCACCGCCGGCTACTGGGCCGACGCCGTCCTGGAGGCCGAGCGCGGCCTGCTGGACTTCGTCACCTTCGAGGACTCCCTGACCCTGCAGAGCACCCGCCACGGTGAGCCGGACGGCCGCACCGACCAGGTCCGCGGGCGGCTCGACGCCGTCCTCACCGCGGCCCGGGTGGCCCCGCTGACCAGGCACATCGGGCTGGTACCGACGGTGGTCACCACCCACACCGAGCCGTTCCATATCTCCAAGGCGATCGCCACCCTCGACTACGTCAGCACCGGCCGGGCCGGCGTCCGCGTCCAGGCCTCGCTGCGCGCCGACGAGGCCGCGCACTTCGGCCGCCGCTCCTTCCCGGTGATCCGGCCCGACCAGCACCAGGACCCGCAGGTCCAGGAGTTGATCGAGGAGACCTTCGACGAGGCCGCCGACCACGTCGAGGTCGTCCGGCGGCTGTGGGACAGCTGGGAGGACGACGCCGAGATCCGGGACGCGGCCACCGGCCGCTTCGTCGACCGGGCGAAGCTGCACCACATCGACTTCGAGAGCCGGCACTTCGCCGTCCGCGGCCCGTCCGTCACGCCGCGGCCGCCGCAGGGCCAGCCGATCGTCACCGCGCTCGCCCACGCCACCGTCCCGTACCGGCTGATCGCCCGCTCCGCCGACCTCGGCTACGTCACCCCGCACGACACCGACCGGGCCGCGGCGATCGTCGCCGAGATCCGTGCCGAGCAGCGGGCGGCCGGCCGGGCCGGGGAGCCCCTGCACCTCTTCGGCGACCTGCTGGTCCTCCTCGACGACGACCCGGCCACCGCACGAGCCCGCCGGGAGCGGCTCGACGCCCGCCTCGGCGAGCCGCTCACCAGCGACGCCGAGATCTTCGCCGGCACCCCCGCCCAACTCGCCGACCTGCTCCAGGAACGCCAACGGGCCGGCCTGACCGGATTCCGGCTGCGCCCCGCGGTGACCGGCCACGACCTCAGGGCGATCACCCGCGGTCTCGTCCCGGAGCTCCAGGCCCGCGGTGCCTTCCGCCGCGCCTACGAGGCCGACACCCTGCGCGGCCTGCTGGGCCTCACCCGCCCCGCCAACCGCTACGCCGCCCGCACCGCAAGCGCCTGAGCCGGAGGGAACGCACCACCATGGCCAGGCCCCCCAAGCAGATCCACCTCGCCGCGCACTTCCCCGGCGTCAACAACACCACCGTCTGGAGCGACCCGCAGGCCGGCAGCCACATCGAGTTCAGCTCCTTCGCCCACTTCGCCCGTACCGCCGAGCGCGCCAAGTTCGACTTCCTGTTCCTCGCCGAGGGGCTGCGCCTGCGCGAACAGGGCGGCGAGATCTACGACCTGGACGTGGTCGGCCGCCCCGACACCTTCACCGTGCTGACCGCGCTGGCCGCGGTGACCGAACGGATCGGCCTGGCCGGCACCATCAACTCCACCTTCAACGAGCCCTACGAGGTCGCCCGGCAGTTCGCCAGCCTCGACCACCTCTCGGCCGGCCGCGCCGCCTGGAACGTGGTCACCTCGTGGGACGCCTTCACCGGCGAGAACTTCCGACGCGGCGGCTTCCTCGCCGAGGAGGACCGCTACGCGCGCGCCGAGCGGTTCCTGCGCACCGCCGGGGAACTGTTCGACTCCTGGTACGACGACGAGATCCTCGCCGACCAGCAGTCCGGGGTGTTCCTGCCCGACCCCGACGCGGGCCGGTTCCGCCACCACGACCAACACTTCGACATAGCCGGGCAGTTCAACGTCCCGCGCAGCCCGCAGGGCCGGCCCGTGGTCTTCCAGGCAGGCGACTCCGAGGAGGGCCGCGAGTTCGCCGCGGCCACCGCCGACGCCATCTTCAGCCGGCACGGCACCTTCGACGCCGGCCGGGCCTTCTACACCGACGTCAAGGGCCGCCTCGCCCGCCACGGCCGCACCCCGGACGAACTGCTGATCCTCCCCGCGGCGACCTTCGTGCTCGGCGACACCGACGCCCAGGCCCGCGAACTGGCCCACGAGGTACGGCGCAGCCAGGTCAGCGGACAGACCGCGATCAAGATCCTGGAGCAGGTCTGGAACCGCGACCTGTCCGCCCACGACCCCGACGGCCCGCTCCCGGCGATCGACCCGGACCCGGGCGAACACACCCTCGCCCGCGGCCGCGCCAGCGTGCGGATGGTCAGGGACCCGCTGGCCACCGCCAAGGAGTGGCGGGAACTGGCCGAGGCCAAGGGGCTGTCGATCCGCGAGCTGGTCATCGAGACCACCGGCCGTCAGACCTTCGTCGGCTCCCCGGCCACCGTCGCGGACGCCATCGACACCTTCGTCCAGGCCGACGCGAGCGACGGCTTCATCCTCGTGCCCCACCTCACCCCCGGCGGGCTCGACGAGTTCGCCGACACCGTCGTCCCGCTGCTCCAGGAACGCGGTGTCTTCCGGCGCGAGTACGAGGGCGGCACGCTCCGCGACCACCTCGGCCTGACCCGGCCGCCCGCGGCCCCCGCCACCAGGACCAAGGAAGGGCCGACGCTGTGAAGTTCCTCGCCATCACCCTGATCGTGCACGCCCCCGATCCCGTCACGGGCGTGCAGAAGCCCACCACCGAGCGCTTCCGGGAGGTGATCGACAACGCCGTGCTCGCCGAGCGGCTCGGGTTCGACGGCTTCGGCGTCGGCGAGCGCCACGAGCGGCCCTTCATCTCCTCCTCGCCGCCGGTGGTGCTCGGCCACATCGCCGCCCTGACCTCCCGGATCCGGCTGTTCACCGCCGTCACCACGCTCAGCCTGCTCGACCCGGTACGCGCCGCCGAGGACTACGCCACCCTGGACCACCTGTCCGGCGGCCGCCTCGACCTGATCATCGGCAAGGGCAACGGGACGGCGCAGCGCGAACTCTTCCAGGTCACCCCCGAGGACCAGTGGGACCGCAACGCCGAGAGCTACGAGCTGTTCCGGCAGATCTGGCGCCAGGACAGGGTCACCGCGAAGGCCCGGTTCCGCCCGGAACTGACCGAGGCCGAGGTGTGGCCCCGCCCGCTCCAGCAACCGATCCGGGTCTGGCACGGCAGCGCGACCAGCAAGGAGTCGGTCGACCTCGCCGCCCGCTACGGCGACCCGCTGTTCTCCGCCAACGTCACCAACCCGATCGAGCCGTACGCCGAACTCGTCCGCCACTACCGGGAGCGCTGGGAGCACTACGGCCACGACCCGGCACTTGCCACGGTCGGCGCCGGGTCGGCCGGCTTCCACACCGCCCGCTCCTCGCAGCGGGCGGTGGCCGCCTACCGGCCGGTCTTCGAGGGCTACCTGGCCTTCCACCGGCGCGCAGGCCTGGAACCGGTCTTCACCAGCCTGGAGGACTTCGTCGAGCGCAGCTCCGCGCTGATCGGCAGCCCCCAGCAGATCATCGAGAAGGTCCACCGCTACCACGAGCAGCTGGGCCACACCGTGCTGCACGTCCAGGCCGAGGCCGGCGGCCTTCAGGACGCCGAGCACCGGGCCTCCCTGGAGCTGTTCCAGGCGGAGATCGCCCCGGTGCTGCGCCGGGAGATCCCCGACCCGCCGTGGCCCTGGGGCCCGGTGGGGGTGGCTCCCGCCGGGCCCGCCGCCGCCTCCGCCCCGGGCGGCACCGCGTTCGACGGGGGGCTCACCGGATGACCGGCCGGGTCCCGCTCTCCGTCCTCGACCTGGCCCCGATCAGCTCGGGCTCCACCGCCGGCCAGGCGCTGCGCAACACCGTCGACCTGGCCCGGCGGGCCGAGGCCGCCGGCTACCGGCGGTACTGGCTGGCCGAACACCACCTGACCACCGGTGTCGCCGGGGTGGCCCCGGCCCTGCTCATCCAGCTGGTCGCGGCCGCCACCGAGCGGATCCGGGTCGGCGCCGGCGCCGTCCAGCTGGGCCACCGCACCGCCCTGTCGGTGGTCGAGGAGTTCGGCGTGCTGGACGCGCTGCACCCGGGCCGGATCGACCTGGGCCTCGGCCGCTCCGGCTTCCGGGCACCCCGTCCCGGCACCCCCGCCCCGGCGGCCCCGCCCGCGGTGCGCCCGACCGAGCCCCGGTACACCCCCGAAGGCCTGCTCATCCCGGCGCCGTACGACTTCAGCAGCCTGATCGGCTCGCCGCTGTTCGCGCGCTACACCGGCCTGGTCCAGTTCCCGGGGTCGGAGCCCGTGGAGTACGGCGAGCAGCTGGACACCATCCTCGCCCTGCTGCGCGGTGACCACCGCACCCCGCAGGGGATCGAGGCGCACGCCGTCCCCGGTGAGGGAGCGGACCTGGAGGTGTGGGTGCTGGGCAGCAGCGCCGGCGTCAGCGCCGAGACGGCGGGTGCGCTCGGACTGCCGTTCGCCGCCAACTACCACGTCAGCCCCGCCACCGTCCTGGAGGCCGTGGCCGCCTACCGCAAGGCCTTCCGGCCGTCCGCGCGGCTGACCGAGCCGTATGTGCTGGTCTCCGCCGACGTCGTGGTGGCGGAGGACGACGAGACGGCCCGGCACCTCGCCTCGCCGTACGGGCTGTGGGTGCACAGCATCCGCTCCGGCCAGGGCGCGATCCCCTTCCCCACCCCCGAGGAGGCCGCCGCCCACCCGTGGACGGACGGGCAGCGCGCCCTGGTCGAGGACCGGATCCGGACCCAGTTCGCCGGATCCTCGCGGACCGTCGTCGAGCGGCTGGAGGTGCTCCGGCAGGCGACCGGCGCCGACGAGCTCCTGGTCACCACGATCACCCACGACCACCGGGACCGGGTCCGTTCGTTCGACCTGCTCGCCGAGGCCTGGCAGCGCGGCTGACCGGCCCCGACCGCACGTCCGTCCGCCGCCCGGCGGCGGGATCCCCGGATCCCGCCGCCGGGCGGATCCCGTGCGGAACGGCCCGGCCCGACGCGGTTCAACCGGGGTGACCAGGGCAGGCGCAGGAGACCGCGGCCCCCGACACCCGCGGCCACTCCCCGATCCCGCGAGGAGGTCCGGACCGATGACCGACATATCCCGGCTGCCCGGCCCGTTCGAGCTGTACTGGGGCTGGCAGGCGGACGCCGCCTGCCGCGAGCTGGACAGCGCCCTCTTCTTCCACCCGCCCGGCGAGCGCGGCGGCCCGCACGACCGTCGCGACGCGGCCGCCAAACGCGTCTGCGCCCGCTGCCCGGTCCGCGCGCAGTGCCTCGACTACGCGCTGGCGGCCCGCGAACCGTACGGCGTGTGGGGTGGCCTGAGCGAGGACGAACGCCGGGTCCTGCTCGGCCCGGTCCGTCCCGACCGGGCCGAGCAGGGCCCGGTGCGCGAGCCCGCCGACCGGCGGCAGCCGGCGTGAGAACCGGTTCCGTGAGAACCGGGCCGTGTGAGAACCGGACGGCGGGGCAGGCGCGGTTCGTGAGGTCGCCGGGACCGGCCCGCGCCGGCGGCAGCCGGTCGGCGGCCCCACGGACACCCCACGGACACCCCACGGACACCACCGACGGAAGGAAGACCGGATGAGCACGCAGATCTGGAACTACCACGAGACGGCCGGTCGCTTCGAGGGCGTCGACCTGGTGGGCTACAAGGTCGAGGCGACCGACGGGCACATCGGCAAGGTCGACCGGCACTCGGTCGAGGTCGACTCCTCGTACCTGGTCGTCGACACCGGGGTGTGGATCTTCGGCAGGCAGGTGCTGCTCCCGGCGGGCACCGTCACCCGAATCGACACCGAGGAGCGGAAGGTCTGGGTCGACCGGACCAGGGAGCAGATCAAGCACGCACCGGAATTCCAGCCGGAGACGCACACCGAGGACCCCGCCTACTTCGACCTGGTCGGCGGCTACTACCTCGGCGGGTACCCGCCGGTCCGGTGAGCCGAGGCCCACCGGACCGCACCACCGCACCCACCGCACGACACCGAACCTGGAGGATCCCTCATGGGCACGAGTGACAAGGCCGAGAACGCCGCCGACAAGCTCAAGGGCAAGGCGAAGGAGACCGCCGGCCGCGCGGTCGGCAACGAGCGCCTCGAAGCGGAGGGCCGGGCCGACCAGGCCAAGGGCGACGCCAAGCAGGCCGGGGAGAAGCTCAAGGACACCGCGAAGGACGTCCTCGGACATTGACCCCTCCGCCACCGGGGCCGGGGCCGACCCGCACCACGGGTCGGCCCCGGCCCCTTCTGGCGGACACACCGGCGAACGAGGAGGAGCGGCATGGTCATTCCTGACGGCGTCCGGAGCGGGGTCCGCGCCGCCGCCGAAGTGGCGCGGGCACACGACCGGATCCGGGACGCCGAGGACGGCGCCCGGCGCCGGGGCGCCCTGGCGGCCTACCGCTGGGCGCTGGGCCGGGCCCACTCCGCACCGCTGACCGGCGCCGCGGCCGACGGGGTGCCCAGCCTGGAGGCGCTCACCGCCGAGGTGGACGCCTCCCTGGTCCAACTGGAGGCTGCCACCCGTCCGTCGGTGGGCCGCGAGTACATCCAGGGCGTGCACGACGCGTTGGCCTGGGTGTGCGGTCACAGCGACACCCGCCCCTGACCCGTCCCGCGCCCTGGCCACCGGTGCGGAGGCGGCACGAGGACGGCGGCGCCCGACGCGGGGTGCGTCGGGCGCCGCCGTCCTCGGCGCGGTGGGAGTCCGGACGGGGCGTCAGCCGCCGGTCGGCAGCACCGGCTCGGGGCCGGGCAGCGGGGCCGGCGGCGCGGGCGGCCACGGGTCCGGCTCCGACGGCCCGGGAGCCGGCGGTACCGGATCGGGCCCGCCCGGGGTCGGCGCCGGGCCCGGCAGCGGACCGGGGCCGGGCCCGCCCGGGCCGGGCGCGGGGGTCGGGTTCGGCGGGACGGGATCGGTGGCACGGGTCATCGTGGACTCTCCTCTGACGGTGGTGGCCGGGGTTCAGCGCCGGTGCCGCAGGACCGCCCAGGCGATCAGCGCGCCGGCCGTCAGCCCCGCGGCGAGCAGGTACGGGCTCCGCCGGGCCGGCGGAGCGGCCGTCTCCCAGCCGTCGTCCCCGTCCAGCGGATGCCCGGCGCGGGCCCGTTCCGCCGCCTGCCTGACCCGGTTGAGGCCGGCGTCACCGGCGTGGACCGCCGCGGCCGTGGCCTGCCCGACCGAGTCGCGGGCCCGCTCCAGCAGGGAGTGGTCACGGCCGGCGGGCTCCGCCTGCCCGAGGCCCAGCAGGTCCTGGGCGGCCAGGGCGTCCCCGAGCAGCAGCTCCGGGTCGTCCGGTACGGGGGTGCCGAGTCCGGGGTGGGCGGCGGTGCCGCTCGCCCCGGGGCTGCTGTGCCGGTCGTCGTCTTCGGGTTTCATCGCTACCAGCCTCCGGTCGGTGCGCAACGGACTCGGGTGCGGCGCACGGTCACGTCGCGCCGCCGCCGCTCGCCTGCCCCGGAACGGCACGGCGAACCCGCGGAGACCGAGGTGTTTGAGACCGCCCGCAGCGGTCAGACGAGCCTTCGAGGCCGAATTCCCTCCCCCCGGGTTCCGGCCTCGGCAGCCGGCTCCCGGGCCTGACGACGACCGACGGCCCGGGGGCGGTGCTGCCCCAACCGGGGCACCGGACGATTCGGCCGGCGGAGCCGGGGTAGTCGCAGCGCCATGCTGACCTTCGGAGTCGAGGAAGAGTACCTGCTGGTCGATCCGGCCACCGGCGCGCCGGTACCCCGCGCCGAGGAGGTCCTGCTCGCCGCAGACCTGCGCCCCGCCCTCCGGCCGAGCGAGGCCCAGCACGAACTGCTGCAGGTCCAGCTGGAGGTCGCCACACCCGTCTGCCACGACCTGGCCGCCGCCGCCCGGCACCTGCGCCGGATGCGGGCGGCCCTGAACGCGTCCGCCGCCCAGTGGGGCTGCCGGATCGTCGCGGTCGGCGGAGCGCCGTTCGCCGCCGACGGGCCGGTCCCGGTCACCGACCAGGACCGCTACCGCACCGCCCGGGCGCAGGCCCCGCAAGTGGTCGACGACCTGATGCTGAACGGCATGCACGTCCACGTCGGCGTCGAGGACGAGGACGAGCGGGTCGCCGCACTCGACCGGATCCGGCCCTGGCTGCCGGTCCTGGTCGCGATGACCGGGAACTCCCCGCTGTGGTCCGGTGCCGACACCGAGTTCGCGAGCTGGCGCACCATCCACTTCGACCGCTGGCCGGTCAGCGGCCCGCCGCCGTCCTTCCGGGACGCCGCGGACTACCGCCGCCGGGTCCGCGCGCTGCTGGACACCGGGGTGATCCGCGACCCCGGCCGGCTCTACTGGATGGCCAGGCTCTCCGAGCGCTACCCCACCGTCGAGGTGCGCGCCGCCGACGTCCAGCTGACGGTGGCCGACGCCGAGCTGTTCGCCGGAGTGATCCGCGGCCTGGTCGCCGCCGCCCTGCTCGCCGAGCGCCGCGGCGAGCCGCGTCCGGACCCGCCCGAGGAGCTCCTGCGCGCGGCCGTCTGGCACGCCGCCCACGACGGCCTCGCCACCACCCTGATCTCCGCGCGCGACGGCGCCGCCCGCCCCGCCGGCGCCGTGCTGGACGAACTCCGGGAGTACCTCGCGCCAGGGCTGGACCTCACCGGCGACACCAGCGCCGTCGACCGGCTCTGGCAGGACTTCACCGCTGCGGGCACCGGCGCCGACCGCCAACGCCGCTGGTTCCGCGAGTCCGGCCGGAAAGGCCTGACGAAGCACCTGCTGGACTGCACCGTCGCGGGCTGACGGCCACCGGGGGGCCGCTCACCGGCGATCCTGCGACCGGATCGCCTTCCGCGGATCCCGCCTCGCCGTCCCCGCCCGAACGCCGGTCACCGCCTCCCGGGCAGCACGTACCGGTGCTCCGGCCGGCCGGTGTCCCCGTAGCGCAGGCTGAGCCGCAGCCGGCTGTCGCGCTCGAGCTGCTTGAGGTAGCGCTGCGCGGTCGAGCGGCTCAGCCCGGTCTCGTCGGCGACCTCCTGCGCGGACAGCGGGCGGCCCGCCCGCCGCAGGGCGCCCAGGACCAGGTCGGTGGTCGGGGCCGAGTGCCCCTTGGGCAGGTGCGCGACGGGGGAGGCGGCGCTGCGCATGGTGGCGAACAGCCGGTCCACCTCGTCCTGTCCGGCCTCGCGCGCGGCCGGCCCGGCGAGCGCGTGGCGCAGCTGCGCGTACGCGACCAGCTTCTCCCGCAGCCCGGCGAACGCGAACGGCTTGACCAGGTACTGCAGAGCGCCGTGCTGCATGGCCGCGTGCACGGTGGAGACGTCGCGGGCGGCCGTCACCATCATCACGTCGCAGCCGATCCCGGCCGCGCGCATCCGGCGGACCAGCGCCAGCCCGGTCTCGTCCGGCAGGTGGTGGTCCAGCAGGAGGAGGTCCACCGGGCGGCGCTCCAGCGCGGCCAGCGCCTCGGCGGCGCTGTGCGCCGTCCCGGTCACCCGGAAACCGGGGACCTTGGCCACGTACGCGGCATGCACCTCGGCGACCCGGAAGTCGTCGTCCACCACCAGTACGTCGATCACGGTGCCTCCAGGTGGGCCAGGGTGCGGTCCGGGTGCAGGGCCTCGGGCAGCTCCACGGTGAACCGGGCGCCGCCGAGAGGGCCGCGGTCGACGGCGATCCGTCCGCCGGTCCGCTCCACCAGGCGGCGGACCAGGGCGAGGCCCAGCCCGCGCGGACGGTGGGCCGGGGCGGTCTTGCTGGTCCAGCCCTCCTCGAAGATGCGTTCCTGCAGCTCGGGCGGGATGCCGGGCCCGCTGTCGGCGACCTCGACCAGCAGGGTGGCGCCGCAGGCCCGCAGGCCCACCTCGACCTCGCCGCCGGTGAGCGCGTCGAGCGCGTTGTCGACCAGATTGCCGAGCACGGTGACCAGCGCGCGCGGGTCCACCGCCGCGTCCGGCAGATGGGTGTCGGCGGCGATCAGCAGCCGGACGCCCCGCTCGGCCGCCACCGCCGCCTTGCCCGCCAGCAGCGCCGCCACGTGCGGGTCCTGCACCTGCCCGGCGATCGCGGCGGCGACGGCGGCGTGCGAGCCGGACTGCTCGGAGATGAACTCCGCGGCCTGCTCGTGGCGGCCGAGCTCCAGCAGGCCGAGTAGCGTGTGCATCCGGTTGGCGTGCTCGTGGTCCTGGGCCCGCAGCGCCTCGGTCAGGCTCCGCGTGGTGTCCAGCTCCCGGACGAGCGACTCCAGTTCGGTGCGGTCCCGGAGGGTCACCACCGCGCCGCCGTCCGCGGTCGCCATCCGGTTCACCACCAGCACCCGGTCGTCCCGGACGGCCGGCAGGTCGGTGCCCTCGATCCGGCCCGCCAGGATCTCCGCCAGCCGGCCGGGCGGCAGCGCCTGCTCGATCGGACGGCCGGTGCTGTCCTCGGGCAGCGCCAGCAGCCGCACCGCCTCGTCGTTCGCCAGCCGGATCCGGCCCCGGGCGTCGAGGGCGACCATGCCCTCCCGGATGCCGTGCAGCATGGCCTCCCGCTCCACCAGCAGCGCGGAGATGTCGGCGACCGCGATGTTGTGCGTGCGCCGCTTCAGCCGCCGGGCCAGTACCAGGGTCGCCACCGTGCCGGCGGCCAGGCCCGCACCGGCGCACAGCAGGATGCCGGTGGCCATGCCGAGCAGCCGGCGCCGGATCGAGTCGTCGCTGATCCCGACCGAGACCTCGCCGACGATCCGGCCGTCCGCCAGCCGCAGCGGGACCTTGCCGCGCGCCGTCCGGCCGAGCGTGCCCAGCTCGATCGCGGTCACGCTGCGCCCGTTCAGGGCGGGACCGGGGTCGGTGCTGACCCGGAAGCCGATCTTCGCCGGGTCGGTGTGCGACAGCCGGATCCCGTCCAGGTCGGTGACGACCACGAAACTGGCGCCGGTCGCCAGCCGGATCTGCTCCGCGTTGCGCTGCGCGGTGGCGGTGTCCCGGGCCGCCGCGGCCCGGGCGAGGACCTCGTCCGTGGCGGTCGCCTGGGCGATGGACAGCGCGCGCTGCATCGCGTCCCGGTCCAGTTCACGGCTGACGGGGGCGAGGAACAGCCCGGCGGTCACCGCGCTCACTCCCACCGTGACCACCGTCTGGCTGAGCAGCAGCTGGGCGAAGACCCGACGCGGCCAGTGCGGTCGCCTCATCGCGGGACTCCTTCCTGCTCGCCCGGCGGGTGGACGGTCACCCTATGTTTCCGCCGTGTTTCTGTCACCGCCCCCGCTGTTGTAGCGGAAGCAAAACGAGCAGAACAGCCCTCAACGCGCGCAAGCCGCACTACGCAGACAAGGCTGCCGCCCCGCCACCCGCCGCTCCTAACCTCCGGAGCACAGCACAGACCCCGGCGACGGCGCCGGGCGGGCAGAGGTGGTGGTGCACATGAGCGTGCCGGTAACGACAGCCCCGGCGATCGAGTTGGCCGGTGCGACCAAGCGGTTCAGGACCCCTTCGGGCGACCTGCACACCGCCGTACGGGATCTCGACCTGACCGTGGCCCCGGGCGAGTTCGTGGCCGTGGTCGGGCCGACCGGCTGCGGCAAGTCCACCACGCTGACCCTGGTCAGCGGCCTGGAGGAGCCCACCGAGGGCGAGGTCAGGGTGCACGGTGAGGCGGTCACCGGGATCAACCGGCATGTCGGCTTCGTCTTCCAGCAGGACGCCGTCTTCCCGTGGCGCACCGTGCTCTCCAACGTGATGGCCGGACCGCGGTTCCGCGGTGTCCCCGCCGCCGAGGCCCGGGAGCGGGCCCGCGACTGGCTGGCCCGGGTCGGCCTGGGGGACTTCGAGGACCGCTACCCGCACCAGCTCTCCGGCGGCATGCGCAAGCGCGTCGCGCTCGCCCAGACCTTCGTCAACGACCCCCGGATCCTGCTGATGGACGAGCCCTTCTCGGCGCTCGACGTCCAGACCCGGGCGCTGATGTCGGACCAGCTGCTGGAGCTGTGGGCCGGCACCGGCTCCTCGGTCGTCTTCGTCACCCACGACCTGGACGAGGCCATCGCCCTCGCCGACCGGGTCGTGGTGATGACGGCGGGGCCGGCCAGCGTCAAGGAGATCTTCACCGTCGACCTGCCGCGTCCGCGCACCGTGGAGGCCGTCCGGCTGGAACCCCGCTTCGTCGAGCTCTACCGCGAGATCTGGGGCTCGCTCGGCGAAGAGGTCCGGATCACCCGTGAGAGAGGAGCGGGTCGTGCCGCTTGAGACCGCCGTACCCGTAGTCGCGCCCGCCGTCGCCAGCAGGACCGAGGCCCGCCAACGAGCCGCCCGCAAACGGAGGTTCGGCATCTACGGTGCCCGCGCCGCCGTCCTGGTCGCCTTCCTCGGCCTGTGGGAGCTGGCCGCCCGCACCGAGGTCGTCGACCCGTTCAACTTCTCCCAGCCGTCCCGGATCTGGGCGCAGATCTGGCAGTGGACCACCCACGGCACCGCCCAGGGCTCACTCGGCGAACAGGTCGGCTACACCCTCTACGAGGCGCTCACCGGCTGGGTGATCGGTGTCACCGCCGGTGTCCTGTTGGGCATCGCGCTCGGCCGGATCCGCTTCCTGGCCGAGGTGTTCGGCCCGTACATCAAGGTTCTCAACGCCATCCCGCGGATCGTGCTGGCGCCGATCTTCCTGATCTGGTTCGGCCTGGGCCCGGCCTCCAAGGTCGCCTCCGCCGTCGTCCTGGTGTTCTTCCCGGTCTTCTTCAACGCCTTCCAGGGCGCCCGTGAAGTGGACCGCAACCTGGTCGCCAACGCCCGGATCCTCGGCGCCGACAACCGCAGGGTCACCCTGCAGGTGGTCATCCCGGCCGCTACCACCTGGATCTTCACCAGCCTGCACGTCAGCTTCGGCTTCGCCCTGATCGGCGCCATCGTCGGCGAGTACATCGGTGCCACCAAGGGCCTGGGCCTGCTGGTCGCCGCCGCCCAGGGCACCTTCAACGCCGCCGGCGTCTACGCCGCGATGACCATCCTCGCCGTGGTCGCGCTGCTCACCGAAGGCCTGCTCACCCTCGCCGAGAAACGACTCTTCCGCTGGAAGCCGGCCGACGCCGGCGACGGCCGCTGAATTCCCTCCCACCCTCCGGAAAGGCCACCCCCACATGCGCAGAACCCTCGCAGCCGCCGTCGCCGCCGTGCTGCTCCTCCCACTCGCCGCCTGTGCCAACGACGCGTCCTCCACCGCGCACGGCGGCGCCGCCCCGGCGGGCAAGACCGTCGACGGGCCCACCGTCAAGATCATGGTCGGCGGCCTCGACAAGGTCATCTACCTGCCCGCGATGCTCACCCAGCGGCTCGGCTACTTCGCCGAGGCCGGTGTCAACGTGGAGCTGTTGAGCGAGCCGGCCGGCGTCAACGCCACCACCGCGCTGCTCGCCGGGGACGTCCAGGGGGCGGTCGGCTTCTACGACCACACCATCGACCTGCAGGCCAAGGGCAAGAACGTCGAGTCCGTGGTCCAGTTCTCGCAGGCCCCCGGCGAGGTCGAGGTGGTCTCCGCCAAGCAGGCCGCGGCCATCAGGACCGGGGCCGACTTCAAGGGCAAGAAGCTGGGCGTCACCAGCATCGGCTCCTCCACCGACTTCCTGACCAAGTACCTGGCCGTCAAGAACGGCGTCCCCGTCAGCGAGTTCAGCCCGATCGCGGTCGGCGCGGGCCAGACCTTCATCGCCGCCATGCAGCAGGGCAGCATCGACGCCGGGATGACCACCGACCCGACGGTGGCGACCATCCTCTCGAAGCAGATCGGCACCGTGCTCTACGACATGCGCACCCCGGAGGGCTCGCGGGCCGCGCTCGGCGGCCTCTACCCGTCCTCCTCGCTGTACATGAACACCGAGTGGGTGGAGAAGAACAAGGACACCACCCAGAAGCTGGCCAACGCCTTCGTGAAGACCCTCAAGTGGATGTCCACCCACTCGCCCGCGGAGATCGCCGCCCAGATGCCGGCCGACTACGCGCAGGGCGGCGCCGAGCAGTACGCCGAGGCGATCAAGGCCACGCTGCCGATGTTCACCACGGACGGCGTGATGCCCGCGGAGGGCCCGAAGACGGTGCTGGCCGTCCTGGGCGCCTTCCACCCGGACGTGAAGGGCAAGGAGGGCACCATCGACCTCGCCCGGACCTACACCACGGAGTTCGTGAACAAGGCCGCCACCGGCTGACCCGGCCGGGCGGTACCCGCTGAAGGCCGGAGCCCGCGGGCTCCGGCCTTCACCCCTGGGTAGCCGCCGGGCCACGCTGCGGGATGCGTGTGGCGCGGGCCACCTCGGACGGTCGGCGGGCTGCCCGCGCCGTCGGCGGTGCGTCCGTCGGCGGTCACGCTGGGTCGAGGATGTGCCGGGCCTCACAGGGTTTTCGGGGTGACCGGGGCCACATCGGGGTGCGGTGGCGGGGGCGGATCCGCTCAACCACGGGCCGGCGGTCGCCCGGATACTCCCGGTAACCCTGCTCCGAGCTGGGACTTCGCGGAAATCCTTGAAGCCGTCGACCGGCTTCCGTAGCTTCGAAACCAGTGCAGCGAGCACGCCGGTCCCATGGATCGGGTGGATGTGCCGGAGCTGCGCCCCCTGACAAGCAGGCCCCCCGGGCCTGGTTCCGTGTGCCCGGTTCGGGCGTTCGAGAGGATCCGCATGACTTTCCGTAACGAGACCACCGCTGCCACCACCTCCGCCACCACCAAGCGCAAGCGGGTGCGGATGGCTGTCATGGCGGGCGCGGTCCTCGCCCTGCCGGTGGCCGGCCTCGTCACGGCCACGTCCTCCTCCGCCGCGCCGGTCTCCACCTGGGACAAGGTCGCGCAGTGCGAGTCCACGGGCAACTGGAGCATCAACACCGGCAACGGCTTCTACGGCGGCCTCCAGTTCACCAACAGCACCTGGGCCGCCTTCGGCGGCACCTCCTACGCCCCGCAGGCCAACCTGGCCAGCAAGGCCCAGCAGATCGCCGTCGCCGAGAAGGTCCTCGCCTCCCAGGGCCCCGGCGCCTGGCCCGTCTGCTCCGTCAAGGCCGGCCTCACCAAGTAAGGCCCCGCCCGCGCTACGACGCCCCGCACCGACACCGGTGCGGGGCGTCGTGCCGTTCCCCGCCGAATTCGCTGGCGCCGTGCCGCGCCCACTTCTACGCTGTACAGGAATTGTACGCCGTAGAAGAGTGGAGAAACGGGCATGCCCCAACCTGAGCGCCGGCCGGACCGGTGGCTGATCCTCGCCGTCATCTGTCTCGCGCAACTCGTCGTCGTGCTCGACAACACCATCCTCAACGTCGCCGTCCCGTCCCTCACCGAGGAACTCGGCGCCACCACCTCGCAGACCCAGTGGGCGATCGGCGCCTACTCCCTCGCACAGGCGGGCCTGCTGATCGCCGCCGGCGGGCTCGCCGACCGGTACGGACGCAAGAAGGTCCAGCTGCTCGGGCTCGCCCTGTTCGGGGTGGGCTCACTCGGGGCCGCGCTGTCCGCCGACCCCGGGCAGCTGATCGCGGCCCGCGCGGGCATGGGCGTCGGCGGCAGCCTGCTGCTCGCCACCAGCCTCGCCATCGTGGTCCGCACCTTCGAGCAGGACGAGCAGCCCAAGGCCATCGCCGCCTGGACCGCCGTCGCCTCGCTCGGCGTCGCGCTCGGCCCGGTGATCGGCGGGCTGCTGCTCGCGCACTTCTGGTGGGGCGCGGTCTTCCTGGTCAACCTGCCCGTCGCCGCCCTCGGCCTGATCGCCGTCGCCAAACTCGTACCCGAGTCCAAGGACCCGCGCGGCGACCGCCCGGACCTGCTCGGCGCGGCCCTGTCCACGGCGGGCCTGGTCGGGCTGGTCTACGCCGTCATACAGGGCCCGGGCGCCGGCTGGGGCGCGCCGCCCACCCTGCTGGCCGGCCTCCTCGGCCTGCTGTTCCTGCTGGCCTTCGCGTTGTGGGAGCGCCGGATCGAACACCCGCTGCTCGACCTGGACTTCTTCCGCAATGCCCGGTTCCGGGGAGCCGTCTCGGGCGGTGTGCTGGTCAGCTTCGGCATGGGCGGCTCGCTGTTCCTGCTCACCCAGCACCTGCAGTTCGTGCTCGGCTACGGCCCCCTGTCGGCGGGTCTGCGCACCGCCCCGATGGCGCTCACCGTGGTCGCGCTCAACCTCACCGGGGCGGGCATGCGGCTCACCGGCCGGCTCACCCCGCCCCGCGCCGTCGCGGCGGGCCTCACCCTGCTCGCCGCCGGCCTCGCCGCGATCGCCCTGCTGGGCCGGGACGGCTCCTACCCGGGCATCCTGCTCGGCCTGGTGCTGATGGGCGCCGGGGTGGCCTGCGCCCAGCCCGCCATGGCGGGCGCGGTGATGACCTCGATCCCGCCGGAGAAGGCCGGCAGCGGCTCGGGCCTGATGGGCACGCTCGGCGAGCTGGGCAACTCCCTCGGCGTCGCCGTCCTCGGCGCCGTCCTCACCGCGGGCTTCGCGAGCTCGCTGCCCGCCGGCCTGCCCGACTCCTCGGCGCGCTCACTGCCGGACGCGCTCGCCGCCGCCGGGCCGTCCGCCGAGCAGCCCGTCCGGTCCGCCTTCGCGGACAGCCTGACGACCAGCCAGTCGATCGGCGCCGTCGCGGTCCTGCTCGGCGGGCTGGTCGCCGCCTGGCTGCTCGGCCGCGCGGCGGCGCAGCGGCCGGCCCCGGCGGAGCGGCCCTCGGACGGGCCGGTCACCCAGCCGGGCTGACCTTCACTCTACGATCGCTGCACGGCCGTCCCCCGGCGGTCGTGCAGCGAGAGCAGAAGGGCAGAGCATGGTCGACCGGCCCCGCGACCCGAGCGTCAGCGTCTGGGTGGCCCCGCCGAAGGCCCGCCGTCGGGGCAGCGCACCCACCGGGCTCAGCCGGGACGCGATCGTGCGCGCGGCCGTGGCCCTGCTGGACGCCGACGGCATCCAGGCGTTCTCCATGCGCAAGCTGGCGGGCGAACTCGACGTGACGCCGATGTCGGTCTACTGGTACGTCGACAACAAGGACGAACTGCTGGAACTCGCCCTGGACGAGGTCCTCGGCGAGATGCGCATCCCGCCCCTGAACGCCGACGCCGACGCCGACGCGGACTGGCGGCACCACCTGCGCACCCTCGCCCACGAGTACCGCCGCTGCATCCAGCAGCACCCGTGGGCCGCCCAACTGGCCGGACAGTTCCTGGCGCTCGGCCCCCACGCGGTCTCCTTCACCACCAGCGCCGTCGCCGCGGTCGCCCGCAGCGGCCTAGCCGGCGACCGCCTCGGCGGGGCGCTCGGCCTCGTCCTCCAGTTCGCGTACGGCTTCGCACTGGCCGAATCGCAGTGGCTGCTGCGGGTGCGGGTGGCCGGGCTGACCGAGGACGAACTGCACCGGGTGGTCTACGGCATCGTGGAGCAGGCCGACGCCCGACTGCTGGAGAACGCGGACCTGGTGAGCCGCGAGGTCGAGGGCGGCGTCGCGGCGGCCCGCGACCGGCAGTTCGAGCAGGGCCTGGACATGGCACTGGCCGGCATCGACGCCGCCATCGCCGCCTACCCCCGCCGTGGATGACCCCAACGCCCGTAATTCCGATGCGAGATGACCTCCGTCGGGGTACCGTCGGCGACCATGTTGCCTCCCCGCGATCGCCCCGCGTACGACGCCGACGAGCGGACCCAGCTGCTCGGCTGGCTCGACCTGCAGCGTGCGGTCATCCACTGGAAGTGCGAGGGGCTCTCCGAGCCGGACGCCCACCGGGCCGTCCTGCCGTCCTCACCGCACATGACCATGGCCGGCCTGGTCTCCCACCTGCGCTGGGTCGAGCACTTCTGGTTCGAGGTCATCCTGCTCGGCCGCCCCGCCGTGGGCCCGCGGTTCGAGGACGGCCCCGAGGGCGCCGACATGATGGTCGAGGGCATCCCGCTCCCTCAGCTGCTCGCCGAGTACGAACGGCAGTGCGGGATCTCGGACGAGCTCATCGCGGCGGCCGACCTGGACGAGGTCGGGCGGCACCCGGACCACGGGGCCTCCGCCGCGTCCCTGCGGTGGATCCTGTTCCACATGATCGAGGAGACCGCCCGGCACGCCGGCCACGCGGACGCCATCCGCGAACTCCTCGACGGCGAGCGCGGCTACTACTGACCGTCACTCCTCGATGGCCCCGCCGACCCGCCGCAGGTGCTGCCGGAAGGTGTACGAGGGGTCGGCGCCGCGCCGCGCGAGATAGTCCTCGAAGGCGGTCTGCCGTCGCAGCGTGTCACCCGAGCGGATCCTGCGGGCCTGCTCGCGTTCGGTCGCCCGGATCCCGCGGGCCGCCGTCAGGACCTCCTCGGCCCGCTCGGCGGCGACGAACAGCACGCCGTCCTCGTCACCGAGCACGAGGTCGCCGCCGCCCACCAGGTGCGGTCCGAACCGCGCGCTGACCAGCGCCTGCGGCTCCCGTTCGTCCAGCCGCACCGGACCGGGCGGACAGCCGCCGTAGCTGAACACCGGAACGCCGATCTCGACCAGCTCCGGAGTGTCGCGGTGCAGTCCCCAGATCACCAGGCCGGTCAGCCCGGCCGCCGCCGCCTCCAGGACCGCCAGATCGCCGACGCAGGCCTCGTCCGTCCGGCCACCGTTGTCGACGACCAGCACGTCACCCGGTTCGGCCCGGCCGAACACCTCCAGGAACACGTCCACGCTCCCGTAGTGCCGTACCGGCAGCGCCCGTCCCGCCACCCGGTGCCCCGGCACCACCGGGCGGATCCCGGGCGGCGCGACCCGCAGCGGCACCCCCGTCCGCAGGCAGGCGTCGGCCACCAGCGGCGTGGACAGGTCGGCGAACGCCTTCAGCATGCTGTTCTCCCCAGGCTCGGCCCCGGCTGCGCGGCTGCGCGCGACCGCGGCGGACGGTGCCGCGATCCTACCGACGGGAACCGGCCCCGGCGGTGAACTCCGCTGCGGCCGCGGTGAACTGACCGTCGGTCCGGGGCCGGGCACGAGCACCGGAGGCCGGCCGCCCCGCCGCCGTCCCCAACACCACCGGCGGAGGTGGCGGCACCGTCCGGCGATACCGGGCACCGTGCACCTAGAGTGACCGCATGTCGCAATTCCGGGACCAGGGATCCGGGCGGATCCGAGGGCTTCTGCGGTGGCGTCCCGGCCTGAGCGGCCACACCTGGGTCTGGTGGCTTCCCCCGCTGCTGGTGCTCCTGGACATCGCCGTGGAACTGGCCCTCGACAGCCGCGAACCCGTCAGCTTCCTGCTCGTCGGAGTGCCCCCGCTGGCCGCGGCCACCCGGACCCCGCGCCGCACCGCCGTGATCACCGTCGGCTGCGTCCTGCTGCAGATGTGGATGGCCTCCCGGCGGCCCGGCCACTTCGGCGAGCAGCACCACGTCGCGCTCTACCTCGCCACCGTGCTCATCGGCGTCGCCAGCGTCTCCCTCGCCCGGCAACGGACCCGCGCACAGGAGCACCTGGTACAGGCGCGCTCGGTGGCCGAGGCGGTCCAACTCACCCTGCTGCGCCCGGTTCCGGAGCGGATTGGGCCGGTGCGGGCGGCCGGTTTCTACGAGGCGGGCGAGGGCGGTGCGCTGGTCGGCGGCGACCTGTACGACCTGGCGGAGACCCCGTTCGGGGTGCGGGTGATCGTCGGCGACGTCCGGGGGAAGGGCCTGGACGCCGTGCAGACGGTCTCCGCCGTCCTCGGCAGCTTCCGGGTGTCGGCGCACGAGTGGGAGGACCTGGGACGGCTGGCGGAACGGCTCGAACTCAGCATCGCCCGCAACTCCGGCCGGGCGGCCGGGGACGCGGAGCTGTTCGTCACCGCGCTGCTCCTCGAGTTCCCCACCGGGCGCCGCGAAGTACGGATCGTCGACCGCGGGCACCCCGCCCCGGTGCTGGTCGGGCCGGGCGGCGCCGAGTGGCTCCGCACCTCCCCGGCGCTGCCGCTCGGGCTGGGCGAGCTCTGCCCGGGGGCCGGCAGCGAGGTCACGGTCCACCCGGTCGGCCCGGAGGAGGTCGTGGTGGTGTACACCGACGGGGTCAGCGAGGCGCGTGACGGGGGAGGGGTCTTCTACCCGCTTCTGGAGCGCCTGGCCGGCCGCTTCGGCGGGCGGCACGCGCCGCAGCCGGAGGCGGTGGCCTCCTTCGTCCGGGCCGACGCCGACCGCTGGTCGGTCGGCGCGGACGGGGACGATCGGGCGCTGCTCGCCCTCGCACTTCCCGCGGCGCCCCACCGGCCGCACTGACACCGCCGCGCGGCCGCACCGGCCGGCACCGGCCGCAACCATCGACCCGCGCCGCCCGTCCTTCTCTATGAGGGACTTTATGGGGGACACACGCTCTACGGGGGGACACACGCCCGAGGAGGCGGTGGTCATGCGACGTTGGACGATGATTCCGATGGCGGTCGTTCTCGCGGGCACCGGAGCGGCGATCGCACCGGTGACGGCCTCGGCGGCGCCCCCGGCCGCGGCGGTCGCGCAGTGCCCGACCGGCTGGGGCAGCCTGCCGGAGGACCGGACGGCATCCGGCTCCCAGCCCCTGGTGAACATCAGAACCGGTGCTCACCCCTGCTACGACCGGCTCGTGCTCGACGTGCCCGGCACGTCCGCCGCGCACCCGGTCGGCTACCACGTCCGGTACGTGGACACGATTCTCCAGGACGGCTCCGGCCGGCCGGTCCCGGTCCGCGGCGGGGCGGTGCTGGAGATCGTGGTGGTGGCCCCCTCGTACGACCCGGGGACCGGTGCCACGACCTTCCCGGCGCGGGCCGGGCAGCCGCTGCCCGGGGTGGACCTGAAGGGCTACCGAACCTTCGTCGACACGCGCTTCGCCGCCAGTTTCGAGGGCCAGACCCAGATCGGCCTCGGCGTCCGCGCCCGACTGCCGTTCCGGGTGTTCCAGCTGGACGACCGGCTGGTCGTCGACGTCGCGCACAGCTGGAACGCCACCCGCTGAGCGGTGCGGGGCCGGCCTCGCCCGCCCCGCACCTCTGCACCGGCCAGGCGGGCGGACGGATCGAGGCCGTCGCGCGGCCCTGCGGGAGGCCCGCCGTCAGTGGTTCGCGTCGAGCAGGCCGCCGCTCCTGATCGGCTCGCCGGTGACGGCGTCCAGGAACACCACGGCCTGTCCCGGACTCTCGCCGCCCTGGGCGGGCCGGGCCCGGGCGGGAGCGTCCGACGGGATGGTGAGCCCGGCCGGGGTGAGGGCCAGCAGCCAGCAGAGGTGCCACTCGCCCCGCTGATCGGCCTTGGCGATCAGTTCGCCACCGGTGACCGTCATTCCCGGGCGGGTGGCCAACTCCTTGGCCCGCTCCGCGCTCACCGCAGGTTTCGGCAGGGCGGGCGGCGGGATGTGCCGGGCCGAGAAGGACACCACCCGGCGGTCGTCGCCCACCACCAGGTCGAGCCGCATGGGCATCAGGACCCCGTCGACACGGGACCGCCACTGGACCAGCCTGGCCGTGCCGCCGGGGCCGCCCGCCGGGTAGACCGTGGTGGCCGAGTCCGACAGCGCCCAAGGGAAGTGGGCCCGGGCGAAGTCGGTGCCCGCGGCCAGCGCGGCCTCGTCGGACAGCTGCGGGCGGCCCTCCGGCAGTTCGGGGACGGATCCCAGGACCCCGGAGGACACCTCGCGGGACGGCCAGTCCAGTACGAGGTTCCCCGCGGCGGTGGCGACCTCGACCCGGCCGGGCTGCCCGGAGCCGCCGGGCGAGTACTGGACCCGCCGGACCGCGGTGTCGGAGCCGAAGAACCGGTGCGCCGCGTCCGTGGCGGCCGCGGTCTGCGCGTGGTCGGCCCGGTGCCCGTCGCTCACGTCCGAGACGACGAAGAGCAGCGCGGGGACGGCGACGGCCGCCAGGACAGCGCCGCCGCCGACGGCGATGACCGAGGTCAGCCGGATCTCCCGGCCGAGCGCACGGGAGCCGGCGCGCCGCAGCCACAGCCGGCCGACCAGACAGCCCAGCAGGGCGCCGACCACATTGGCCTCGAGGTCCGCCGAGTCGCACGCCCGCCCCATCCCGGAGACGAGCGCCTGAGTGACCTCGATCGCCCCGGACAGCACGGCGGTGGCCGCGGCGACGGGCAGCGGCCGGTGGGAGACGACCGTCAGGAAGAACGACGCCGGCACGAACATCGCCGCGTTCATCAGCCCCTGGTCGCCGAGGAGCGCACCCACCACGTCCCGCTGCACCGTGCACGTCATCGCGGCCGGCGCCTGCGGGCTCAGCGGGTAGAGCGTGGCCGCGAGCACCAGCGACAGCGAGCCGGCCGCGCCGAGCGCCCACACCGGGGAGACGCCGTACCGGCGGCTCGCGAACCAGGTCGGAACGGCGCCGAGCGCCCACAGCACCGCTGCGACGAGGAGGAGCGACTGATTGCCGCGAAGGGCTGCTTCGATCATGGGAGCCGTCGGTTCCTGGGGTCGGGGACTGAAGGGCGGCCCGGCCCCGCCGGAGCGGAGCCGGGCCGGTCGTACGGGTCGTCAGCAGATGCCCACCGGGGCGTTGTAGTAGGTGCCCTGGCCGTCGACCTCCATCCAGCCGACGACGTCCGAGCAGTCGGTGAAGCCCAGATCGTGGAAGCTCTGCATCCGCGAGGTGCCGGAGGTCTGGACGATCCAGCCGTTCGCGTAGCTGTAACCGTGGTAGTTGAACCCGAGCTTCTGGTTGATCGTGCCGCCGCCGGTCTTCTCGTACCACTCCTCCATCCGCCAGTAGCCCGTGCCGTCGTACTGCGGGGTGATCTGGGTGAACAGGTTGCCGTTGGAGAGCTTGGTCTTCGACGCGTACGCGAGGTAGTTGCCACGGGCCGAGGCGGCGGGCGCCAGGGCGAGAGTGAGGGCCGCGAGGGCGGCCGACACGGCCAGGACGGAGCGAGATCGCACGGTCGTACCTTTCGTGGACGGAGGCGGCGGGCCGGGCCCGCCGTGTCGTGGACCGGAGGATCATCTCTTCGTCTGCCAACGGACGACTAACATACGACTCACGTGTGACGAAGGCCATGTGAGTGGCAGTCAGGTCGGGGGGCGGCGCGTGGGGATCCGGTTCGGCCTGCTCGGGCCACTCACGCTCACGGACGGGAGCGGCCCGCGCGCCCTCGCGGGGACGAAGACCCGGCTGCTGCTGGCGGCGCTCCTGCTGCGCTGCAACCAGGCGGTCTCCGTCGAGCAGTTGGAGGCCGTCCTGTGGTGCGGGAGTCCGCCCCGGACCGCGAGGTCCTCGCTGCACAACCACGCGGCCCGGCTGCGGCGCGGCCTCGGGCCCCAGGGCGGCGCCAGGCTCAGAGCCGTCCCGCCCGGCTACCTGATCGAGGTGAACGAGGGCGAGCTCGACGCGGAGGACTTCGCCGGACACCTGCGCCGGGCCCGTGGCGCCCGGAGCGCGCACGACCTGCTCGCGCGCTTCCTCACCGACCTCGGGACCGATGCCCGGCACCTCCCGGAGCACACCGACGACCGCGCGGCCCTCTACCGCGCCGTCCTCGCGGAGCGCCGGATCCTGATCGTCCTCGACGACGCCCGCGACACCGAGCAGGTCCTCCCGCTCCTGCCGGGCAGCGGTGGCTCGGCCGCGATCGTCACCAGCCGCCGCACCCTCGCCGCGCTGCCCGGCCCGGCCCGCATCGCCCTTGGACCGCTGACCGGGCCGGAGCAACGGCAGTTGCTGGCCGCGGTGTGCGGCGCCGACCGGATCGCCGCCGACCGGCGGTCCGCCGAGCGGATCCTGGACGCCTGCGCGGGGCTGCCGCTCGCCGTCCGGATCGCCGCCGCCCGGCTGGCCGCCCGGCCCGGCGAACCGCCGGACACCCTGGCGCGCCGGCCCTCCCCGGCCGGTGGCCGGCTGGACGTCCTCGCCCTCGACCACCTCGCCGTCCGGGAGACCTTCCTGACGAGCTACCACGCGCTGCTGGCCGACCCGGCCCCGCTCTGCCGCGACGCGGCCCGGGCCTTCCGGCTGCTCGGCCTGCGGCCACAGGGCCCGCTCGGGCCGCAGGCCGTCCGGGTGCTGCTCGGCGAGGGGCCGGACCGGGCCGCCGACCTGCTGGACCTCCTGGTGGAGCGTCACCTGCTGGAGCGACCGGGCCCGGACGCGTACCGCTTCCACCCCCTGGTCGGCGAGTTCGCGGCCGAGCTGGCGGCGTCCGAGCAGCCGGCCGCCGAGCGTACGCGGGCCCTGTCGCGGCTACGGGCGTCGGCGCGGCCGCCCGGCGGGCGCCGGGTGGACGATCCTCGTCCCCGGCTGCCCGACCGGGGGGACGCGGCGCTCCGGTGAGCCGGTCGAGTGGCTCGGCGGCGTCACCCCGAAGGCGCTGCCCGACCGGACGGACGAGCACGCCGGGGCGTGCGGCGCGGCCGGCGGTCAGGCGCTGTCCAGCGCCTTCGCCCGCAGGGCCGTGAGCAGCGGCAGGACGTCGCTCTCGTCCGCGTCCTCGGTGAAGTTCAGGATGGCGGCGATGACGGCGCGGGCGATGTCCGCCGCCGCGCCGTCGTCGGCGCCGGCCGCCCAGGTCCTGAGTGTCCGGCCGAGGACGGTGCACATCCGGGCCGTCACATCCGTCCGCATCGCCTCGGACGCGGCCTCCGCCCCCTCGTCGCCCTCGCTCTCGTCGATGCCGAGAGCGAGGGTGACCAGCGACTGCAGGACCAGATCCCCGTAGTCGGCGACCAGCACCGGCAGGGTCGGCTCACCCGGGCCGCGCTGGGCCAGCGCGGCCACGGCCTGCTCGTCGTGCGTCCAGGCCGCCTCCAGGGTGGCGAGGGCGCGCAGGGTCTCGTCCGGTGTCATCCGGTCACCGTACAGCGGTCGGGCCCGGTGGGACGGAGGGTCCGCCCGGTCGGAGCGGCGCGGGGCCGCGCGCCCGGGCAGCTCGCCCGGCCGTTGTGCTGCAGTTCGCGCACGAGTGCGGCATCCAGGCCGGCCAGCACGGCGCTCCACTCCTCCGCCGGGCGGCCGCGGGCGTGCCGTGGCCGCGATTCTCGGGCGCCCCGAGCTTAGGCCTCCTGTGCCCGGTCAGTTGAGCGGGTCGAGCGTCACATAGGCCTGCTGCGGGTTGCCGTCGTGCACCAGCGACTCGTGGTGGCCGACGTCGTCGAAGGCGAAGGCGTACGCCGATCCGTCGGCCATCTGGGCATGGATCTTGCGCGCGTAGTGGTTGGTCACCGCGTCCTGGTAGAAACCGGCCGAGCCGGAGTCCGGCTGGTTCGGGTTGGTGAGCAGGGTGGAACGGTTGTAGCCCGCGCACAGCGTGCGCGAGATCGGGCCCCGGACCAGGTCGTTGGGAGCGTCGAGGAGCTTGTAGCAGCCGAAGATGCTGTCGGAGTCCGGCTTCTGGAAGCTGGTGACGACGGCGCCCGCGCTGTTGGTGAAGTTCATGACGTTGCCGGCGACGCGGCCGTAGTACTTGGTGTTCGGCTGGTCCGCGAACGGCGTCACCGTCAGCGTGGAGCCGGCGTACCTGCTCCACACCCGGTTGACGTAGTCGTTCATGGCGGTGGCCGGGAGCGCACCGGTCTCGATGCCGTGGCCGGGCGCGAGGGCGCGCAGGACGGTGCCGTCGGAGCGGGTCTGGACGAGGTTGGCCCAACCGCCCGGCTGCGCCTTGAGGGCGTTGAAGAAGCCCTGGTAGCCGCCGGGCTTGAGGTGGCCGGTGCTCCGGGTGGTGCCGTCGGCTGCCTTCACCCCGACCGCGTACGGGGCCGAGAACATGTCGACCTGGGTGCTGTTGATCCACAGCCCGGCGTCGTTGAGCGTGTACTCGGACCAGTTGAAGAGGATGTTGCGGTTCGGGTCGCTCGGGTTCTGCACCGCGGGCTGGACCAGGCCGCCGGTGGCCAGCTTGAAGACGAGCTTCTGCCCGTAGGAGAAGTAGATCCGTCCGGAGAACTTGGGGATCCGGATGGTCGTGGCGCGGCCGCTCGCCGGGCCGGTGATCGCCGCGTCGGGGGCCGGTGCCGGCGGGTTCGCCCCGCCGGGCCAGGGGTGGAAGGCGCCGTTGGCGTCGGCCCAGCCCTGCTGGCCGGTGGAGAGCAGGGTGCCCAGGTTGTAGATGTAGACCGGTTCGCCGCGGCCGGAGTTGTTGGTGATGGTGAGCGGGACGGTCGCCGCCACGGCGGCCTGGGCGGGCTGTGCGGGGGCGCCGACGGCCAGCCCGGCGGACACGGCCAGGGCGAGGGCCAGGCAGGTGCGGCCCGCCGTGCGGGGTGCGGGTGCTCGTCTCGTTCCCATCGGGTCGGCTCCTTCGGTGGGGGGCGATGGTGCCGCGGCGTCAGGTCGGCCGGGTGGGGCGGCCGATGACGGCGGAGCTCTCCGCGCCGGGACCCGGAGGTCTTCTTCGGGCGGCTGAGAGCGCTCTCAGAATGGGTCGCGGGAGGTGGTCATGTCAATGGTCCAGACATCGCGGCCCTGGTGCGACGGGGTCGGTGGCGCGGATCGTCCGGGTGCGGAGCTGTCCGCGGGCCTCGGCGCGAGCCACCGGACATGACGTGGGGTCACCCTTTTGCCGAGGTCGGGATTGGTCGGCGAGCGGCGCTCCAGGGGGCGTGAGATACAGAGCTCATGACACTTTCTGATCATCCGTCCTTTATCGGGACGCCCGGTGACGGGGGGTCACCGAGCCCCCGCCAGGGCCGATCGGCCGAGCCCGTGCCGGCCGACCCCCGGGAGCACGCCGGGGCGGGCCCGCCCGTCGGCCGGTGCGACGGGCCGCCGACGGCGAGCACCCGGCCCCGCCGAGGAGTCCGGGGACGGGCCGGCGCGGTGCGGCGGGTCGGACGGCGGGCGGCCGTGGTCGCCACGCTGACCGCACTGGGGCTCGGCATCGGCAGCCCGGCCCCGTCCGCGCTGACCCTCCCGCCCGTCCCCACGGGCGTCTACGCGCCCCGCCCGCAGGACTGGGGCCTCGGCTCGCAGCTGCCCGGCCTGTTCGGATCGCTGCCCGGCGCGCTCGGGTGCGCGAACTGCCCCACCACCGGCTGGCCGGTGTGCTTCCCGTTCGCCCGGCCCTGCATCCCGCCGGAGCGGCCGCCGGGCACCAAGCCGGGCCCGCCCACCGACGGGCACACCCTGGTGTGGTCCGACGAGTTCTCCGCCCCCCTCGCCCCCGGCGCCCGGTGGGTGGCCGACCGGACCAGCGCGTACGAGTTCGGCAACCACAACCCCAAGGACGACAAGCTCGACTGGCTCAACCCGGCCAACGTCGGTGTCGCCGACGGGATCGCGACCTTCACCGCGCGCCCCGGCACCCACCTGCTGGAGAACGGACGCCGGTCCTGGGACACCGGTCTGCTCACCACGGAGGGCTCCACCGAGGGCTTCCGGGTCAGGACCGGGGACTACGTCGAGACCCGCGTGCAGATGTCGACCGGCCTGGGGGCCTGGCCGGCCCTGTGGACCTGGAAGGACTCCGGCAACGAGGTCGACTCCTTCGAGTACCACCCGGACCACCCGGCGATGCTGGAGCTGTCCAACCGCGTCGGATCCACCTACCGGTACCACACCGACCCCGCGGCGGTCGCCCCCGGCCGCTGGGTCACCATCGGCACCCGCTACGGCCAGGACTCGGTGGACTGGTACCTGAACGGCGTCCGCATCCACGCGGACCGCAAGGGGGTGACCCCGACCTGGTCGTCCTACCTGATCCTCAACCTCTCGGTCGGCGCCGGCCGTTACCACCCCGCGCCGCCCACCGGCGCCCCGATCGAGTTCAAGGTCGACTACGTCAAGGTCTGGCGCTGAGGCCGGCCCGGCTCCCCTCCGTGCCGGCCTGCCCCGTTCGGGCCGCAGCAGCGGCCGGCCGCACACCGGCCGCTGCTGGTCCCGCCTGCTGGTTCAGTGCCAGGTCCAGGCCTGGTTGTCCCAGCCGTTGCAGCCCCAGAGCTGGACCTTGGCGCCGTCGTTGTTGATGGTGTTGAGGTCGCCGTCAAGGCACTTCCAGCCGTGCGAGTTCTGCAGCGTGCTGCCGGTCCAGTACCAGGTCTGGTTGTCCCAGCCGTTGCAGCCCCAGAGCTGGACCTTGGCGCCGTCGTTGTTGATGGTGTTCAGGTCGCCGTCCAGACACTTCCAGCCGTGGCCGTTCTGGATGGTGTAGTAGCCGACCGGCAGGCCCGGGGCCGGGGTCCAGTACCAGCTCTGGTTGTCCCAGTTGTTGCAGCCCCAGAGCTGGACCTTGGCGCCGTCGTTGTTGATGGTGTTGAGGTCGCCGTCCAGACACTTGCCACCGTGGTTGTTGGTGAAGGCCGGCGTGCGGTAGGTGACGGTGACGGCCTGCGGGGCGAGGGCGGCCGAGCCGTCGGCGGGGGCGGCCGGAAGCTGGGAGGGTGAGCCGACGTCGACGATCTGCTTGCCGGCCGCCGGACCGGTGGTGGCGGCGGCGACCGCGGGGCCGGTGTTGTGGGGGGCGGCGCTGTGCGGGGCGGCCTGGGCGGCCGTGCTCAGCGCGAGGACGCTCAATCCGGCGAGCAGGGCGAATCCGAACCGGTTCTGGCGCATGTGCAGTCCTCAATTCGTAGCGAGTCCGCAGGGTGGACACTCTGTGTGCGACCTTATTGAGCGGAGAGTGGTTCGGGCAAGGAGTAGTTAAAAAGAATGACAGTCTGAAAAGGGGCGCGCGTTGGTGTAACTCGGTTTTTCTGCTTGGTTTCTGATGCAGAATCATTTCTGCTCGACCTGCCGGCCGAAGGGGTGCGGCGTCGCCGGAGCCCTCCGTGCGGGGGCGGGCGGCTGCGGGGGGGTGGGTGTGGCGCGGGCCACCTCGGGCGGTCGGCGGGCTGCCCGCGCCGTCGGCGGTGCGTCCGTCGGCGGTCACGCTGGGTCGAGGATGTGCCGGGCCTCACAGGGTTTTCGGGGTGACCGGGGCCACATCGGGGTGCGGTGGCGGGGGCGGATCC
Source organism: Kitasatospora sp. NBC_00374 (assembly GCF_041434935.1). Classification (NCBI taxonomy): domain Bacteria; kingdom Bacillati; phylum Actinomycetota; class Actinomycetes; order Kitasatosporales; family Streptomycetaceae; genus Kitasatospora; species Kitasatospora sp. NBC_00374. Next base: position 690,783 of record NZ_CP107964.1, on the reverse strand, counting down.
GCTCAACCACGGGCCGGCGGTCGCCCGGATACTCCCGGTAACCCTGCTCCGAGCTGGGACTTCGCGGAAATCCTTGAAGCCGTCGACCGGCTTCCGTAGCTTCGAAACCAGTGCAGCGAGCACGCCGGTCCCATGGATCGGGTGGATGTGCCGGAGCTGCGCCCCCTGACAAGCAGGCCCCCCGGGCCTGGTTCCGTGTGCCCGGTTCGGGCGTTCGAGAGGATCCGCATGACTTTCCGTAACGAGACCACCGCTGCCACCACCTCCGCCACCACCAAGCGCAAGCGGGTGCGGATGGCTGTCATGGCGGGCGCGGTCCTCGCCCTGCCGGTGGCCGGCCTCGTCACGGCCACGTCCTCCTCCGCCGCGCCGGTCTCCACCTGGGACAAGGTCGCGCAGTGCGAGTCCACGGGCAACTGGAGCATCAACACCGGCAACGGCTTCTACGGCGGCCTCCAGTTCACCAACAGCACCTGGGCCGCCTTCGGCGGCACCTCCTACGCCCCGCAGGCCAACCTGGCCAGCAAGGCCCAGCAGATCGCCGTCGCCGAGAAGGTCCTCGCCTCCCAGGGCCCCGGCGCCTGGCCCGTCTGCTCCGTCAAGGCCGGCCTCACCAAGTAAGGCCCCGCCCGCGCTACGACGCCCCGCACCCGGGCGGCGGGGCATCGGCATACCGCCAGAAGGCGCTCAGCGGGGACTCGCCGAACTCCGCGACGACGGTGAAGCCGAGGCGCCGGTAGAGCTCGACCGCCGTGGTGTTGTCGGCCCGCACGTTGAGCCCGATGAGGTCGACGGTGCGCGCCAGCTGGCGGCAGAGCGCGGCGACGCAGGCGGCGGCGGCACCTCGGCCTCGCAGGGCGGGGTGCGTGGTGACGTTGCCGATCGCCGCGACCCGCTGGGCGGGGGAGTGGACGTGGACGCCGGCGACGGCGATCAGCCGGCCGTCGTGCCGCGCGCCGACGTACTGGCCGGTGGCCAGCATCCGCTCGTCGAACCAGTTCCCCGGGTAGCTCTCCGCGAAGAGGGCGGTGAGCTCGGGAAGATCGCTGTACTGCAGTGGTGCGGGCGCCCACTCGCCGTCCGGGTGGGCGTCCGTGCGGCCGGGGTCGGTGAGCGCCATCCTGAGCAGGACCGCGTGGTGGTCCGCCGAGTAGAACGGGTCGAGGATCTTCTCCGCGCCGCAGCTCAGGTGCCCGAAGAAGCGCCGGGGAAGCATCGGCAGCAGGGCGTGCAGCAGGTCCTCCAGCTCGGCCGCCCGGTCGGTGCGGGCGAACGCGAGCAGGGTCGGGATGTCCCCGACGCCGTACAGCAGTGCGGCCGGACCGTCCTCCGTCAGCGTGTACCAGCTGGTGTGCGGCCACAGGAGGTCGTCGAGGTCGCCGAGCTCGAAGAGGTGGAGTGCCGGGTCGCGGCGGAACCTCGCGGCGAGCGCGGATCGGTCGTGGAGGCTGAGCAGTGGCATCGGATCAGCGTACGGCGGTGCTCGCCACCCCGGGTGCGGGGGTGGCGAGCACGGTGGCCGGGGCAGGGGCCCGGGGCCTGGGGCCGGGGCGTCAGGCGTTGAGCGCCCACTTCTGGTTGCCGCCGCCCGTGCAGGTCCAGAGCTGGACCGGGGTGCCGTCGGCCGCGTTGTTGCCGGTGACGTCCAGGCACTTGTTGGCGTTCGGGTTGACCACGTCGTGCGTGCCCGCGTTGTACGACCAGCGCTGGGCGCCGGTGCCGTTGCAGTCCCACAGCTGGACCCGGGTCCCGTCCGCGGTGCCGCTGCCGGAGGCGTCGAGGCACTTGCCGAGTGCTCGGATCGTCCCGTCGCCGCCCACCGTCCAGTGCTGCGCGGGGGTCCCGTTGCAGCCGTAGAGCTGCACCTGGGTTCCGTTGGCGGTGCCGGCCGCGGCCACGTCCAGGCACTTGCCGGCGAGACCGGTGAGGGCGCCGGTGTTGCCGCCGCCGGTGGAGGTGGTGACCCGGACGTAGTCCACGACCAGCTGCTGCGGGAAGGCGGTGGAACCGTCGGGGTCGCCCGGCCAGTAGCCGCCCACCGCGAGGTTGAGGATGAGGAAGAACGGCTTGTTGAACGCCCAGCTCCGGCCGCCGAGGTCGGCGGGGGTGCGGCGCTGGTAGACCGTGCCGTCCACGGACCAGGTGAGGGAGTCCGGTGCCCAGTCGACCGCGAAGGTGTGGAAGTTGTCGGCGAACGCCTGCCCGCCGGGCAGGGTGTACCCCGCGCCGATTCCACCGCTCCCGGAGTAGCCGGGGCCGTGGATGGTGCCGTGCACCGTGCCGGGTTCGAAGCCGACGTTCTCCATCACGTCGATCTCGCCGCTGTTCGGCCACCCGACCTGGCCGATGTCGTTGCCGAGCATCCAGAAGGCCGGCCACATGCCGTGGCCGCGCGGGATCTTCATCCGGGTCTCGACATGGCCGTACGCCTGGGCGAACCGGCCCGAGGTGTTCAGCCGGGCCGACGTGTACTGACAGGTGCCGTACCAGCACTGGTAGTTGGCGGGGTTCTCGCGTCGGGCGGTGATCACCAGGTGGCCCTGGCCGTCCAGGGCGGCGTTGGCGTTGCCCGCCGTGTAGTACTGCCGCTCGTGGTTGTTGACGTTGTCGCCGGTCTCCACCTGCCACCGGCCGCCGTCGACGGCGGATCCGGCGGCGCCGTCGAAGTTGTCCTCGAAGTTGACGGCCTGGGCGGCCGGTTGGGCCTGCGGGGCCTGCGGGGCCTGTGCGGCCGGTCCGGCCGCCGAGGCCGCAGCCACCGGGTGCGGTGCCGAGCTGAGTGCGGTGACCAGGCCGGCGACCACAAGAACTGTGGCCCAGATCGGTCGTCGACGTGTCGCTGAGAGCATGGGTGATCGCCTCGATCCGTGCAGATGGATGCGCCAACCAGCAGGTGGCAACGGCGGGTTGACGGTCCGACCGGCCAGAGCGGGATCTGACGCCGGTCCAGACCTTTCTTCAGGAAGTGAACTCTGGTGACGAATCCCTGTCAATGATTCGGACAGGGAGTCCGTCGTCTCGGCGCGATGGAGCCGTGGGCGTCCGCCCGCCGGGCCGGCAGCCCGGGCAGCACGGACGGACACCCGGTGGGCGCTGTGCGCTGGTCCCGGGTGTCCCGCCGGTCGACGGCCCGGCAGTCGGCTGTCCCGAAGGCCGCCGCCTTCGGCGCGCTCCGGCGGGGACGGGCACGGGTGGACCGGCTCGGCCGGGTCGGGCGAAGCTCCATTACCTGAACCCGGCCTCGGGCCGCCCGCCCCGGCGGGCTGCTGCCCGGCCCGGGCGCGACGCCCGCCGGCCCGACCTTCGTGTAGTGGCCGGACGAGGAGTTCCCGGTCGCCAGCTGACTCCCCGGACCGGCCGGGGGCGCCCCCGGACGACTCCTCCCGGGCATCGCTCCGCCGCCCGAACGGTGGGTACCCGCGTGCGCGAGTCCCGCGCCGCCGTTCCGCGCGGGCCCGAACTCGGTGGCAGGATGGCCGCCATGGCGAACACCCGCGGCGCGACGCCGGGCCCTCGTGCGGCCGCAGCACAGACGGTCCACACGATCACGGTCACGCTGACCGGCTCCGAGCCGCCGATCTGGCGCCGCCTGGAGGTCCCCTCGGGCAGCACGCTGCGCGAGCTGCACGATGTCGTCCAGGCGGCGGTCGGCTGGGAGGACCACCACCTGTGGGTCTTCGACACCCCGCTCGGCCGCTACGGCGCCGCCGACCGGGAGCTGGAGATCCACGACGCGGCCTCGCGGCGGCTCGGCCAGGTCGCCGACCACGCCGGCGCCCGGATCCGCTACACGTACGACTTCGGTGCCGACTGGCACCACGACGTCCTGGTCGAGGCGGTCGGCGACGCCGAGCCGGGTGTCGCCTACCCCCGGTGCGTCGACGGCGCCCGGGCCTGCCCGCCCGAGGACTGCGGCGGTATCGAGGCCTACCGGTACCTCGTCGAGGTGCTGGCCGACCCCGCTCACGACGAGCACGACGAGCAGTTGGAGTGGCTCGGCCTGGACGCGGCGGACGACTTCGACCCCGCGGCCTTCGATCCTGCCGGCGCCGACCGGGCCCTGGCCGGCCTCGCCCGCGTCCTGGTCGAGAACTGACACCGCGCCACATCGCACCGCACCTGCGCCACACCGTGGCACGTGGGCCAGGCGCCGAATGGGCGAACTCTCCTGCGTCCGCCCCGCTTCCCGCTCCCGGCCGCACCGCTTGTCCCTAGTCTGCCAATCGCCGACCGCGCGAGGGGCCGGCGCGCGAGGGTGGCGGGCAAGCGCGACGGTGGCGGGCCACGAGGGCGACACGTGAGGACGAGGGATGCGAGTCGTTCGGGAAGGCCGGTCACGGCGATGGTGACGATCGCGATCGCGGCTCTGGGGCTCCTGGGGGCGGGTGCCGCGGACGCTTCCGCACCGGCCCCGGCCGACCGGGCCGCCGCGGACCGCCACACACCGGTGGTGATGTCGGTGATGTCGCCGCCGAGCTGGTTCAAGGGCACCGACGGATGCTTGCACCTCGTCCACGAGCTCCAGCTGACCAACGGCATCGGCCTGCCCGTCACCGTCACCTCGGTCAGCGTCCAGGACGTGGACCGCGGGCGGACGCTCGAGGAGCTCGACGGTGCTCGCCTGACGGAGTCGATGTCGCTGATGGCCGTCGCGGCCGCACCGACGACGACGATCCCGGGCTCCGCGGTCGGTGTGATCTGGTTCGACATCACCTTCCGGGACCGGGAGGGGATTCCGGACCGGATCAGCCACACCCTGACCGTCGCCGTGCCGCCGGGCCTGCCGGTGCCGACCTCGGTCACCGACTCGGGCGCCGAGGCGGCGGTGGACACCCGCCCGCCGGTCGAGCTCGGCCCGCCCCTGCCCGGCCCGGGCTGGATCGTGGCCGGGAACTGCCGCGACGGCGCGCACCGCAGGTCGATCCAGCCGGTGAACGGGCGGCTCCGGCTCGGCCGGCGCTTCGCCGTCGACTGGAGCGGGAGCGACGCCCGGCACCGTCCGGTCGTCGGCGACCCGGACGTGAACCGGAACTGGGTCTGCTACGGCGCGCCCGTGATCGCGGTCGCGGACGGCACGGTCGCGGCGGCCGAGGACCGCTTCCCGGACCAGATCCCCAACCACCCGGTACCGGTCACCCCGGCGGAGGCCGACGGCAACTTCGTGGTTCTGGACCTCGGCGACGGCCGCTTCGCGGGCTTCGCCCATCTGGTGCCGGGCAGCGTGCGGGTGCGGCCCGGGGACCGGGTGCGCCGAGGCCAGGTGATCGGGAACCTGGGCAACTCGGGCAGCTCCAGCGGGCCCCACCTGCACTTCCAGGTGATGGACGGGCCCTCGCTGGTCGACGCGAACGGTCTGCCCTTCGTCATCGACGCGTTCCGCGTGGTCGGGCGGATCCCGCCGCTCGACGAGGCGCTGACCGCCTCGATCGACGCGGGCAACCCGGTGCCCGTCGGCCCGGTCGGCCGTGGGCCGCGCCACGGCGAACTGCCGCTCGGCCGGGACGTGGTCGACTTCCGAGGCCCTGAGGACCGGCACGCCTGACCGTCGCCCAGCGGCGTACGGAGCACCACCGGGAGCTCAGGCGGGTGAACCCAGGACGGCCGGTGAACCCAGGACGACCGGAGGCCGGCGCACCGGGTCGGAGCCGCCGTACGGCGCGTCCGGCCCGGCCAGGGCGAGGGGGCGGGACGGGCGGCTGCCCCGCTGCTGGTCGGGGAGCTCGACGACGTCCGCACCCGAGCTCCGGAGGAAGTCCGTGACGGAGTCGGCGGTCCGGTTGTCGAGGGAGAACACCCAGTGGCCGGGCACCAGCACCGTGGCGATCCGGCCCTCGGCCGCCCGGGCGAGCAGCCGGCGCAGCTGGGGCCGGGGGAGCCGCGAGGAGATGCCGTTATCCAGGAAGACGTGGGGGGCCGGGAGGCCGAGCCGGCGGGCGTGTTCCTCCAGCGCCCGCAGGTGCGCCGCCATCTGCCAGACGTCGTAGGGGTAGCAGCGCAGGTAGGCGGCGGTCGCGCCGGGGGCTGCGGGGCGGTGGGTGGCGGTCATGGTCGCTCCTCGTCGAGCGGAGGGCAGGGCGGTACCTGTGCCACGCGCGCCCGGTGCCAGGTGTTGCTCGACCCTTTGTGCACCCTCCATTGTGGACTGGACCACTTGTGAATGTCTAGACCTTTCTCCCGGGGGTGGCGGGTCGGACGGGTGGTCGGCGCCTCGGGTCGACCCAACTCCACTGGAAAAGGGGCAATTTGGCGCCTTCTGTGGCTTTCGCGGCGGCATGCGGGCTTCCGATACGCGATGGTCATGAACAATTCACATCCTGGGGTCTACTCGCATAGACCGCAGGGCGGGATTCTGGTGCGGCACCCCCACCCCCACCATCCCCCTGCCACAGGAGTGCCCTGCCATGCCCCGATCCGCCATACCCCGACTCGTCCGCCGCCTCGCCACCGCCGTCACGACCTGCGCCCTCGCCGCCGGCCTGCTGACCGCCACCTCCGGCACCGCCCAGGCCGCGCTGCCCACCCCCGTGTCGGCGGCCACCGCCCGCAGCTACCTCGCCTCGCTGACCGTCGCCGTGGAGAACCGCACCGGCTACAACCGCGACCTCTTCAACCACTGGATCACCATCTCCGGGGCCTGCAACACCCGCGAGTGGATCCTCAAGCGCGACGGCTCCAACGTCGTCACCAACTCCTCCTGTGCGGCCACCTCCGGCACCTGGTTCTCGCCCTACGACGGCGCCACCTGGACGGCCGCCGCCGACCTGGACATCGACCACCTGGTGCCGCTGGCCGAGGCCTGGGACTCCGGCGCGTCCGGCTGGACCAGCACCAAGCGCGAGCAGTTCGCCAACGACATCACCCGCCCCCAGCTGATCGCCGTCACCGACAACGTCAACCAGGCCAAGGGCGACCAGGATCCCGCGACCTGGCTGCCCTCCGTCGTGAGCTACCGCTGCACCTACGTCCGCGCCTGGGTGCAGGTCAAGTACTACTACGGCCTGAGCGTCGACACCGCCGAGAAGAACGCCCTGACCAGCGTCCTCAACGGCTGCTGACCGGGCCGCCGCGCCGTCCCGCCGCGCCGCCGGGCCGCCCGGCGGCGCGGCGCCGGGGCCTCAGACGGTGACCGCGTACTTCCAGAAGTCCCGCATCACCGTGGGCGGGGTCGGCCCCGCCAGCTCCATCTGGGTGAGCAGGATGGCGACCGCGCCGGTGGACGGGGTGATGTGGGCCGCCGTTCCGGTGCCGCCGATCCAGCCGTAGCGCCCCGGCACGTTCCAGGGGGCGATCGCGGCGACGTCGACCGAGCCGCCGAACCCCCAGCCCTGGCCCTCCAGGAAGAGTCGGCCGGCCTCACGTTGAGGGCCGGTCAGGTGATTGGTGGTCATCTGCCGGACGGAGGAAGGCGACAGCAGCCGGCGGCCGTCGAGGCTCCCGCCGCCGAGCAGCAACCGGGCGAAGAGGTGGTAGTCGTCGACGGTCGAGACCAGCCCCCCGGCGCCGGACGGGAAGGCCGGCCGCCTGCTCCACTGTCCGTCGGGGGCGTCGACCAGTTCCAGCCCGTGAACGGGCCGGTTGCGGTAGCAGGAGGTGAACCGGTCGAGCTTGCCGGCCGGGACCTCGAACCCGGTGTCGGCCATGCCGAGTGGTTCGAAGATCCGCTCGGCCAGGAACTCGGGCAGCGCTCTGCCCGACGCCCGGGAGATCAGTACGCCCTGGATGTCGGAGCAGGTGTTGTACAGCCAGAACTCGCCCGGCTGGTGCAGCAGCGGGATGCGGGACAGCGCGGCCATCCAGTCGTCCGGGGCGGGGACGAGCTGTGGCTGCGGCGGCCCCTGCTTCAGCTCGCCGAACAGCAGGCCGACCGCGGGCAGCGAGAAGTCGTCCGGGAAGCCGTACCCCGCGCGGAAGGTGAGCAGATCGGCCACGGTGATCGGGCGGGCGGCCGGCACGACGTCGTCGACCGGGCTCGCCGGGGTGCGCACGACGACCGGGGACCCCAGCTCCGGCAGCCAGCGCCCGACCGGGTCGTCCAGGGCGATCCGGCCGTCCTCGACCAGCATCATCACCGCCGCGGAGACGATCGGCTTGGTGAGCGAGGCGATCCGGAAGATCGACTCCCGGGTCATCGGCGCGGTGCCTTCGGCATCGACGGAGCCGGCGACCGTCACCTCCAGATGGTCGCCGCGAGCGGTCAGGGCCACTGCGCCCGGGATCTGGCCGCTGCCGATGTGCGGCTCCAGGGCGCCGTGCAGGTTGGTCATCGGATCCGCCTTCTCGATCGGGAGTCCGGCCCGGTGTCCGCACGAAGGTACTCGTCCGGCGCGGGTGGCCGGACGACGGCGCGCCGGTCGAGCGCGCCGGCCCGGCGCGCTCCCGATCGGCGGGAGCGTGCCGGGCCGGCGTCGGTCCGCGGGGTTACTGGTCGGAGTAGCTGAGGTCGCCGACCGTCCAGCTGCTGATGTCCTCGATGGCGATGCGGTACATGCCGCCGGTGTGCGGCAGCGCGTAGCTCCCCTGGAGGATCCTGGCGAGGTGGAGGTGCAGGTGGGTGGGTGGTTCGGCCCGGTCGGTGGCGCTGCCCGTGGTGGCGAACAGCGAGGAGAACGGTTTGAGGTGATCGGAGGCTTGGAGGACCTCGGCGACGCGTTCGCGCCACAGGCTCTCCGGCGCCAGCCGGCCGGTGATGACGGCGCCGGGGACGACCACGGTGAGAGGCATCTGATTGCTGTGCTCGGACTCCACCGTTGCGGCGATGTCGACGAGCAGCCGATCGGGTTTCGACATGCCGCCAGCGTAGTGCGTCGGAGCGGTCGTCCGTCGGCGGTCGAGGCCCTCCGTCGCGGATCGTCCGCCGTGGGCCCGGCCCCGGGGTGGGTACCGTGATCGGCCGGTGTCGGGCTGCGGGGTGGTGGGCCACAGCTCCTTCACCCGGGCGCCGGTGTGGGCGGGCGCCCGCCGGGGATGATCGGCTTGTGACGGACAGCTGGTGGGGGAAGAGACGGGACGCCCTGCTGGGGCAGGTCTCGGCGGAGCTCCGCTCCCTGGGCGCGGACCCGGTCGACGACCCGGGCGCCGCCGAACTCGCCGAGCAGGCGACCGAGCTGGCCACGCGCGCGCCGGCGGACCGCCGAGCTCCCGGGGCCGCGGGCCTGCTCGCTGAGGCCGCCGTCGAGCTCGAACGGGCCGACCGTTTCCGCGGTACGTTCCTGCCTCAGGTCCTGCGCCATCTGCGGCGCGCACACGGCCTGCTCCTTCGGGCCGGTGGTCACCCCGGCGGCGACCGGGCCGTCGGCCGGCCGGACGCCTGAGCCCGCGTCACCGGCCGGGCGCGGAGGTGCCGCTCAGCCCAGCCAGTGGGAGGTGTCGTCGGGTACTGCGCCGGACCGGTCCGCCGAGCCGTCCGCCGCCGGGCTGTCAGCCGGTGCTTCCAGCAGGGCGGTCAGGGCGCCCGCCGCCACGGCCACGGCCGGCCTCAGCTCGTGGGCGGCGTCGAGGGCGCCGCGCGGGTCGTCGGCCTGCCAGCGTTCGAGGGCCAGCGCCGCGAGGTCTCGCACCTCGCTGAGCTTCTCGGCCGCGATCCGGGGTGTCTGGTCGTCAGCGTGTTGAGTCACACGCCATGGTGGTCCGCGGTCCGGCCCGCGACCAAGATCATCGGAGTGTCGTACGCCCGCCGACCCGCTCGCCGGTGGCGGTGCGGTCGGCCGCCGCCGGCCCCGGGCCGGTGGCTCAGCGGAGTCGGGCGAGGTGGGTCAGCCGGTGCCAGTTGCGCAGCACGCCGGACGGTGGGCTGCCCGGGCGGTCGCGCGGGACGCGGACCCGCAGCGCGCCCGGCCGTACGGTGCAGCGGACGGGGACCGGCAGCACCAGCGACTCGCCGTCGACGGCCACTGGGATCTCCCGGCTGTCCGAGATGACCACCACCTCGGCCGCGGTCAGCTCGGTGATGCCCGCGGACTGCCCGCCCAGCGCCACCGCCGCGGCCTGGACCGCCCCTTCGACCCGCAGGCCGAGGACGCCGAGCCGCCCGCTGTCCAGCCGTGGCCGCCGGCCGGCGGCGAGCCGGTCCCGGGTGTCGTACGGGTTGTTGCTGACCAGCAGGGCCTGGGGGGCGCTGAGCCGGACGTCGTCCGCGTCGACGATGATCCGGGCGCCGCTCTGCCCGGCCAGGAGCTCGGGGAGGGCGTCGAGGGCGGTGCCGGCCTTGGCGTCGCGATAGGCCGGGCTCTGCACGATCTCGGCGTACGCGCCGAAGGACACCGTGTTGACGAAGGCGCGCCCGGCCACCATCCCGAGGTCCACCCGCAGCTCCACGCCCTGGACCAGCGCGTCCAGGCAGCTCGCCGGGTCCGTGCGGTCGAGCCCGAGGTCCATCGCGAAGTGGTTGCGCGTCCCGGCGGAGACCACCAGGAAGGGCAGGTCGTGCTCGGCGGCCACCTCGGCGACCAGTGCCTGGGTGCCGTCGCCGCCCGCGACACCGAGCAGGTCGGCGCCGGCGGCGACGGCTTGTCGGGCGATGGCGGCGACGTCCGCGGTCCCGGTGGCGTCGAGCAGGACGACCTCCGCGCCCAGCGCCTCGGCCCTCGCCTTGAGATCGAACCGCTCCACCTTGCCGCCGCCGGAGCGCGGGTTCATGATCAGCACGGCCCGTTTCGGCGGCGGGCTCACCCGGGCCAGCATCTCGGACACCGGCCGGGTGAGCCGCAGCGCCCGGTCCGCGCAGACCAGCGCGGCCCCCCAGAGCAGCAGTGCGCCGGACGCGGGCGCCCACAGGCCGCTGTGGACGTAGTAGGCCAGCACCGAACCCACCGCGACCACCGCGAGCACGGCGCCGAGCAGCCGGCGCAGCCCCCGGTGGGCGAGCGTCCACCAGACCCCGGCGGCCGCCCCGGCCAGGCCGGCGAGGGTGGCGGGCACCAGGCCCACCCCGCGCAGACCCAGCATCACCAGCACCACGAGCAACGCCACGAACGCGCAGCCGAGCGCGACCCTGGCCAGCAGCCGCGCCCTGCCCGCCGCCTCCTTGGGCCCGACCATCCCCGACTTCCTCACTGCCCCCACCTTCCGTGTCGATCACTCGGGTGGGACGGTAGCGCGATTTCCCGCCCGCGCGCGGGGCGGGCGCCCGCTCCACCGGGTGGTCACCCCGACTCGGCGTGGAAGATGCCGACTCCGACCTCGGAACGTCTCGGTCGCGGAGCGGCGCCGGCGGGCGCCGCAGGCGGTCGGCGAGACGGCTGCCGTCGTCGCTGCGGCGAGCGTCCGTGTGCCGGTCTCCCGCCTGGCGGGATCAGCCGGTGGAGTCGCCCAGGCCCTCCAGCAGGGCGCGCAGGGTCTCGGCGAGCCGGTCGCGTTCGTCGGGGGAGAGGCAGGCCAGCAGGCCCTGCTCGGTGGCCAGGTGGTCGGGCAGGGCCTGGTCGATCAGCGCGAGGCCGGCGTCGGTGAGAGCGACCTGGACGACCCGGCCGTCGGTGGGGCTCGGGGTGCGGGTCACCAGACCGCGCTCCTGGAGCCGGTCGAGGCGCTGGGTGACGGCGCCGGAAGTGACCATCGCCGAGCGCATCAGCTCGGCGGGGGTCAGATGCCGGGACGGGCCGTTGCGCCGCAGTGTCGCGAGCACGTCGAAGGAGGCCGCGTCGAGGCCGTGGGCGGCGAAGGTGCGCTTCATCACCGGTTCCATCAGCAGCGACAGCCGCTTCAGCCGTCCGATCACGGCCATCGGTGAGACGTCCAGATCGGGCCGCTGTTCGGCCCACTGCGCCAGTACTCGGTCCACGTGGTCTGTCACGGGTCCAGTCTAGTAGATCTCTTAGCGATGAGATATGTTGTCTTAGTGCTAAGGAATCGACCGGCCACCGTGCTGCTCACCGCCCTCGCCCCTGCCGTCTGGGGCTCCACCTACCTCGTCACCACCGAACTCCTCCCGCCCGGAAGGCCGTTACTGGCCGCGGTGCTCCGGGCCCTGCCCGCCGGCCTGCTGCTGGTCCTGGTCACCCGGAAACTGCCGACCGGCAGCTGGTGGTGGAAGTCGCTGGTCCTCGGCGCCCTGAACATCGGCGTCTTCTTCGCCCTGCTGTTCGTCGCGGCCTACCGGCTCCCCGGCGGCGTCGCCGCCACCGTCGGATCCGTCCAGCCCCTGCTGGTGGCCGGCCTGTCCGCCCTTCTGCTCGGCCAGCGCCTCACCGCACCGGTCCTGCTCGCCGCCGTCACGGGGATCGCCGGGGTCGCCCTCCTGGTGCTGCGCGCCGACGCCCGTCTCGACGCCCTGGGGGTGGCGGCCGCCCTCGGTGGCGCGGTCGTCATGGCGACCGGCGTCGTCCTCAGCAAGCGCTGGACCTCCCCGGCGCCGCTGCTCGCCACCACCGGATGGCAACTGGTCGCCGGCGGACTGCTGTTGCTCCCGGTGGCGCTGCTCGTCGAGGGCCCCCCGCCGGACGCGCTGACCACCCGGAACCTGATGGGCTACACCTACCTGAGCGTGATCGGTGCCGCGCTCGCCTACACCCTGTGGTTCCGCGGCATCAAGGCCCTGTCCCCGACCGAGGTCACCTTCCTCGGCCTGCTCAGCCCGCTGGTCGCCGCCACCCTCGGCTGGCTCGCCCTCGACCAGGGCTTCACCCGGCTCCAACTCCTCGGCGGGCTGCTCGCCCTGACGGCCGTGGCGCTGGCCCAGACCCGGCGCTCCCGCAGCCGTCCGGCCGTCGCCGAACCCGCCCACGGCAGCCCGGCCCACCGCACCCCCGTCCGCTGACCCCGACCCACCCACCCACCACCAGGAGAAGGCCACCATGCGCATCACCGTCCTCGGCGCCGCGGGCGCCGCCGGCAGCCGGATCGTCACCGAGGCCGTCTCGCGCGGCCACGAGGTCACCGCCGTCGTCCGCGACCCGAGCCGCTTCCCCGCTCTCCACCCGGCCGCCCGCCACCGCACCGGCGACGCCCTGAACCCGGACAGCACCGCCGAACTGAGCACCGGTCAGGACGTGGTGATCAGCGCCACCCGGCCGGCCCCCGGCCGGGAACAGGACCTCGCCGAGGCCGCCCGCGCCCTGCTCACCGGCCTCGCCCGCACCGGGGCCCGGCTGCTCCTGCTCGGTGGCGCCGGCAGTCTGACCCTGCCGGGCGGCACGGGGCGCACCGTGCTGGACGGCCCCGGCTTCCCCGCGGACTGGCGCCCGATCGCCCTGGCCTGCAACGAACAGCTGGCCGTCTGCCGCGCGGACCGCACCGTCGACTGGGCCTACCTGAGCCCGGCCGCCGTCCTCGAACCGGGGGAGCGGACCGGCCGCTACCGGCTCGGCACCGACGAGCTGTTGGTCGACGCCCACGGCAACTCCGCCATCTCGATGGAGGACCTCGCGGTCGCCCTCCTGGACGAGGCCGAGCGCCCGAAGCACCACCGCACCCGCTTCACCGTCGGGTACTGACCGGTCGGGCCGGGGTACCTGCGCCGGCAGGGCCTCACTTCCCGAGGGGCTGGGTGAAGCGCAACAGGTTGCCTGCGGGGTCGCGGAACCCGCAGTCGCGGACGCCGTAGGGCTGGTCCATCGGCTCCTGCAGCACCTCGCCGCCCGCGGCGCTGATCCGCTCGAAGGTGGCGTCGCAGTCGTCCGTCGCGAAGATGACCCCGCGCAGCAGCCCCTTCGCCATCAGTTCGGCCATGGCCTGCCGGTCGGCCGCCGAGGCGTTCGGGTCCGCGAGCGGCGGTTCCAGGACGATGTTCACATCGGGCTGCGAGGGCGGCCCGACGGTCACCCAGCGCATCCCCTCGAAGCCGACGTCGTTGCGCACCTCGAGGCCGAGCACGTCGCGGTAGAAGGCGATCGCCTTGTCGTGGTCGTCGACGGCGATGAAGCACTGCGAGAGCCTGATGTCCATGCCGTCCACGCTACGGCCGAGCGGCCGCGCTTGCTTCTCCGTTTCTGACCGGCCTTGTGTGGATCTTGGCCATGCAGGCCGGGATGGCGGCACCGTCCTCATGGCTCCGGGCCCGGTAGCTGCTCGGGTTCTCCCCGACCAGCTCCGTGAAACGCGAGCTGAACGAGCCCAGCGACGTACATCCGACCGCGAAGCAGACCTCGGTCACCGAGAGGTCGCCACGCCGCAGCAGCGCCTTGGCCCGCTCGATGCGGCGGGTCATCAGGTAGCTGTACGGCGTCTCGCCGAACGCGGCGCGGAAGCTGCGGGAGAAGTGGCCGGCCGACATCAGGGCGTCACGCGCCAGCGCCGGCACGTCCAGCGGCTCGGCGTAGTCGCGGTCCATCCGGTCGCGGGCCCGCCGCAGCCGTACGAGGTCGTCGAGGTCGGGCCGTTTCACCCGACCAGTTTCCCACAGCCGCCGGGGCCGGCCGCGGTGAGCAGGGCGGACGCCCCCGAACCGGAACCGGCCGTGGACCCGCCCGGCGCGGACACCGCGCCCCGCGGTGTCCGCGCCGGGCGCGGTCAGGTACCGACGTAGGCCGCCAGGTGCTCGCCGGTGAGGGTGGAGCGGGCGGCGACCAGGTCGGCGGGGGTGCCCTCGAAGACGATCCGGCCACCGTCGTGGCCCGCGCCGGGACCGAGGTCGATGATCCAGTCGGCGTGCGCCATGACCGCCTGGTGGTGCTCGACGACGATGACCGACTTGCCGGAGTCGACCAGCCGGTCGAGCAGGCCGAGCAGCTGGTCGACGTCGGCCAGGTGCAGCCCCGTGGTCGGCTCGTCGAGGACGTAGACGCCGCCCTTCTCGGCCAGGTGGGTGGCCAGCTTGAGCCGTTGACGCTCGCCGCCGGACAGCGTGGTGAGCGGCTGGCCCAGGCTGAGGTACCCGAGCCCGACGTCGGCGAGCCGGCCGAGAACGGCGTGCGCGGCCGGCGTGCGCGCCTCGCCGGCGCCGAAGAACTCCTCGGCCTCGTTCACCGACATCGCCAGCACCTCGCTGATGTCACGGCCGCCGAGGTGGTACTCCAGCACCGCCGCCTGGAACCGCTTCCCCTCGCACTCCTCGCACACCGTGGCGACGCCGGCCATCATCGCCAGGTCGGTGTAGACGACGCCGGCGCCGTTGCAACCGGGGCAGGCGCCCTCGGAGTTGGCGCTGAACAGTGCCGGCTTCACACCGTTGGCCTTCGCGAATGCCTTGCGGATCGGGTCGAGCAGCCCGGTGTACGTCGCCGGGTTGCTCCGCCGGGAGCCGCGGATCGCGCCCTGGTCGATCGACACCACACCCGCGCCGTCGGCCGCCGTGCCGTTGACCAGCGACCCCTGCACCAGCGAGCTCTTGCCGGAGCCGGCCACGCCGGTGACGACGGCGAGCACCCCGAGCGGGACGTCGACGTCGACGTCGCGCAGGTTGTGCGTCCGCGCGCCGCGGATCTGCAGCGTGCCGGTGGGCCTGCGTACCGTCTCCTTGAGGGAGGCCCGGTCGTCGAAGTGGTGGCCGGTGACGGTGTCGGCGGCCCGCAGCCCCTCGACGGTGCCCTCGAAGCAGACCGTGCCCCCCGCCGTACCGGCGCCGGGGCCCAGGTCGATGACGTGGTCGGCGATCGCGATCGTCTCCGGCTTGTGCTCGACCACGAGCACCGTGTTGCCCTTGTCCCGAAGCCGCAGCAGCAGGTCGTTCATCCGCTGGATGTCGTGCGGGTGCAGGCCCGCCGTGGGCTCGTCGAAGACGTAGGTGGTGTCGGTGAGCGAGGAGCCGAGGTGCCGGATCATCTTGACGCGCTGCGCCTCGCCGCCCGACAGCGTGCCCGACGCCCGGTCGAGCGAGAGGTAGCCGAGGCCGATCTCCACGAACGAGTCGAGGGTCTGCCGCAGCGTGGTGAGCAGCGGTGCCACCGACGGCTCGTCGAGGCCGCGGGCCCACGCGGCCAGGTCGGTGATCTGCATCGCGCAGGCGTCGGCGATGCTGATCCGCTTGATCTTCGAGGACCGGGCCCCCTCGCTGAGCCGGCTGCCGTCGCACTCGGGGCAGGTGCTGAAGGTGACCGCCCGCTCCACGAACGCCCGGATGTGCGGCTGCAGCGCCTCCTTGTCCTTGGCCAGGAAGGACTTCTGGATCTTGGGGATCAGCCCCTCGTAGGTGAGGTTCACCCCCTCGACCTTCACCTTGGTCGGCTCCCGGTACAGGAAGTCCTGCATCTCCTTCCTGGTGTAGTCGCGGATCGGCTTGTCCGGGTCGAGGAAGCCCGACTCGGCGTACACCCGGACGGTCCAGAAGCTGTCCGACTTCCAGCCGGGGATGGTGAACGCGCCCTCGGCGAGCGACTTGGAGTCGTCGTAGAGCTGGGTCAGGTCGATGTCGGAGACGGCGCCCCGGCCTTCGCAGCGGGAGCACATGCCGCCGGTGCGGTTGAAGGTCGCCTTCACCGTCTTCCGGTCACCGCGTTCGACGGTGATGGCGCCGCTCGCCCGGACGGTTGGGACGTTGAAGGCATAGGCGCTGGGCGGGCCGATGTGCGGCTTCCCGAGCCGGCTGAACAGGATCCGCAGCATCGCGTTGGCGTCGGTGGCGGTGCCGACCGTGGAGCGGGGATCGGCACCCATCCGCTGCTGGTCGACGATGATCGCGGTCGTCAGGCCTTCGAGCACGTCGACCTCGGGCCGCGCCAGCGTCGGCATGAAGCCCTGGACGAAGGCGCTGTAGGTCTCGTTGATGAGCCGCTGCGACTCCGCGGCGATCGTGCCGAACACCAGCGAGCTCTTGCCCGAGCCGGAGACACCGGTCAGCACCGTCAGCCGCCGCTTTGGGATCTCGACGCTGACGTCCTTGAGGTTGTTCACGCGTGCGCCGTGCACGCGGATCAGATCGTGGCTGTCGGCGACGTGCGGCGCAGGCGACTGCGAGTCCGTCCGCGTGGCCATGCTCATCGTGTCTCCATCTGTCGGGCGGAGCCGCCCTCGCGGTCTCCGTCGGCGGGGCCCGGCCCGATCCAATCAGTTTCGAGCGGCCCGCCGGGTGGTTCTGTGCTTCTGCCCGTCGGGTGCCCGGGCCCCGGCCGGGCGGCGTGCCCGGCCGGGGCGGTCGGGCGCGCCCGGGCCCGTTCACCGGCGACCGGCGCTCATCGGACGCTCACCGGTCGCTCACCGGTCCTGGAGCAGCCCGAGGAGGTTGCCGTCGGGGTCGGTGAAGGTGGCCACCAGCCGGCCGCCACCCACGTCGTGTGCGGCCTCCTTCACGGTGGCACCGGCGGCGGTCACCTCGGCGAGCTTGGCCTCGATGTCCGGCACGTGCCAGTACGCCACCGGTGCGGACATACCCTGCGGTCCACCGCCCGGCACCAGCCCGATGTGCTGACCCGCGACCTCGAAGCCGACGTAGTAGGACTCGTCGGTCTGCGGCGGTACGCCGAGCAGGGCGGTGTACACCTGCTTGGCCGCGGCGAGGTCGGAGACGGGGTGCAGGACGGTCTTGATTCCCTGGGTGGAAGAGCCGGTCATGGTCACTCCTCAAGTCGTGGGCCCGGTCGGGATCGGCCGGCCGGAGGACGAACGGGTGGTCCGGAGAGCGACGGGTCGGCCGCTCGTCCCGGAGGAGGACCACCGGGACGGGACCCCGTGGGCCGCGATCTCCATGCAGGTCACGCTAGCCGCGGCCGGCCGGTCCCCGCTTCTCGATTCCTGATCGGTCCGGCCGCCTGCTCCGCGCCGTACGACGGCACCCCCGCCTGCCGGCCGTCCGCCCCCGCCTCGGCAGCCCGGACGAAGGCGAGGACCAGCGGGTCGGGACGGTCCGACGGCCAGGCGATCACGACCCGGCTCGGCGGGTAGCCGGTGAGCGGGACGAAGGCGACGCCCTCGGCGCGGTGCCGGTCCGCCGCGCCGGCCGGCAGGATGCCGACCGCCCCCTGCCACACGACGGCGTGCAGGCACTCCGGCACGGACCGGACCACCGGCCCGGCCACCGCGCCCTCCAGGCCGCCCGACCAGTAGCGGCGCCACGCCGGATCGCTCTCCTCGGGCAGCCGGATCCACGACCGGCCGCGCAGGTCGTCCACCGTCGCGGTGGCCCGCCGGGCCGTCGGATCGTCCGCCGCGACGACGGCGACCAGCGGCTCGACGGCAAGCTGCCGGACGCTGATCCCCTCGGTGTCGAACGGGAGCCTGGTCAACGCGAGATCGACCAGGCCCGACCGCAGACCGGCCGTCGGATCGTCGATCCCGCTCTCACGCATCCGCACCTCGGTGTCCGGGTGGGTGCGGCGGAAGGCCGTGGCCGTCCGCGGACCGAAGTCGAGCCCGGCACCGGCGACGGTGCCCACCACGACCGGACGTCGCCGGCCGGTCTCCCGTACCCGTTCCCGGGCGAGCTCCGCCGATTCCAGCAGCCGTCTGGCCTCCACCAGCAGCACCGACCCGGCCTCGGTGAGCCGCACTCCCCGCGGGGAGCGGTCGAACAGCCGGCAGCCGAGCTCGTCCTCCAGCTCCCGGATCCGCTGGCTCAGCGGCGGCTGGGACATGTGCAGCCGCACGGCGGCCCGGCCGAAATGCTGCTCCTCGGCGACGGCGACGAAGTAGCGCAGGCGGCGGTGGTCCATGCCCGGCACCATATCGGGACGCTCACGACCCCATCGAAACGGTCTTGGACCGGGCCGGGTGCCTGCTGATGGGCTTGGTCCCACACACCCACACTCGGAGGTCCCGTGCAGCACAACACCCCCTGCCACCCGTACCACGACCCGTCGGACCTGAACCGGGCCCGTGCGGTCGGAGCCCTCGCCCCCGCGGAGTTCGCGGCCTGGCGGTCGTTCCAGGAGAGCGTCGACCGCGGCGACGGCGCGCTGCCGCGCAGGACCCGAGAGCTGCTGTCGATCGCGGTCGCGCTCACCACCCAGTGCTCCTACTGCCTCGACGTCCACACGGCCCAGGCCCGTCGGCACGGCGTCACCCCGCAGGAGCTCGCGGAGGTCGTCTTCGTGGCCGCCGCCGTCCGGGCCGGGGCCTCGCTGGCGCACGGGCTCCAGGCGATGAAGCTGTACGAGGCGCACGGCGTCGCCGCGCCGACCTCGTCGTAGCGGGCGCGCGCCCGCGCGGATCACGCGTCCGATCGGGTGGACCGGCGCGTCCGGGCCCCGCGCGGCGGGTAGGACGCCGGGCGGGGCGGCCGACCGGCCACCGCGGACCGGAGGGAGCCGGGATGGGCACCGAGCGTCATACGATCGCCGTGGCGATGGACGAGGTCGACCGGCTGCTCTGCCGGACCGTCACCGATCCCGTCTGCCGCTCCCGGGACCAGCGGTTCCGGCTCACCGACGAGGCGGACCTGCTGGCGTCCGTCGGCACCACCCTCGAAAGCCTCGACCGGCTGGCCCGAGGCCTGGCCGACCAGCTGACCAGCGCCACCTCGCGAGGCGCTTTCCACGATGCGGCCCGCCACCTGTCGGCGGCGCTCGACGCGGTCAGGGAAGGCCGCGGCAGGGCACCCGGCGCGGACGGCGAGTAGACCGGCGGGCCGGCCCGGCCGTGCGCCCCGGTGCGGAGGCGTCAGATGGCGCCGTCGCCCGGGGCGTTGGCGGTGCGGATCCAGCGCAGCAGGGTGTCCAGCAGCTCGGGGTCGATCTTGGCGGCCTGTCGCAGGGCGTCGGTGTCACCGAGGGCGAGCGGCACCCGGGCGGCGTCGAGGACCCGGACGAGGTCGGCCCACCGGCCCGCGGCCTCCGGGCCCGCCAGGGTGTCCTGCGCGGACGGCGGCGGCGCGGTGGCCGCCCGAAGGCCGTCCGGTCGAGGGCCGGGCAGCGGCGGGTACGCCCACGCGGTGCGCGGGTCGGCTGGGAAAGGCGGCAGGGCACGGTCGACGGGCTTCACCACCGGCCCAACCCCCGTACCGGGTCTGACGGCACGCCCACTGCTCCGTCCGGGGGAGGCGGGCCGCGGGGGTGGGCGGCCCGTCGCCGGGTGACGTGGGGTGGCGTCGTGAAGGCCGGACCGCCGGTGGTGGTGCAGCGGGTGGTCCGGCCTTCCCCGGGCGGGTCGGTCCGTGCAAGGTCCTGCCTGCCGGGTCGGCCGGAGCGCTTCCGGTGCCGGAAGGGGTGCGCGCTACGGCCTTCGAGTCGGGCCCGCCGGATTCTGTTGGCTGCCCTGGGGGATGACGGTAGCCGGGTGCGCGGCCCGTGCGAATCCCAACTGGCGGGTATCCCGCTTGGTGGGACGGCGCCGCGGGGTGGCCGTGCTACGGACCGGGCCGGTCCCGGACGGTGGCGCCGGTCGCCGGAAGCGGGGTGCGCCAGTCGAGGAGACGGAGGAGCTCCTCGTCCACCCGTCGCTCGGGACGCTCGGAGTCGCGGGCCGCCGGAACGGCGGCGTCGGGCGAGGACGGCTCCGGCCGGGCGGACCTGGCGGCGGTGAGCCGGCCGCTCACCTCGATGTTCCGCTCCGTCCGGGGCCGGCGCAGGAGCTCGTAGCGGTCGAGGGCCGCGGCCGGGGAACGGGCGTCGCGCAGTGCCTTGGCGAGCACCACGGCGTCCTCCAGGGCCATGGACGCGCCCTGGCCGGTGGCCGGGGAGGCGGCGTGCGCCGCGTCGCCGATCAGGACCGTGCGGGGGCTGTGCCAGCGGCCTCCGGGGTTCAGCTGCAGCGCGTTGGTGACCATCAGCTGCTCGCCGGTCGCGGCGACGATGTCGGCGGCGGGGGTGCGGTCGGCGCGCAGCAGCGGCAGGAGCCGCTCGCGCCACTGGGCGGGGGTCGTGCCGGCGAGCTCCTCGGCGGTCGCCGGCGGGCCGGGCACGCGTGCGAACCAGTAGGTCTCGCCGGTGGGGGAGACGGCGTAGCCGAACGCGGCGACACTGCCGCGGACCATGGTGATCCGGTCGGACGGGCCCTCCGGCGGCACTGCGGCGTCGGCGGTGTAGCCGTAGAAGACCCGCTGGCCCGCGTAGCCGGGTCGGGCGGCGGCCGGGTCGAGCTGGGTGCGTACGGCGGAGTGCAGACCGTCGGCTCCGACCACCAGGTCGGCGGTGGCCGAGCTGCCGTCCGCGAACGTCACCGTGACGTCCTCGGCGCGCTCGGCGACGCTGACCAGCCGGGCCGCGTGCCGGATCGGGATGCCGCGGCGCCGGACCTCGCGCTGGAGGGCCGCGCCGAGGGCGGCGCGGCGCAGGCAGCGGTAGCGGGTCAGCGGGTGCTCGTGCTCGCCGAGCGGCAGGGCGGCGAGTTCGCGACCGTTCTCGTCGAGGACGTGCATCGCGGTCAGCGGGAAGCCGAGCCCGGCCACCAGCGTCGCGGCGTCGAGCTGGGCGAGCGCACGCATCCCGTTGCTGGCCAGGGTGAGGAACGCTCCGACGTCCGCACCGGTGTTCGGATGCGCCTCGTGGACGGTGACGCCGAAGCCTGCCTTGTGCAGGCCCAGAGCGACCGCCGTGCCGGCGATGCCACCGCCGATGACCATGATCCGCGCCAACTCGGCCCCTCCGGCTCCGCTTCGACGGGCTCCCCGGCAGTTGCCGACGACGCTCCAGGGCGACCATAGCGCCGCCGCGTCGGGGGCCCCGCCCGAACCGGCGGGCGCGGCCGAATCCCGCCCCTGGATCGCCGGTGAACGTCCGGTTCCCCCGGTCGCTGCTCCGAGTCGGGCAGCCGCCGGGGGAGGGGGACCGGGGCGGTCCACGACGCTCACCGGCCCCGGCCGCCGTGGCCGGGCGGGTCAGCGGCTGCGGCCCCGCGCCTTCAACGGTGTGGCGGGGAGGGCGGGCGCGTCCAGTCGGGCGCCGTCGTAGCCGTGCACCTCGCCGAAGCGGGTGCCGGTCGTCCACTCCTCCCGGGCCTGGGCGATCTCCTCGCCGGTGCGGCCGATGAAGTTCCACCACATGACGATCTCCTCCTCGAACGGTTCGCCGCCGAGCAGCAGCAGTGAGCTGTCGGTGAGCGCGCGCAGCGGCAACTCGTCGCGGCCGCAGCCGAGGTAGAGCATGGAGCCGGGTTCCAGGGGGACGCCGTCGGCCTCGGTGCGTCCGGACATGGTCAGGACGGCGTACTCGAAGTCGCGTTCCAGGGGCAGTCGGTGGTGGGCGCCCTGTCGGAGGGTCAGGTCGGCGCCGACCAGGGGTGTGTGGGTGGTGCCGGGTGAGGTGGTGCCGTCGAGGGTGCCGAGGATGAGGTGGGCGTCGAGGCCGGCGGCGGTGATCCGGGGCAGGTCGGGGTGGTGCTCGAAGGCGGGGGTGGTGTGGCGGTGGGCGTCCGGGAGGGCGACCCAGAGCTGGGCGCCGTGCAGGAGGCGGGCGTGCTCGCGCGGGGACTCCTCGGAGTGCGAGATCGCCCGGCCGGAGGTCATCAGGCCCAGTTCGCGTGGGCGGACGGTCTGCAGGCTGCCGAGGCTGTCGCGGTGCAGCACCTCGCCCTGGTGCAGCCAGCTGACGGTCTGCAGGCCCATGTGGGGGTGCGGCGGGACCTGCATGCCGGGCTGGTCGGCGATGTCGTCCGGGCCGTAGTGGTCGACGAAGCACCAGGCGCCGACCATCCGACGGCCCAGGTTCGGCAGCAGCCGCCGGACGACGGTGCTGCCGCCGAGCGCGGTCTCGCGCGGTGCCAGCAGCTCCCGGACGGGGTGGGCTGCGACGTCCTGGTGGCCGCCGCGGACGGCGGCCGGGAACGGAGGACGGGGATCACTCATGGTCGGCGGCCTCCGTTCCGGCGGCTGCGACGTGGGTGGGCGCCCGGTGCGAGGTGAGGGACACGATCGGTGTGCCGCCGCCGACGGCCCGGGTGACGGGCGTCCGGTCGGCGATGTCCAGCAGACGTGCCCGCTGGCCGTCGTCGAGATCGCCGAGCAGGTCGATGCGCCGGGTGATCCGGGCGGTGCCGTCCCCCTTCTCGTACCCGAGGTGCACCCGGACGGTCTCCAGCGGCCAGTCCTTGCGCTGGGCGTACATCCGCAGCGTGATGGCGGTGCAGGAGCCGAGTGCGGAGAGCAGCAGGCCTATCGGTGTCGGCGCGGTGTCGGCGCCGCCGACCGACTCGGGTTCGTCGGCGGCCAGCGGGTGGCGGCCGGCGCGGATCTCCACGCGGTAGTCGTCGCCGGTGCTGGTGGCGACCGCGGCGGCCGACCTGACGAACTCCGGTGCTGTGGTGGTGGTGTGGTCCATGTCCGTGGTGTCCGTCCTGGTCCGTCCGTGAGCGGGGTGGCGGGGTTTTACAGGCCGAAGCGGGCGCGTCGGGCCGCCGGCACCAGCTCGGTGTACTCGGGGTGCCTGCCCAGCCAGCCGCGGATGAACGGGCAGTAGGGGAGGACGGCCAGGCCCTGCTCCCGGGCGGAGTCGAGGGCGGCCCGGGCGAGCTGCCCGCCGAAGCCCCGGCCCTCGAAGCGGGCGTCGATCTCGGTGTGGATGAAGGCGATCTCGCCCTCGGAGCGGTGGTACTCGGCGAACCCGGCGAGCTCGCCGTCGTCGAGGATCTCGAACCGGGACCGGTCGGGGTTGTCCTGCACGTTGGTGGTCATCGCTTCGCCTGCTCCTGTCCGTCGGGCCCGGTGGCCCGAGATGAGTAGTTTAGAGTTAAACTAGCTCAAGATCAAGAGCGGTTCCGGACAGGGCGTGGCGGTGTCCTGCCCGAGAGCGCCCGCGAGCGCCCGAGAGCGAACGGCCCTGACGGTCCGTCGCGCCGCGGGCAGGGCGGGGCGCGACGGCAGCAGGAGTCGCGCGACGGATCCGCTGTCAGATCTCGGACCCGTCGCCGATCGGCCGCACGACCACCGCGCGCGCGGGGCTGCCCTCGGGCGTGGGGCACCGGGCCACCCGGGCGGCGATCTCCGTGACCCGGTCGAGGCCGGCGCAGTCGAGCACCCAGTACCCGGCCATCAGCACCTCGCCCGCACCGTACGGGGCGTCGGTGACCACGGGCCGTCCGTCCGGCCCGACGATGACCGCCCGCGCCTGGGCGGGGTCGGTCAGCCCCTGCGCGTCCACGAGCTCCCCGGAGGCGGCGAGTTCGTCGTTGACGGCCTCCATGTAGGCGAACATCGCCTCCACGTCGGGCCGCGACCACGGGGGCAGGCCGGGCGACGCCGTCCCGCGCATGGCGTCGTAGTCGCGCTGCGAACCCTGAACCATCACGAGGTATTTCATGGCCCCAGGTAACCGCCCAAAGGGCCGGCGGCGACCGCACCCCGCCGGTCGGGCACCCGCGCGGGCGTACGTGCCGGTCCGGCGGGCGGTGGTGTCAGTGGTGACTGGAATGCTGCCGGATATGGACGATGCGCTGATGAGGGGCCGGGTCTACGGAGCGGACCACGACGATCCCGGTCCGCGGCCGGGGCACCGCTACCGCGAGCTGGTGGCAGGCCCGCTGGACGGGCTCCTGCTGGACGTCACCGACTGGAGCGACGAACAGCTCCGCACCGGCGCCGCCCTGCCGACCGAGATCGGCGCCCACGGTCCGGGCGGCCGGGCCCACTACGCGCCGCGGCCCACCGACCCGAGGCGCTGGGACTGGGCCGGCGACACCTCCTGAACTGCGCCGCCCGACCCGCCGGGAGCCCGGCCCAGGACGGCTTCGACGGCCTCCCGGATCGTCCGGGCCACGGTCCGCGGCGCGGAGCGGTGCGCGGTGTGCCCGCATCCGGGCAGCGTGACCACCCGGGCGTTCGGCAGGGCGGCGGCGAGATCGGCGAGCCGTTCCCGCAGGTGGGACGGGCTCTGCCCGCCCTCCAGCAGGGTCGCCGGCAGGCGGAGGGCGGTGAAGCGGTCGGTGCCGACGCCCAACGCGTCGAGCGCCCGGACGTCCGCCGCCTGCGCCGCAGCCCGCAGCGTGAGCAGGCGCCGCGTGTCGGGATCCCGGATCAGGGCCTCCACGTGCGCGGCCGGCAACCCGACGATGTCGCGGAGCTGGATGCGCACCGCGCCGGTCGGGTCGCCCGAGGCCAGCGCGGCGGCTGCCCGTACGGCGGCCGGACCGCCGACCGGCGACCTGGACGGCACCGGTGGCTCGTACAGGAACAGGCCGACGAACGCCGAGGGCGCTACCAGGGCGGCCTCGATGGCGGCGATGGCACCCGAGGAGTGCCCGATCAGGTAGGCCGGCTGCCCGAGGAGGCCGGCGACCGCCAGGATGTCGGCGGCCTCGACCGCGCACGAGTGCCCCACCCCCGGGGTCGGCGCGCCCTCGGCGTAGATCCGCCGGTTGATCCTGACGACGCGGAAGTCCTCGACCAGTGACTCGGTCACGCCGTCCCACGAGCCGGCGTCCTCGCCGCCGCCGTGGACGAGCAGCAGTGCCGGCCCGGTGCCGCCGTCCAGCGCGGTGACGAGGGTGCCGTCGGCCGAGGTCGCAAGGAGATCAGTCATGACGCGAGCATGCACCACCGGGCGGCCGCAGCCCGTCTGCGGCGCGGCGGGCAGGGGCGCCGGGTGCGGCCGCGGATGAACGGGCAGGAGGGGAGGGCGGCCATGCGCCCCGCGCCCACCCGCCTACCGCTTGCGGTCGGCCAACTCCTGTACGGCGGAGGGGATACGGGTCTCGAAGTCGAGGACCTTCGCCCAGGTGGGGGTGACGGTGATCCGGGTCATGGTCTCGTACAGCCGGCGCACCTCGGCCTCCCAGGCCGGGAACACCGCGGGATCCAGGTAACGCCGACTGGCGTCCAGGAACTCCTGCGGCACGCCCTCGACGGTCTCCAGGGAGGCGGTGCCCCGCACCATCAGCACGTTCGGCGGGAAGGCGTCGGTGTCGATGGTCAGCGCCACCCGCGGATCCGCGCCCAGCGCCGCCACCTTCGCCGACCCCGGGACCGTGCACACCACGAACCGCGTACCCGTCCAGCTGTACCCGATCGGGACGACCCGCGGCGCGCCGTCCCGACCCGTGTACGCCAGCCGCATCAGCCGGCAGGAGGCCAGCAGCCGTCGCGCGACGGGATCGGCGAGCTGCGCCGCCACCTCGGACGTGTCCATCCCCGCCACCTTCCACGAGCCACCGAAACCGTCGACCGGGCAACACTCTCCCCCGCAGGGCGCCCCACCCGTCCGCGCCACGCCCGGGCACTACCCCCCGCCCGGCCGTGACGGACGAAAAAGCAGGGGACCCAGGGCGGCCGGGAGGAGACAATGAGCCCCATGTCCATCCGCGCCGTCCGCACCGACGAACTGCCCCTCCTCCAGGACATCGAGCGAGCCGCCGGGCAGTGCTTCCGCGAGGTCGGCATGCCCGAGATCGCCGACGACGAGCCGTTCCCGCTCGACGAGCTCGCCCGCTACCGGCGGGCCGGCCTGGCCTGGGTCGCCGCGGACGCGGCAGACGTGCCGGTGGCCTACCTCCTCGCCGACCGCGTCGACGGCAACCTCCACGTCGAACAGGTGTCGGTCCACCCCGACAGCGCCCGCCGCGGCATCGGCCGCTCGCTCATGGACCACCTCGCCGACCGCGCCGCGCACGAGGGCGTCCCCGCCCTGACCCTCACCACGTTCACCGACGTCCCGTGGAACGCGCCCTACTACGCGCGCTGCGGGTTCCACCCGCTCGGCGACTCCGCGCTCGGCCCGGGCCTGCGGGAGATCTGCGGACGGGAGGCGGCCCACGGCCTCGACCGGTGGCCCCGGCTGGTGATGCGCCGCGCCCTGGCGTAGCCCGCACCCCCGGGCTCCGGTGGAACCGGCGGCGGGCGGGCGGCGTCTCCAGCCGGAGGCGACGGTGGATGATCACCGGCGTACGGTGCAACGCGGGTGGGATGCGGGGGAGCGGGCATGGTCGACGTGGTGACGGCAGCGGTGACGGAGAACGACCCGCCGACCCGGCGGCGCCGCCACCGCACGCTGCGCACGGCGGCGGTGGTCGTCTGCTGCCTCGCGCTGGTCGGCCCGGCGGGACTGCTCCTGACGAGGCTCGGCGGGTGGGACGACGGCACGGTGCTGGCGATGCCGATGTCGACGATGCCCTACGCGGTTCCGGTCACCCTGGTGGCACTGGCCGCGCTGCTGGTGCTGCGCTCGTGGCGTACGGCCGCCGTGGCCGGCCTGCTGGCGGTGGTCCAGCTGGCCCTGGTGGTACCGCGCTTCGTGCCGGACGGCACCTCGGTGGCGGCCGACGTGCCGAGGCTGCGGGTCGCCACCAGCAACTCCTACCTGGGACAGGTCGATGCGGCCGCGCTGGTCCGGCTGGTGCGCGAGCAGCGCGTGGACGTGCTCGCCGTGGAGGAGCTCAGCCCCGGCGCCGCGCGCCGCCTCGACGAGGCCGGGATGGGCGAGCTGATGCCGTACCGCGAGCAGCCGAACAACAACGACACCGCGCTGTTCTCGCGGCTGCCGCTGACCCGGCTCGACAGCTCGGACCCGGCGGTGACGCGGGCGCAGGTGGGTGCGGAGGTGGCCGTGGCGGGGCACAAGGTGCGGGTGGTGGCCGTCCACACCTACTACCCGCTCGGCGACGCCCGCAAGTGGGCCCGCGGCTTCGACGGGTTGAAGGCCGCGGCGCGCGCCGACACCCGCAACTCGGTGCTCCTGGGCGACTTCAACGCCACCCTCGACCACGCGCCGATGCGCTCGCTGCTCGACACCGGCCTGACCGACACCCACGCGGAGCTGGGCCGGGGCGGGTCGCCGACCTGGCCGGAGCACAACGCCGACTTCCCCTACCTGCCGCCGGTGATCCAGATCGACCATGTGCTGCACGGCGACGCCCTGACCGCCGTCGACGTCTCAGAGCACACCGTGCACGGCTCCGACCACCGTGCGGTGGTCGCCGAGTTGGCGCTGACGGGCTGACCTCCCGGACGAGGCCTCCGGCGCCGGCAGTTCCTGCTCGACCTCCGCACCACGGGCCGCACCGGCCCGGACTCGGCCCCACCGGTCACGGGCGGTGGCAGTGGCCGGGCTCACGGCCGGGGAGAGGTGACCGTCGGTGACGGCGCCTCAGGACGTCCCCGGGGCGGCCCGGGCCCGCGGTGGACGGCGTCCGGGCCCGGGCCGGGGGAGTCGTACGGTGGTAGGAGGCGAGCGACGATCCTGGGAGTGGTGGCGATGTCCGAGCCGTCCGCAGTCCCGATGATGACGTGCACCGGTTGCGGCCGGACGGTGCCGTGGACACCGTACGGCGTGTGCTCCTGGCCCTGCTACGACCGGCCCCGGGACGATCCCGCGAGCTCGGAGGCGCCGACCCCTCGGGCGCCGATCGTGGCGGCGCCGGACCGACCGGACCGGCCCGGAGCCGGGTGGCGGGCGGGGTAGGACACCTCGCCGGGGCCGGCGCCGCCGTCACCACCAGTAGGACGGGTACGGCGTGGCGGCGCGGCGCAGCCTGGCGGCGGCGCAGCCGGCCAGTACCAGCAGGACGGCCGCAACGGCGAGGGTGCTCAGGAAGCGGGCCGGCGGCGGTCCCTGGAGGACGGCGATGACGGCGGTGTCACAGGCGGGGGAGTGGGGGGTGCGGGCGAGCATCGTCGTCCCCAGGGCCAGGCCGGCGGCGATGGCGGCGCTCCACAGGGAGCTGCCGAGGGCGGCATGGACGCCGAGTCCGACCGCCGCGCAGAGCAGGTGCCCGCCGATCACGCTTCGTGGCTGGGCCAGCGGCAGGGCGGGGACACTGTGGATGAGGGCGGCGCTGGCGGCCAGCGGCGGTATCAGCAGCGGTTCGTGGACGGCGGCGCCGATGGCGACCCCGACGGGGCGGCGTGGGAAGGCCCGGTGCAGTCCGGCGTCGCGTGGATGTACGCCGCGGCGCCGGTGTGGTTCCGGATGGCGAGGGGTGCGGTGAGCTCGCTGTCGGATCACGTGGCCCAGCCCGCCCGCGGGCGGGCTACGGCCGGCGCTCGGCCGTTGCCCCGAGGTACTGCAGCCACCGCTCCAGGGAGGAGTGGAGGGCTGCCCGGAGCCGTTCGGCCTGGTCCTCGACCGGGGCGCCGCTCCAGGACTCCTCGGTGTGCACCCGGACGGCTCCGTCGACCTCCTCGAAGGTCCACACGTGGATACCGTCGATGCCCTGCGCGGGCCCGCCCCAGACGATCCGCCGGTACGGCACCAGTTCGAGGACGGTGGAGGTGATGTCGAGGCCGTGGGTCAGCCAGCGGAACGAGGAGCCCGGCGACAGCGGCCCTGCGAGCTCGGCCTTCTCGACGTCCGGGTGCCAGATCGGCCACGCGTCGACGTTGGTGTGCAGCGCCCAGACACGGGCGAGCGGGGCGTCGACGGTGGTGGAGAGCCGCACGACGACGGGCGCGGCCTCGTCAATGGTGGCGGGCGTGGCGTGGCGGGGCATGGTGGTCTCCTTCTGACGGAGGGGTCCGTGCCGTCGGGTGAGTGGTTGACCGCTCACTCGCCGGTGTGTGAGTAGTCAATCACTCATGTGTGGCGGGGGCAACCTCGGCCGGTGATCGCGAACGCCGGAAGGGCCCGGCGCGCTTTCGCACACCGGGCCCTTCCGGCTGCCGGGGAGACTCCGCCCGTCGTGGCGGTCAACGGCCCGGCGGTCGGACCTCGGCGGCACCACGGCCCGGTGGTCGGGGCCGATCCGTGCCGTCGTGGCGGTCCGATCAGTACCAGTGGTGGGTCTGCCAGAACGCCCAGGCGGCGTTCGGGCTGCCGTAGCGCTCGTTCATGTAGTTCAGGCCCCACTTGATCTGGGTCGCGGGGTTGGTCTTCCAGTCCGCGCCGGCCGAGGCCATCTTGGAGGCGGGCAGGGCCTGCACCAGGCCGTAGGCGCCGGAGGAGGCGTTGGTGGCCGTGACGTTCCAGCTGCTCTCGTGCGCGACGATCTGGTTGAACGACGCCAGCTGGTTGGCGGGCACGATCTGCGCGGCGATCGCCTGCACCGAGGCGGGCGAGTAGGCGGGGGTGGCGGCGGAGGCGACGGTGGGGACGACGACGCTGCCGAGGGCTGCGACACCGGCGGCGGACGCGAGCAGCGCGGCCGAGGCGCGCAGACGGGTGGAGAACATTCGCATGAAGAAATTGCCTCAATCGGTTGGCTACGCTCCCGGCCACCCGTGACCGTCGGCCGGATGGCGGCCGAGGGGTGGAGCGGGGCGTGGGGCACCTCATGGAGCGAGGGCCTGAACGGGCGCCGCGGCCTGACAGGTTGCTGCGGCGTCTGACGACTTCGCCATTGTTAGCGGCGACGTCGCCCGCGGCCAAGAGGCCCTGTTACGACGGGCGGTCGTAGTAAACATCGATTTTCGCCCGGCTCGGGAGATCGCCCCGAGGCGCATCAGCGGCGATCTAAACCTTAAGAAAACGGGCATTTCGGTCAAAATTTCGAGGTCTGATGGGCCCTGCACCCCGGTGGCACCCGCAGACCGGGCCCGCTCCCATGATCGCGGCCGGCGGCGGCACGGATCCTCGTCGGCCCGACCCGGACGATCAACTACCGGCGGTCGTAGGCCCTGGGAGGCGTGTGAGCACCCTCACCGCCCACCCCTGCCGCACCGGTCCGCCAGGCCGGTTCCGGCCACGCACGGCATGCCGGTGGGCACTCCCCGCATGCGCGGCGCCTGCCGCCCGTACGGCCGGGCGCGGATCAGGCGAAGGCGAGCGCGGTGACGGGCAGCAGGACCACCAGGGCCGCCAGGAACAGCCGACCGCCTCGGCTCGACGGCAGCTGCATCGGGCCCGGGCCGCGGCGCGGCCGGCTGTTCGGGGTCTGCCGGTCGGGGTCCCAGCCGCCGTCCCAGCTGCTGCCGTCGCCGTTGCTGTCGCTACCGGTGTCGGTCATGGTGCGGGTCCTGCGGTCGTGATCGCCGCGCCAGGACCGCCGCGCCGGGCTTCGTGCTCCCGCCCCGGGTTCGGCCCGGCGGGGTGCGCGGTGCGGTGCGGCGCCGGGTCACGCGTGCGGCTCGTAGCGGGCGTCGGCTCCCGGCCAGCCGCGGTGCATGAAGGCGGGGCGGTCGACCCGCAGGAAGCAGCGCAGCAGGAACTCGGTGAACGTGCCGGCCGTCTCGAACCACTCGCCCTGCTCGCTGTTGACGACGATCCGCCACTGCGAGGGGTCCTCCTCGACCGCGCGGAAGAAGTACCGGCCGCCCTCCTCGTTGCCGCCCCACATCAGCAGGGCGCCGGCCTTGACGTCCGATTCGTCGAACTCCCATGGCTGGTCGGCGATTTCGGCGTACCAGGACGGGAGCTCGGGAGCCGGCCCCCAGTGGCGCTCCATCGCGGTCCCGGTGGCGTCCAGCGGGCGGTCGATCGTGAGATAGCCGTCGACCACGCCGGGGCCGTACAGGTCGAGGAACTCCTTGCAGTCCACCGGAAGCCGTCGGCCGAGATGCCGTTCACTGGCCTCCCAGATGGCCGGCCGGGCCCAGCCGCGCCACACCGGCTCCCCGAGCAGCTCACCCAGCTGCTCCAGCGTGGACCTGCCCCCTGTGATCGTCATGGCGGCATTCTGGCCCACGGGAGTGACAGCGCGACCGCCCGGTGCGGCGGAGTCCGTCCGGCAGGCCGTCCTGCGAACACTTCGCCGACGGATCGGGGCTCCGACGGCAAGGCGCCCCCGGGGCCCCGGTGGCGTGACCCTCCTACCGCTGCACGGACCAGACCGGGCACAGGGCGGTGTGGGAGCTGAGCATGACCACCGTTCCGCCGTCCATGACCTCCCGGGTGAGCACCACCTCGCAGCAGGCCACGGCCCGAGGCCGGGACACCGCCGGGGTCTCGACCAGCACGTCCCGGTCCGGCGCCTCGGTGCGCGGCCAGAGCGGTGCGTCCCCCGGAAGCCCGGCGAGCGGCCCGGCGAGCGGCCCGGCGAGGGGTCCGGCGAAGGGCCTGGTCCGGCGGCCCTTGGGTGTGCCGCGGCGGGGGACGCGCTCGACGGAAACCCCGAGGGCGCGGGCTCGGGCGTGCAGGCGACGGCGGTCGCGGCGTTCGGACATGAGCACTACCTTGCCTGCCCGGGCCGCCTCAGCGCCAGCGCCGAGGTCCGCACGCGGCGGACCCGCCCGGTTCCCGGGGTCCGTCGTGGCCCGGGACGCGGCCTCCCGGCCCGGCCGTGTCGGCCGGCGAGGGTATCCGGATCCCCGCTCACAACCGTCGGTTGTGGCCATCGGCATCCGGCTGTTGGCCCGTCACCCCGGTGCGGGGCTTTGCTGGTGGTCGGCGGGGGAGAGAGCACACCGAGGGCCACCTGCCGACCACCGACGACGAGGGAGCACTCCGATGACCGACACCAGGACCGAGCCCGAGACCGACCCCCGCACCGTGGTGGTCCGCTACGTGACGGCCGTCGCCGATGGGGACCTCGTGGCCATGGCCGCGAGCTTCGCCGAGGACGCCACCTGGACGTACCCGGGCGATCTGCCGCTGAGCGGCGTGTACCGCGGCCGCGACACCATCATCCAGGACTTCCTCGGCGGCGCCGCCGGTCTGTTCGCCCCCGGCGGCGCTCCCCGCGTGACGCTCACCCGGGTCATCGCCGACGGGGAGCAGGTCGTCGCGGAGTGGACCTCCACGGGGGTGGCGGCGAGCGGCCGGGTGTACGACAACAGCTGCCTGGGCGTCTTCACCGTCCGGGACGGGGCGATCACCTCGGTGCGGGAGTACGCCGACACCCAGCACGTCGAACGGAGCCTGTTCGGCGGGCCGACCGCCTGACCGGGAGCGGGGGCGCGTCCACCGACCCGTCAGTTGCGGTGTCGGCGGCCGACGTTCACCGGTTCTGTCGGTGCCGGGCTCTATGTTCTCCACATCACCACTGCGGGAGCGCGGCAGTCCTCATCGCCGTCACCCCTGGAGCGAGAACGAGGAGCGAGTCCCGTGCGTATCGTGATCAGCGAGTTCATGAGCCTGGACGGTGTCGTGCAGGCACCGGGCGGTCCCGAGGAGGACACCGACGGCGGCTTCGCCCACGGTGGGTGGTCCCACCCCTTCTTCGATCCGGAGGTGGTGGGCGGCGCGTTCGACGAGGCCCTGGGCAAGGCGCAGGCGCTGCTGTTCGGACGCCGTACCTGGCAGACGATGGCCGCGGCATGGCCGGAGCGGGCCGGCGATCCGTTCGCCGACCGGATGAACGCCATCCCGAAGTACGTCGTCTCCGGGACGCTCGGCGACACGGCGCTGACGTGGGAGAACACCACCCTCGTCCCCGGTGACAAGGCCGTCGCCCGGATCGGGGAGCTGCGGGAGACCGCCGGCGGCGACCTGTTGGTCATGGGGAGCCCCACCCTCGCCCGCACGCTGCTGAGCGAGGGCCTGGTCGACGAACTCCGGCTCATCGTCATGCCGGTGCTGCTCGGCGGCGGGAAGAAGATCTTCCCCGACGACGGCGCGCTGCGCACGCTCGAACTGGTCTCGACCGTCACCAGCGGCACCGGCGTGAACGTGTGCACCTACCGGCCGGTCGCAGCGGGGTAGGGGCCCACGCCCACGACGCGGCGACGTGCCGATACCGCCGCGGCGCGGATCGGCACGCGCCTCGGTGCCGTCGGTGAGCGCTTCTGTCGGTGCTTCTGTCAGTGCTTCGGGCGGTCGAGGCGGGCGAGCAGCAGGTTGGGGTCCTGAGCCGTGGTGAAGGCCGCGCTGGTCACGTAGACGGTGTGGCCGCGCAGCGCCACCGCCGTCGGGTTGGAGAGTCCGTCTCCCCGCGTCAGGACGGTGGTGTGCGCGCCGTCGGGGGTCACGTGGGCGACCTCGCTGGTGGGGTTGAGCGCGGCGAGGACGGTGTCGCCGTGCCCGACGAAGGCGAAGTCGTCGATGCCGACCAGCGCGCCCGCGCGGATCTCGGTCGGCGCCGCCGACCCGTCCTCGCAGACGGGGATTCGCAGCAGGGTGCCCTGGTCGGAGTTGCTCACCCAGACGGCGCCGTGGTGGAGTTTGAGCCCGTTGGCGCCGATGAGGCTCACGGGCCGCAGCTCGGGCCCGCTCGCCCAGACGGTCACGGGGCCGCCGTGCAGTGGGATGCGGTGGACCACCCCGAGGGCGGAGTCGGCGGAGTACAGGACGCCGGCGTGCTCGTCGAGGCCCAGCCCGTTGGCGAGGCCGTCGACGGGCAGCGGGACGATCAGCTGCGGCGCGCCGCCCGGCGTCAGACGCCAGATGCCGGTGAGGTCCGCCGTACCGGTGTTGTAGCTGAAGTAGAGGGTGCCGTCGTCGGCCCGGACGATGCCGGTGAGCGCGGGGAACCCCACGATCGGGGTGGTCGACCCGGCCGGGGCGGGCAGCGTGGCCAGGATCCGGACCGCGCCCTGCGGGGAGACGTGGGCGATCTGTCTGCTGCCGATCAGGGTCAGGTCCGCGGATCCGTCCGGTTCCAGAGTGATGTTCTCGGGCATCTGCCCCGCGGCCAGATCGAAGTGCACCAGGATGTGAGGGTCCGACAGCGGCGGGGCGACGGCCGCCGTCGGGGTCGCGGCCAGCAGGGTCAGGGCGAGGGAGACGGCGCCGAGGGAACCGGCGAGACGGGGCAGGCGGGTCGAGCGGGGCAAGGTCACTCCTTACGGGGACAACCGGGCTGGGTTTCCCAGCAGAGCACGAGGTGCGTGCCCGCCCCCGGACGGCGACGCCCGCGCGCGACAGGATCCGCCCGGCCGGCCCAGAGCACCCCGCCCGGCGACGGTGGCGGTCAGGGCGTCGACGCCTCGCCTCCGAGCCGTTCCGCGAGGGACGTGAGCGCCGCTCCGAGGGGCAGGGCGACCCGGGCCGCCGCGAACTCGTCCCCGCGGGTCGCGCCCTGGTTGACGATGGCGACCGGTTTGCCGGCTCGTGCCGCGTGCCGCACGAAGCGCAGACCCGACATGACCGTCAGCGACGACCCGAGGACCAGCAGCGCACGGGCGGCGTCGACCAGGTCGTAGCACTGCTGGACACGGGGCTTGGGCACGCTCTCGCCGAAGAAGACCACGTCGGGTTTGAGGACGGCGCCGCAGGCCTCGCACGGTGCGATGCGGAACGTCTCCACCAGCGCGGCCGGCAGCTCGACGTCCCCGTCCGGGTTGACCCGCGCGCCGGTGTCCCGGAAGGCGCCGTTCAGGGC
This sequence comes from Kitasatospora sp. NBC_00374, assembly GCF_041434935.1. NCBI lineage: Bacteria > Bacillati > Actinomycetota > Actinomycetes > Kitasatosporales > Streptomycetaceae > Kitasatospora > Kitasatospora sp. NBC_00374. The sequence continues at coordinate 655,929 of NZ_CP107964.1, read as the reverse complement.
GTGCAGGCGCCGGTCGAGCTCGGCGCGCGAGCTGATGCGCCGGCACTCCAGGCAGATCACCCGGTCGAGGCCGCCGTGCAGCTCCACGGCGTCGACCGTGCCGGCCGCGCGGTGCAGGCCGTCCACGTTCTGGGTGATCACGGCCGACACGTGGCCGGACCGGCGCAGCGCCTCGACGGCCCGGTGCCCGGCGTTGGGTTCGGCCCGGGCGATCGCCTGCCAGCCCGCGTGGCTGCGCGCCCAGTAGCGGCGCCGGCCCTCCTCGCTCGCGACGAACTCCTGGTACGTCATCGGGGTGTGCCGCCGGAGGCTGCCGGTGGCACCTCGGTAGTCGGGAATGCCCGACTCGGTGGAGAGCCCGGCGCCGCTCAGCACCGCGACACCCCGTCCGGCCAGCAGGTGTTCGATCTCCGCCAGACCGGCGGCGTGCGGTGCGGACCCGTCGGCCGCCGTCCCGTCGAGTGGGGCACGCGTAGGCATGCGGACAGCTTAGATCGGAGGACGATGGAAGGGGTCCCGGCTCGGCCCGGCCCGCCCGGCCGGGCGGCCAACCGTCACGTCGAGCGAGGACAAGTGAGGGCAGCGGATGGGACAGGCAGCCATCAGCGTCGTCGGTCTCAGCAAGCGGTTCGGGTCCGTGACCGCCCTGGAAGGGGTGGACTTCGAGGTCCGGCCGGGGACGATCTTCGGGCTGCTCGGGCCGAACGGCGCGGGAAAGACCACGGCGATCCGCATCCTCACCACGATCCTGCGCCCGAGCGGCGGCCACGCGGCCGTCCTCGGGCACGACGTGGTCCGGGAAGCCGCCACGGTCCGCCGGCTGATCGGGCTGGCCGGACAGTACGCGGCCGTGGACCCCAACCTGACCGGCCGGGAGAACCTGCGGCTGATCGGCCGACTCACCCAGCTGCCCGCGGGCCGGACCCGGCCCCGCGCGGGCGAACTCCTGGACCGGTTCGACCTCGCGGCGGCCGGCGACCGCCCCGTGCGGACGTACTCCGGCGGTATGCGGCGACGGCTGGACATCGCCGCCGCCCTCGTCCCGGAGCCACCCGTGCTCTTCCTCGACGAGCCGACCACCGGCCTGGACCCGCAGAGCCGGACGGCCCTGTGGGAGCTGATCCGCGAGCTGGCCGGCCACGGAACGACCGTCCTGCTCACCACCCAGTACCTGGAGGAGGCGGACCGGCTCGCGGCCCGGGTCGTGGTGGTGAACGACGGCCGGATCATCGCCGACGACACCCCCGCCGTCCTCAAGGCGCGCCTGGGGAACACCGTGATCGAGCTGGGCATGGGCGACGAGGCCCGGGCCGGGCGGGCGGCCGCCGTCATCGCCGGGAGCCTCGCCGAGCCCGCCGAACGGGAGGGAGCCCTGCTCCGGCTGGCCTCCCGGGACGGGTCCCGGCTGCTGCTCGACGTCCTGCACTCGCTGGACGCGGCCGACCTCGTGCCGCGCACCGTCACCGTCCGCGAATCCAGCCTCGACGACGTCTTCCTGGCCCTGACCGGGCACCGCACCCGCACCGGTCCGGCCGGCGGACCCGACGACCCCGGAGGCGCACGATGACCGTCACCGACGCCGGGCAGCTCGGCACCCGGATCGCCGCACCCGTCCGCGACGGCCTCGCGGTGGCCTGGCGCAACCTGATCGCGCTGCGCCGCGTCCCGCGGCTGCTGATCTTCTCCACCATCCAGCCGCTGGTCTTCGTGCTGATGTTCCGGTACGTCTTCGGCGGGGTGGTCGGCCCGGCCCTGCCGCCCGGCGTCTCCTACGTCGACTTCCTGATCCCCGGCATCTTCGTGCAGACCGCCGTCTTCGGGTCGATGAACACGGCGATCGGCCTGGCGACCGACATGCAGACCGGCCTGATGGAACGGTTCCGCTCGCTGCCGATGGCGCGTTCGGCGGTGCTCTCCGGACGCACCATGGCGGACCTCGCCCGGAACGTCTTCGTGGTGACGCTGATGACCGGGGTCGGCTTCGCCCTGGGTTTCCGGATCCACGCGGGGGTGCCCGCGTTCCTGGGTGGAGTGCTGCTGGTGCTGGCGTTCGGCTTCGCGATGTCGTGGATCTTCGCCGTGGTGGGGATGGCCGTCGGGGACCCGGAGACCGCGCAGGCCGCCGCCTTCCCCGTCCTCGCGCCGCTGGTCTTCGCCTCCTCGGCCTTCGTGCCGGTCGCGACCATGCCCGGCTGGCTTCAGGCCTTCGCCAACCACCAGCCGGTCTCGATGACCGCCGAGGCCGTCCGGGTGCTGGTCCTGGGCGGGCCGGCCACCAGCGTGGTCTGGCAGGCACTCGCCTGGGACTTCGGGATCATCGCGGTGTTCGCACCGCTCGGCGTGTGGTTCTACCGCAGGGCGGTGTAGCGCCGCTCGTGCGCCGGACCGGTCGGCGGGCGCTACCCGTCGGTGGGTGCGGGGACGAGGCCGTCGGCCACCAGACCTTCGAGGACGGCCTGACCGAGTGCGTGCACGGCGGACTGGGGGCGGACCATCACGGTGAACTCCTCGACCCGGCCGCTCTCGTCGAACTGGAGCAGGTCGATGCCGTGGATCTGCACGCCGCGCACGGTGGCCCGGAACGGCAGGACCACCGACGGGGCCTCCCGCCCGTCGGTGCCGGTCTCGGTCACGCCCTCGAAGTGCCCGACGTAGCGGAGGTCGTCGAAGGTGCGCAGCAGGACGCCGAAGAGCCCCAGCACCATGGGCTTGCCCTCGAAGGGGCGGAACTTCACCGGGCTGTAGAGGCGGATGTCCTCGGTGAACAGCTCGTCCAGGGCGGTGAGATCGCGCTTCTCGACGGCGGCGCGGAAGCGTGCGGCGGTCTCCATGGCGGGTGGCCCCTCCTCATACTCAAGAATCTGACTAGTTATTTTCTTGAGTATGATGCAGTGGTAGACGAGGAAAGGGAAGGGGCAGCTGCGATGGCCTTGCGGCACGCGGTGCTGGCGGCACTGCTGGACGGCGAGTTCAGCGGCTACCAGTTGGCGAAGGCGTTCGACATCGGCGTCGCCAACTTCTGGCACGCCCTGCCGCAGCAGCTCTACGCCGAACTGGCCAGGCTGGAGCGGGAAGGGCTGGTCGCGGGCCGCGAGGTGGTGCAGGAGTCCCGGCCCAACAAGCGCCTGTTCCAGGTCACCGAGGCCGGCCGCGCCGAGCTGGAGGCGTTCGCCTCGGCCGCGTCGAAGCCCTCGTTCATCCGCGACGACCTGCTCGTCAAGGTCCAGAGCGCCGACCGCATCGGCACCGAACCGGTGATCGCCCAGCTGGAGGAGCGGGCGGCCGCCGCCGACGCCAAGATCGAGCTGCTCGGGAACCTGCTGCGGCAGCTGCGCGGCGACGAGGACGAGGACGAGTTCCTGCTCCGCGGCGAGCGGATCGGCGGCTACCTGACCTGCCTGCGCGGCCTGTCCTTCGAACGGGAGCACCGGGACTGGTGCCTGCGGATCGCCGCCCTCCTGAAGGAACGGCGGACGACGCACGCCGAACGGTGAGCGGGTGCCTCAGGACCGGTCGGACAGGACCTCGACCCCGGCCGCAGCCGTACCGCCGGAACCCGTTCGGCGGGCGGGCCCGGGACGCCGGATCCGGGATGCCTCCCCGCGGCCGGGCCACCCGCCCGACCGCCGGCGCCGGGCGCGCCCGGCACCGGCGGACGGCTCCCGCACCCGGCTCCGGCGGCTGCGGCGCGGCAGCAGCGGGCCCAGACTGGTGGTGAATGCCGCCGGCGGTACGGGCGGCCGGGCCGTGCGGCACGACCGGGATGCCGGCCGGTCTCCGCACACGATCCGCGAAGGGCGTCCGGAACCATGCTGCTCGGTCTCACCACCGCGCTCGTCGCGACCGTCTGCTTCGGCTTCGCGTGCGTCTTCCAGGCGCGCGGGGCCCGGGCGGCGCCCCGGGCCGACGGGGTGCGCCTGGGCCTGCTGGCGGCCCTGGCCCGTTCCTGGCAGTTCCTGCTCGGGACGGGCCTGGACGTCGCCGGGTTCGCCCTGAGCATCGTCGCGCTGCGAAGCCTGCCGCTGTTCGCGGTCCAGGCGGTGACCAACGCCAGCCTGGCCATCACGGCCGTGGCCGCGGTGTGGCTGCTCGGCGCCCGGCTGCGCCGCACCGACGTCGCCGCGATCCTCGCCGTGGTCGTCGGCCTGACACTGGTCGCGGTCGGCTCCGGACGGGAGGGCCGCGAGTACGCCGGCACGGCCTTCCACGTCGCCCTGCTCGCCGCCACGGCGCTGATGCTGCTGCTCACCGTCGTGCTGGCCCGCCGGGGCGGGAACGCGGTGGCGGCGGCCCTGGGCCTGCTGGCGGGTGTCGGCTTCGGCATCACCAGCCTCGCCGTCCGGGTCATCGACGCCGCCGATCCGGTGTCGCTGCTGACCGACCCGGCCGCGTACGCGCTCGCCCTGGGCGGGCTCGGCGGCTACCTTGCCTACGCGCTCGCCCTGCAGCGGGGGACGGTGACCGCCGCGACCGCCGCGGGAACGGTCGCCGAGACCTTCGGGCCCGCCGTGGTGGGCGCGCTGGCGCTGGGTGACCGGGCCCGTCCCGGGTTCGCCTGGTCGGCGGTGGCCGGCTTCGCGATCGCGGTCGGCGGCACGTTCCTCCTCGCCCGGTTCGGTGAGGTCGAGGCGGCGCCGCAGGAGTACGAAGGACCGCAGGCCGACCCCCCGGCCGACCGGACCGACGGGGAGGCGCCGCCTGCCTCCGCCGCGTCCGTCCCCCATTCAGCGGACAGGTGAGCATGGACGACAACAGTGCGCGACCGCCGGCCCCGATCGACCTCCCGCTCGACCTTCCGCAGGCCCCCTCCCCAGGGCCCCGGCCGGCGGCCGACGGCCGCCGGCGTCCCGTCGCCCTGATCACCGGGGCCTCCTCGGGCATCGGTGCGGCGACGGCGGTCAGGCTCGCGCGGGCCGGCTGGTACCCGCTGGTGTCCGGTACCGACCCTCGCCGGCTGGCGGAGGTCGCCGCCCGCACCGGCGGCCACGCCCTCGCCGAGGACCTGGCCGTTCACGGCGGGGCGCAGCGCCTCGCCGAGCGGGCCGTCGCCGTGGCCGGCCGGGTCGACGCGCTGGTCGCCAGCGCGGGCGTCGGCTGGCGCGGGCCGTTCGCCGAGATGCCGCCGGACGTGCTCGACCGGATCGTCGAGGTCGACCTGGCGGCCCCGCTGCGGCTGGCCCGGATGCTGCTGCCGGGCATGCTGGAGCGCCGGCGGGGGCGGATCGTCCTGCTCGGCTCGATGGCCGGCCAGGTCGGGGTGGGTGACGAAGCCGCGTACGCGGCGGCCAAGGCGGGCCTGGCGCTGTTCGCCGAGAGCCTCTGGTACGAGCTGCGCGGCACCGGCGTCGGGGTGCGCATCATCCTGCCGGGCGCGGTGGACACCCCGTTCTTCGCCCGCCGCGGCACCCCGTTCCACCGCGAGCGCCCGCGGCCGGTGTCGCCCGAGCGGATCGCCGAGGACGTCCTGCGGGCGCTGACCGGCCACCGGGACCGGCTGTTCGCGCCGAGCTGGCTCGCCATGCCCGCGCGGTTGCACGGGGCCGCACCCGAGCTGTTCCGGCAGCTGGCCGCCAGGTTCGGCTGATGGGCCCGGCGCGCGCGGCCGGGTGGGCCGCGGCGGCGGTGGCGGGCGGGCAACTGCTGCACCTGGCCCCTGCCGCGAGCCGGCTGACGATGGTGCGCCGGTACGCGGCGCCGACCGTCGCGGGCCGCGGCGCCGCCGGGCACGTGGCGCTGACCTTCGACGACGGGCCCGACCCCCGCAGCACCCCGAGATTCCTCGACGCGCTCGACGCGCTCGGCGTCCGGGCCACCTTCTTCCTGCTCGGCGGCATGCTGGAGCGCGCGCCCGGCCTCGGCCGCGAACTGGTCGCGCGCGGCCACGAGGTCGGCCTGCACGGCTGGTACCACCGCGCCCAGTGGTACCCGGCGCCCGGGCGCGACCTGCGGGAGCTGCGACGCGCCACCGACGCGATCACCGCCACCTGCGGAGCGCGGCCGCTGTGGTACCGGCCGCCGTACGGGGTGCTGACCACCGGGCCGGCCCTCGCCGCCCGCCGCCTCGGCCTGCGGACCGTCCTGTGGACGGCCTGGGGCCGGGACTGGACCGCCGACGCCACCCCGGCGTCCGTCCGGCGGACCCTGTGGCCCGACCTCCGGGGCGGCGCGACCCTGCTGCTGCACGACTCGGACTGCACCTCGGCCCCCGGCGCCTGGCGCTCGGCCCTCGGCGCCCTGCCGTCCGTCGCGGAGCGCTGCCGGGAGCTCGGGCTGACCCTCGGCCCGCTGCGCGACCACGGCCTGCCGCCGGTGGCGGCCCGCCCGTAGCGGCCCGTGCCGCCGACCGCCCGCGGCTACCCGCCGTCGCCCGCCAGACCGACCCGGGCGAGCACGGCCGAGAAGGCCGACCGCCAGGCGTCCGGTGAGGCTCCCGCGGACGGGGCCGGTGTCTCGCGGCCGAGCGCGGCCAGGGCACTGCGGACCACCTCCCGGGGGCGGGCGGACACCACGTCGGCGTGGCCGAGCTCCAGCTCGTGCTGGAGGTTGTCCCGACCGTGCCCCTGGACCACGTCGAGCAGCAGCAGCCGCCGCCCCAGCGCGCGGGCCTCGCTGCAGGTGTCGCCGGAGCTGGTCACCACCAGGTCGGCGGCCGCCATCAGGGCGGGCACGCGCTCGGTGTGGCCGAAGGCGTGCACCCGCGGCTGCCGGGCCTGGACGGCGCGCAGCCGGTCCTCCAGACCGGTGTTGCGCCCGGCCACGGCCAGGACGTGCGGGCCGGCCTCGGCCAGCGACTCGGCCGTGCGGGCGAGCGGACCGAGCCCCCACGACCCCGACATCAGCAGCACGCACCGCCCGTCCTCGGGAATGCCCAGCTCGGCGCGGGCGGCGGCGCGGGTGGGCGGCCGGTAGAAGGCCTCGCGCAGCGGCGCGGGCACCACCGCGATCGGCGCGTCCGGCCGGTAGCGGCGTACGGCGCAGGCCGCGACCTGCGAGGTGACCAGGAACAGGTCCGTCTCCTCCTGCACCCACAGCCGGTGCGGGGTGACGTCCGTGCAGAGCACCAGATGGCGCATGCCCGGGCGGCCCCGGCGCAGCAGGTTCACCGCGGAGGTGGCGGTCGCGAACACGGAGACCACCAGGTCGGGCTGCTCCTGGTCGAGCAGGCGGCGCAACCGGGGGACCAGCCGCCGTCCGGCCGCGCCGTCGGCGAGCAGGGCGATGCGGGCGCCGGGGCGCAGCGCGGCGAAGTGGAAGGCGTCGTAGAGGCCCGGCAGGTCGAGCATGCGCCGGAAGACGGCCTCGCCGGCCGGGCCGGCGCGCTGCCCGAGCAGGGCCATCGCGTCGACCGTGCGGGTGGTCCAGCCCCGGGCGCGCAGGGAGTCGGCGCAGGCCAGGGCCATCACGTCGTGGCCCTGGCCGAGCGATCCGGAGACGAGCAGCGCGTGCGGCACGGCGTTCCCCGGTGGCCGGCCGGTCAGCCCGCCGCGCCGTCGCCGGCCGCCGGCGGCGCGGCGGGCGGCTCCTGGGCCCGGTACCAGTCGGCGTAGCGGCTGACGCCGTCGGTGAAGCTGGTGCGCGGGGACCAGCCGAGCAGCCGCTTGGCGCGGGCCGAGGAGATCCGGCGGCCCGGGTAGTCGGCGGTCCGGGCCGGGATGTGTTCGATGGTGACCGGGCCGAGCAGCTGGTCCACGGTGTCGGCGATCTCCCGGACGGAGATGGCGGTGGAGCCCTCCAGTGCGAGGGTCTGGTCCTGCGCCGCGGGGGAGAGTGCCCGGACGTGCGCGTCCGCGAGGTCCTCGACGTAGACGAAGTTGCGGGTCTGCCGGCCGTCGCCCGCGATGGTGATCGGCGTACCCGTCAGGGCGGCCTGCACGAAGCGGGCGACGACGAGCTCGTCGCGCATCCGCGGGCCGTACGGAATCCCGTACCGCAGGATCGTGAAGTGGCTGCCGTAGAGCTCGCGGTAGCTGTGGACGAGCATCTCCGACGCCAGCTTGCTGGCGACGTAGAGGTGGCCGCTGCGCTCCAGCTCGACGGGGACGCGCTCGTCGAGCTCGTCCCCGTCGAGGTCCGCCTCGGCCAGGGCCGCGCCGTACACCCAGACGGTGCTGGCCAGGACGGTGCGGCTCAGGCCGCAGCGGCGGGCCGCCTCCAGCACGGTCGCGGTGCCGTCGATGTTGAGCCGCACGGCCCGGACGGGATCGGCGCTGACCTGTTCCACGTCGGCCATCGCGGCCAGGTGGAACACCACCTCGCTGCCGTCCAGGACGGAGGTCAGCGCGGCCGGGTCGAGGATGTCGACGCGGGCGTGCTCGGCGCCCGGGTTGAGGTACCGCTCCGTGGTGTCGACCGCGAGCACCTCGTGCCCGGCCTCCAGCAGCCGGTCCACCACGTGGGAGCCGATGAACCCGCATCCTCCGGTCACTGCTACGCGCATTCCTTCTCCTTGGTCCGGTCCGTTCCGCCCCTGGTCGAGCCGCGTGTGCCCGGTCAGCCCGCCAGCCGGCGGTGGACCTGGGAGACGGCCCCGACCACCTGGTCGATCTCGTCCTCGGTCATGTCGGTGTGCACCGGCAGGCAGACGTGGCGGGCGCACACGTCCTCGGCAACCGGCAGCGGCCCGCCGCGGTAGGGGGCGAGCACGGGCTGTTCGTGGAGCGGCAGGTCGTACACCTCGCCGGCGAGCCGGACGCCGAAGTCCTCGGCCACCTCGCGCTTGAACCGGGCCCGGTCCGTGCCGGGCGGCAGCAGCAGGACGTACTTGTAGTAGTTGCCGCGGCAGCCGTCGGGCTCGGTGAGCGGCTGGAGACCGTCGACGGCGGCCAGCGCGGTGTCGTACCGGCGGGCCACCCGGCGGCGGCTCTCGACGAACTCCTTGAGCCGCCGCAGGTGGACGGTGCCGACGGCGGCGTTCAGCTCGCTCAGCCGCCAGGATCCGCCGAACCGGATGTGGTGGTTGGTGGCGAACGAGCCCTTGCCCTGGTCCCGGTAGATCCGCGCCTCGTCGCGCAGGTCCGGCGACTCGGTGAGGATCATGCCGCCCTCGCCGCTGGTGACGACCTTGGTCGGGTAGAACGAGAAGGCGCCGGCCAGGCCGAAGGTGCCGGCCGCACGGCCGCCGAAGCTGCTTCCGTGCGCGTGCGCCGCGTCCTCGACCAGGGCGATCCCGCGCTCGTCGCAGAGCCTGCGGACGGCATCGACCTCGGGCGTGATCAGCCCGCCGACGTGCACCAGCACCACGGCGGCCGTCGAGGGGGTCAGGGCCGCCTCCACCGTGGCCGCGCTGAGCGCGAAGGTGGACGCCTCGACGTCCGCCGGCACGGGCCGGCCGCCCGCGTGCAGGACGGCCCCGGCGGTGGCGTAGAAGGTGACCGCCGGCACCACCACGTCGCGGTCGCGCACCCCGAGCGTGCGCAGCACCACTTCGAGAGCGGCCGTCCCGGTGGAGACCGCGACGGCGTGGGAGGCGCCGTGTTCGGCGGCGAAGGCCTGCTCGAAGCGCTCCGTCCAGGGGCCGAGGGTGAGCATCCCGGTGGACAGGATCTCCGTCACCGCTTCGGCGACCGCCGTCCGGTCGTCCTCGTCGAACACGATCCGCGCCGCGGGAACGCCCACGTGCCACCTCCAGCAGGAATGGAAACGTCCCATAGCGGACGAATCGGGCACCTCAGGCTAGCGCGACCAGCCCCGCCCGTCCCGACGCGACAGCCCGTCCGGGTTACGGCCCCGCACTCTCCGGAGTCGGCCGAAGCGCCCCCTGCTCGGCCCCGGGACCGGCCGGCCCCGGACCGGGCCGGCGCTGCGGAAGTCCGCCGACCGTACCGGGCAGTCGGGAAAACTCCGCCCCGGATCCGGACGGTACGGGTACATTCCATGGCGGACCGATCTTGATCAACAAGTACCGACCCGACCTCCGGAGAGCCTTCCTGATGGACACTCAGCGCTGCCCGTACCGACTCGACACCACCGCCGCCGACCTCCACGGCGAGGCCGCCCTGCTCCGCGCCCAGGGCCCGGCGACGCCGGTGGAGCTGCCCGGCGGCGTCCGGGCCTGGTCCGTGACCGACCCGGGCCTGATCAAGCGACTGCTCACCGACCCGCGGGTGTCCAAGGACGCCCACCAGCACTGGCCGGCCTACCTCGACGGCGAGGTCGCCGAGGACTGGCCGCTGCGGATCTGGATCGACGTCCGCAACGCCCTGACCGCCTACGGGCCCGAGCACACCCGGCTGCGCCGCCTGATCGGCACCGCGTTCAGTGCCCGCCGGGTCCGCCTGCTCACGCCGGCCATCGAGAAGATCGCCGCGGACCTGATCGACCGGCTCGCCGCCGCGGACGGGGACGAACCGGTCGACCTGCACGCCCGGTACACCTGGGTGCTGCCGCTGATGGTCGTCAACACCCTGCTCGGCGTCCCCGAGTCGATGCACGACGACTTCCGCAACACCGTCGGCAGCCTCTTCGACACCGACGTCACCGCCGAGCAGGCCGTCGCCAACGGCCAGGCCGTCTACCGGCTGCTCACCGAGCTGGTCGCCGCCAAGCGGCAGGACCTCGGCGACGACGTCACCAGCGCCCTGATCGGCGCCCACGACGACGAGACCGGCACCGGCCTGTCGGAACAGGAACTCCTCGACAGCCTGCTGCTGCTGATCGGCGCCGGGCACGAGACCACCGTCAACCTCCTCGACCACGCCGTCGTCAACCTGGTCGACCACCCCGAGCAGCTCGCCCTGGTCCGGGACTCCCGGGCCACCTGGGCCGACGCGATCGAGGAGACCCTGCGCCACCAGGCCCCGGTCGCCAACATCATCCCGCGCTTCGCCACCGAGGACCTGCACGACGCCGAGACCGGCGTGACGCTCCCGAAGGGTGAGCTGATCGTCATCAACTTCTCCGCCGCCGGCCGCGACCCCGGCCTGCACGGCGAGGCGGCCGACCGCTTTGACCTCACCCGCGCCACCCGCCGTGACCACCTCTCCTTCGGACACGGCACCCACTTCTGCCTCGGCGCCGAACTCGCCCGCCTGGAAGCCCGGATCGCCCTGACCGCGCTGTTCGACCGCTTCCCCGACCTCGCACTCGCCGTGCCCTCCGGCGAGCTGCGCCCGCTGGAGTCCTTCATATCCAACGGTCGCAAGGAACTCCCGGTCCTCCTCGGCCGCCGGGCCTGACCGGCTCGGCCCCGGCCCCGGACCGCGGGGCGGTGCGGGGCGGCGGTCCACGGGCACGGTGGGCCGCCGCCCGGCCGCAGGGACAGCGTCCCCCGGAGGGCCGGGCGTGCCGCGCGGCGACCTCCGCTCAGCTGCGCTGCGGACCGACGGCGCGCCCGGGGCGGGGGCCGTCCGTGCGGCCGTGGCCGCGGTGATGGCCGGCGTCCTGCCCGCACCCCCGCGCTGAGCACCCGGCTCAGCGGGCCGCGGTGGCCTGACTGGCGACCAGTTCCCGGTACGGGGTGCAGCGTTCCAGCAGGGCGGGGTGGTCGCCCGCGTCGAGGACACTGCCCCCGCTCATCATGATCACGTGGTGGGCGTGCTGGACGGTGGACAGCCGATGGGCGACCACGATCACCGCCCGGGTGGCCGCGAGATCCTCCACGACCGCGCGGAACCGCTGCTCGTTGAGGCCGTCCAGCTGGCTGGTCGGCTCGTCCAGGAGGACGATGTCGGCGTCCGAGAGCAGGGCGCGGGCCAGTGCCATCCGCTGGCGCTGGCCACCGGACAGGTCCGACTCCCGCCCCAGCAGGGTGTCGAGGCCCTGCGGCAGGCGGGCGATGTCCTCGGTGAGGCCGACGGCGTCCAGCGCGGCCGCGAGCTCCGCGTCCGTGGCGCTGGTCGCGCGGCCGAGCTGGAGGTTCTCCCGGGCGGTGGCCTCCAGCAGGGTGAACGCCTGGTCGACGTAGGCGATCCGGGCCCGCAGCGCGTCCAGGGGCCAGTGCCGGGTGTCGTGGCCGAGCACGGTGATCGAGCCGGAGGTCGGCCGGATGAACCGGTCGATCAGTGACAGTGCGGTGCTCTTGCCGGCGCCCGACGGCCCCACCACGGCGGTCAGCCCGGTACGGGCGGTGCTGAACGAGATGCCGCGCAGCGCGGCGTCGCAGGCCCCGGCATGCGTGTACGAGACGGAGCGGAAGACCACCGACGGGGCGTCGGGAGTAGGGGTGGGGACGGCCCGTCCGTCGTCCCGGTGGTCGGTCTCCTGCGGGAGCAGCAGCAGGTCGTTGCAGCGGTCCCGGGCCGCCAGGCCGGCCTGCAGCCGCCCGAGGCCGGTGGCCAGGGTGCTGACCGACGGGATGGTCTGCAGCAGGTACAGCAGGAACGCGGCGAAGGCGGCCACCTGGAGATCCCCGGAGGCCAGCCGGGCGCCGCCGGTGAGGATCACGGCGATCATCGCGAACTGGTTGCCGAGCGTGAGCAGGGCCGGGATCAGGGCGCCGAGGCGGGCGCCCTCCAGCGAGACGGTCTGCAGGGCGTCCGCGTCCGCCGCGAGGGTGCGGGCCGCCACCGGCTCCGCCCGGTACGCCTTGATCGTGGTGAGCGCCTCCAGGCTGGAGGTGAAGCGCTGGGCGATCTGGCCGACCGCGACCTGCTGGCCGGTCACATTGGCCTTCATCCGGCGGAGGACCAGCAGCAGCAGGACCGTCAGCGCGGCCAGCGACACGACCGTGACCAGCGTGAGCACCCAGTCGATCCACACCATCACGGCCAGCGTCGACACCACGGTCAGGGCGGCCAGGGGAAGTTGGGTGGCCACGTCCACGACCTGCCGCAGCAGCGCGGCGTCGGAGGTGATCCGGGCGGCGAGCTCGCCGGTGCCCTGGGTCCGGACGACGGTGAGCGGCAGCCGCAGCGCGTGCTCCATGAGCCGGATGCGCAGCCGGTACGCCATCCGCTCGCCGATGCGGGCCAGCAGGAAGCCGGAGCCGGCCTGTTCGACGGCGCCCGCGACGGCGGCCGCGCACATCAGCAGGATGTCGGTGCCCAGCGGCCGGTGGGCGGAGAAGTCGGTGATGACGTTGCGGACGAGCAGCGGGAGCGCGAGGGCCGCGGCGGTGGCGGCCAGGGCCAGCAGCAGGGCGAGGACGAGTCGGCCGGGCTCGGCGGTCAGTTCGCGGCGAAGCCGGACCGGGCCCGGAGCGCGGCGGGCGGTACGAGGGAGCTGGTCGGCCACGGGGAACCTCTCTGGTGGTTCGGGGTCGCGGGCGGCGCGCCCGTCGGGCGGCGGACCGGCGCGGGCCGGGGACGCGGACCGGGCCGGAGCAGCGGGGCGCCGCTCCGGCCCGGTGACCGGCCGGGCCCGTGGTGGCGGCCCGGCCGGCTCGGTGTGCTGTCCGCCCTCAGCGGGCGGTGGTGCAGGTCAGAGACAGATGAGCGTGCTGACCGTGCTGGTGCCGCAGTTGAGCACGCTGAGCGAGCTCGTGCTGGCGAGGGTGTCGTCGATCGGGGTCGCCTCGGTCTCGGGCAGGTCCATGGTCTGGAGGTCGAGGATCGCCATGACTGTTCTCCTTCGTTAACCGGTGTGTATCGCCCGGCCGGTGGCCGGGAGTCGGTGGGGGCGCGGCTGCGCCCGGTGGCGTCGCGGGCCCGGGGGCCCGGTCAGCAGGGGGTGGCGGCGGCCGACGGCCGGTCGGCCGGCCGGCCGGTCCAGGGGAGGAAGGGGGTGCCGGCGAGCGCCGTTCCCAGCGCCAGCAGCACACCGGCGGAACCGGTGGCCAGGTCGGCCGAGAGGCGTAGCAACTGGTCTCCGGGGAAGGCGAGTTGGCCAAGGTAGGAGATCTGGTGCAGGGCCAGCAGCCGGCGCTGCCGGTCCAGGACGGCACGGCCGTCCCGCGCGCCGGTCGCGCTGTGGGCGCGCGGTCCGGTGAGCGCCAGGTAGCCGAGCAGCCCGGCGCGTCCGTTGAACAGGCCCGGCTGGATGATGAACTCCGGCTCGGCCGCCCGGCGGATCGGCCGCTCGTCCGCGGCGGACGGGCTGTCGGGGCGGTGGGCCAGCAGGGCGTCCAGGGCCAGTCCGATGCCCGCACTGCCGGTCTCGATGTACGGCAGCACCCGGCGCCCGTCGACCACCTGGAGCGTCCCGTCGGCGACCGACACGCACCGGTCCAGGTCCAGCCGGAGCAGGGTCTCCGCCTGGTCGAGCAGGGCGGGGTCGCCGGTCCGCTCGTGGAGGCGGACCAGGGCAAGTGCGGCCCCGGAGCCACCGGCCAGCAGGCCGGCCCTGCGGTTGGCGTCGCCCGAACCGGCCTTCTCCAGGGCGTCGGCCGAGGCCCGGGCGAGGGTGACGGCCTCGTCCAGCAGCCGCCGGTCGGCGGTGACGGTGGCGAAGTGCAGGAGCGTCAGGGCGATGCCGGCGCCGCCGCCGGCGAGCCCGGGGCCCAGGTCGTCGTCGGGTGCGGCCGCCAGCCGTTCCAGCAGTTCGAGGGCGGCTGCGCGTTCGCCGAGCAGGTCGAGGGCGTAGGCCACGCCGTGTCCGCCGGAGTACAGGCCCGGCCCGGGTGGGCGGGTCCGGGCGGCGCGGACGAGCCAGCCGATGTGGTCGGGGTCGACGGGGCAGCCGGTGGCGTGCAGGGCGTACAGGACCCCGGCCGCGCCGTGGGCGAGGCCCAGGCCGCCCTGGGTGAACTGGGCGACGTCGCCGGGGAACAGCCGGTCGGTGCGGTCGGGGGTGGCCATCGCCGCGATACCGCGGGCGAGGGAGTCCCTGATCCGGGGCCAGTCGGCCTGTGGGTCGGTCAGCAGGGCGGCGGTCTCGGCGCGCTGCTGACCGAGTTCGGGTCGGAGCGTCCGGCCGTCGGCGGGCGCGGGGCCCAGCATCCGGCGGATCTCGTCGGTGTACCCGGCGGGTACCGGGAAGCGGCGTTCGAGGGCGTCGGCGAGTTCGCCGGCCTTGCCCGGGTCGAGGGCCGGCAGCTGGGCCAGCGGCAGGAACAGCCAGAGCCGGATGGCGGCCAGGCCGTACCGGTCGACCTGGGCTCCGGTGTACCCGGACGGCGCGGTGAAGCCGGCCGCACCCAGGGCGGGGCGGACGAACTCGTCCATGGCGCTGGCGAGTTCGAAGTCGATGAAGCAGATCTCGCCGTCGGGGCGGATGATCAGATTGCGCGGGTGGAGGTCGCCGAAGACGACCCCGCGGGCGTGGATCGCGTCCAGGGCCCGCTCGATCCGCGCCACGATGGCGAGTGCCTCGCGGGTGTACTCGGCCACCGAGTCCTCGTCGGCGTCCGGGTGGATCAGCGGGTAGTTGGCGGTCAGCCACTGGCTGAGGGATCGGCCCTCGACGAACTCCTGTACCAGGAAACGGTGTTCCCAGGCCGTCAGCAGTCCGTGCAGGGCCGGGACGCCGCGCACGCCGTCGAGCCGGGCCAGCATGTCGTGCTCCTGCTGCAGCCGGGTGACGGCGTCGATCCCGCGCTGGTCGAGGCCGGCGTGCGGCCGGGCCTCCTTCAGGACGACCTGCGGTCCGTCGGCGCCGTCACGGGCCAGGTAGACGCCACCCGCGTTGGAGAAGTGCAGGACGCGTTCCACGGTGTACGGCAGCCCGGTGTCCTGCTGCGCGGCGCGGGCGGCGACGGCCGGTGCGATGCACGCCGGGACCGGCGCCCAGGCGGGGACGGCGAACCCGGCGCCGCGGACGTCCGGCACCAGCCGGCCGTCCGGGCCTTCGAGGGCCAGCACCCGCTCCCCGGCCGCGTTGCGGCAGTGCCGCTCGGCGAACCCCCCGTACCGGAGGTAGAGCGGGCCGTCCCCCCAGCGCAGGTCGCTGAGGATGTACGGGCCCCGGCGGCCGGCCAGCAGCGGGCCGAGTCCTTCGAGGCATCGCTCCAACTCGGCGTCGTCGACCGGGTACAGCGTGCAGAACTTGCCGCTCGCACCGCGGGGCGCGTACTTGGAGTTCTGCACCTGGAGGATCGGCATCCCGCGGAGGAACTTGAAGGTGATTCGTTCCTGCAGGCAGAAGGAGTAGACCTGGTCGAGCACCGCCTCGGCGTCCTCGGCGCACGAGGACACATGGATCTTCCAGCCCTGCGAGGGCAGCCGGACGCCGGTGGGCCGGACCACGGCCCAGATCTCGAGGTCGCCGCGCTCCCACCCCGCGGGCAGCGGCCGGCCGACGGCCTCGAACTCCTCCTGGGCGCCCCAGCGCCGGGGCGAGTCGTAGAACAGCGGGTCGGCGTAGGCATAGGCCTCGTACCGGTTGTCCAACGGGACCCTCCTCGGGGCGGGACGTGCGAACGGCGGGTGGAGAACGGAGCCGGATCTGCCGCCGGCCGGGACGGACGGGGTCGAATCCGGACCACCGGCCGGAGCGGGAATTCCCGGAATCCGGTGGGACGATGTGAAGTATTAAGGGCAGGCAAGTTCGCCCACAACGGCGCGGATGCGCCAATTCCGAACGCAATTACACTACCCGGCGCAGATGCGGATCAGGGTGTGAGCCGGAGTGCCGCGTCGTGCGCCGGGGCGGCCCCGGAGGCCTCGGGTGGCCGCCGGCCGGCGCCGGCTACGGTCGTATGCCGACCGTCCCAGTCGTCCCGATGCGCTATTGACCTGCGAAGATGTGGGCGCAGTCGACAGTCGGAGGGTGCGGGCGCAGGAGCGGTCGGTCGCTGGACCGGCTCGGGGGAGTGGCGAACCGACCCCTGAAATCAACACTCCCGTCGGCCTGTGGTCACCGACGGGAACTCTGAGGACAATCCGAAAAGCGTGAACGAAAGATCAATGATCGGCTATCTGTTCTATTTTATCGGCGCTCCGAAAGCCTGCATGAAAGGAAATCCCCCCACGCGCATCGTGGCGGGCCCCCGGGAGACGGCCGACCGGCTGCCGGACCGCGCCCCGCCCGCGCCGGTCCTCCACACGCGCTCGGCCGCGGAAGGCGCCCTCGCCTTCCGCGGCCGCTGCCACCGACCCGGCAGGGCCGAGCCGGACCGGTGTGCGGATCCCCGCGCCGGCTCAGCCCTCCGCCGGTGCGGTCGGCCACTTGAGCTCGACCTCCAGCTCGACCTGGCCGTCGCCGACCTCCACCTCGATCTCGCTGCGGAGTTCGTCGGGGATCCGCAGGGTCAGCTTGCCGGGGCCGAGTTCCAGTTCGGCGTTGCCGCCGTGTCGCAGTGCGGCGGCGAGCTGCTCGAGCTGGTCGGCGGCCTCCAGCCGGGTCAGTGAACGCTTCTGCTCGAATTCGAGATCCTTCACGGAAGTCTCCGATCCGGGAGGGAACAGCGGACACCGCCGATTGTCACTCCATGCGGCGGGGCCGGCATCACCCGGCCCGGGTGAGCCGCAGGTCAGCGCGGGACGGTGGCGGCGCAACCGGGCCCGGTGGCGGACGTGGGTCGGCTCCCCGTCGGCGGTGGTGGGCCCCGCCGCCGGGTGTCAGCGAGCGCCGGCCCGGGGGGAGAAGGGGGTGCGGGGACGTTCGAGGGCCCGGCCGTCGAGGAACAGGTCGGTGCGCTCGTTGTAGAAGGCGATCAGGCCGGCGATGGGCTGGAGTTCGCGGGTGGGGAAGCCGTAGGACCAGGCGAGGTCCGGATGCAGGCGGTCGCCCGTCCTGGCCGTCCAGTAGCCGCTGGTGGTGCCCTTGTACGGGCAGGCGGTGACGGTGTCACTGGGGATGAGCCGGGTCCGGTCCACGTCGGTCGGGTTCAGGTAGTAGCGGGTCGGCAGGCCCGTCTCGAAGACCAGCACCGGCGAGGAGGACTCCGCCAGCACCACCCCGTCCCGCTCCACCCGGACCGTCCTGGTCGAGCGCAGCGCGTCCACCCGGGTGTACGGGCTGCGCGGGTGCACGAAGACCCGCTCGTCCTCCTCGTACCAGGCGTCCACCGCGTCCCACCCGAAACGCGCGGTGTCCGCGAGCCCGTCCGTCCCGGACTCGTGCAGCACCCGGGCCGCGTCGCGGCGCACCTCGTCACCGACCCGCAGCGCGTACCGGTGCACCGGCCCGCGGGGGCTGTCCTCGGGGGCGGTGTCCTGCGGGACGAGCAGGTCCGTGCGGACGTCGGCCAGCGGGATGTAGTACTGCGGGTAGTGCGCGTGCTCCCAGACGTAGCTGGCCCGGACGGTGTCCAGCACGGTCTCGCCCCCGAGGACGGCACGGATCCGGCGGGGGACGGGCTCGACGTGGCCCGGTCGCACGATGATCGCGGGATAGTCCTGGTGGCTCCGGCCGGCCCGGTGCTCCTGGCGGTCCTGGCGGTCGTTCACGGCGGGCTCCCTCGACGAGGTGCTGGCGGTTCACCGCCCAGGCTACCCACCGGGGCCCGCCGCCGGCCCCGCTCCGAGGCTGGAGATGATCATTTGCCGGGTACGACAGGCTCAGGAGCCGCAGGTGGCCTCCTCACGCCGTGCCTCGGACGCGGACCGGGCCGCCAGCGGCGGCTCCAGCAGGGTGAGGGATCCCCCGGCGAGCTCCGCCCGTACGCCCAGCGGCACGGTGAGCTGGAGCGGGCCGTGCCCGGCCGGCAGGCCCGAGACGACCGGCACGCCGAGGTCGCCGAGCCGGTCGGCGAGCAGCGCTTCGACCTCCTGGGGCGGGCCGCAGTCGGTGAAGTCGCCGAGCACGACGGCTGCGGCCCGCTGCAGGACCCCGGCCCGCAGGAGCTGCGTGAGGATGCGGTCCAGCCGGTAGGGCTCCTCGCCGACCTCCTCCAGGAGCAGCAGGCAGCCGTCCGGCGGGAGGGCGGTCGGCGTGCCGACGGACGCGGCCAGCAGGCTGGCGTTGCCGCCGGCGATCGGGCCGCGGGCGGTGCCGGCCACCAGCTGCGGGCCGGTGAGCGGCAGACCGGTGACGCGTTCCGGCTCGAAGAGCACGGTGCGCAGGTGCGCGGCGCTCGTCGGATTGTCGGTGAACGCGCCGGTGGCGGGCATCGGGGAGTGCAGCGTGGCGGTGCCGAGCCGGGCGGCGAAGGCCTCGTGCAGGGCGGTGATGTCGCTGGAGCCGATCAGCAGGGCGGGTCGCGCGGCGGCGGCGAGGAGAGGCCAGTCGACCAGGTCCACCATGCGCTGGGTGCCGTAGCCGCCGCGGGCGCAGAACACCGCCCGTACTCCCGGGTCGGTGCAGGCCGCGGTGAGGTCGGCGGCGCGGTCCGCGTCCCGGCCGGCGAGGTGGCCGAGGTGGGTGTCGTGTACGTGCGGCAGCACGGTCACCACCAGCCCCCAGGACTCCAGCAGTGCGGTGCCGTGCTGCAGCAGCCCGGGGTCGGGCGGCCCGGCGGGCGCGGCGACGGCGACCCGGTCGCCGGGCCGCAGGGCCTGCGGCACAGTGCGGTGGCCGGGAGCGGGGGCGCGGGTCGGGGTCGGCACGGCGGTCCTCATCTCAGCTTCGGGTCGTAGGCGTCCCGGACGGCGTCGCCGAGCAGGATGAAGCTCAGCACGGTCGCCGAGAGGAACAGCGCGGGGAACACCAGCAGGTGCGGGAAGTCGAGGAAGTACGCCTGGGCGGCGTTGAGTTGCAGCCCCCAGGAGAGCGCGGGGTACTGCAGCCCGACGCCGAGGAAGTCGAGCGTCGCCTCGCCGGAGATGACGTTGCCGACGTTGAGCATGGCGACCACCACGACCGGGGTCACCGCGTTGGGCAGCATGTGGCGGCCCATCAGGCGCAGCGGGCCGGCGCCGGTGGAGCGTGCCGCCTGGACGAAGTCGGCGTCCTTCACCCCGATGACCTGCGCCCGCATCACCCGGGCCATGGTCGTCCAGCCGAGGGCGACCAGCACGAGGGTCATCGCGCCGAGGCCGTGGTCGGGGAAGGCCACCAGGACGACGGTGGCGCCGAGCACGAACGGCAGGCCGAAGAAGACGTCGGTCAGCCGGAAGACCAGGGCGTCGACCCAGCCGCCGCAGTAGCCGGCCAGCATGCCGAGCAGCACCGAGACGGCCAGCGCGCCCGCGGTCACCGCGAGGCCGATGACCAGCGACGGCCGACTGCCGCGGACGACCTGGGCGAGGTAGTCGCAGCCCTGGAGGTCGAAGCCGAACGGGTGGCCGGGCGCCGGCCCGACGCGGGAGTCGGCGAGCTCGCAGCGGCCGGTGTCGTCCGTGAGCAGCGTGATGAACGGGTCGGGCAGGGCCGCCATCAGCGCCATCACCATCAGTACGGCGATGCAGGCGATCACCAGCGGGCGCGAGCGCAGCTCCTGCCAGGCGCTCGCGCCGGGCCGCCCGGCGGTCCGTGGTGGATCCCCGGCCGGCCCGTCCGACGGGCGCCGGCCGCCCCTCGGTGGCAGCAGCAGGTCCTCGGTGGGTACCGAGGTGGGTACGGCGGCGGGGCCGGCGGGCACCGGCTGCGGGTTACTCATGGCGGATCCTCGGGTCGAGCAGGCCGTACAGGACGTCGACGACCAGGTTGGCGAGGCAGAAGACCAGGACCAGCAGCGTGGTGATGCCGACCACCGTCGGTCCCTCCCGCAGCTGGATGGCCTGGAAGACCTGCTGGCCGATGCCGGGCAGGTTGAAGATGTACTCGGTCACGACCGCCCCGGCCATCAGTGAGCCGAGCTCCACCCCGAGAAAGGTCACCACCGGGATCAGCGAGTTGCGCAGGGTGTGCCGCAGCACGATCCGGTGCCGCCGCAGGCCCTTCGCCCCGGCGGTGCGCACGTAGTCGGCGCGCAGGTTCTCCAGCAGCGAGGCGCGGGTCAGCCGGGCGACGTACGCGACGCCGAAGGAGGCGAGCACCAGCGCGGGCAGGAGGTAGGCGGTGGGCCAGCCGCCCTCCGTGCCGGAGACGGGGAACCAGCCCAGGCGCACGCCCAGGATCAGCTGGGCGAGGTAGCCGACGATGTAGACCGGGACGGCGATCACCAGGGTGGTGCCGGCCAGCACCGTGTTGTCGGCCCACCGGCCCTTGCGCAGCGCCGCCCACACACCCAGGCCGACCCCGAGCACGGTCTCCAGGCACCACGCGGTCAGACCGAGCCGCAGGGTCACCTGCCAGCGGCCGGCGAGGGTGTCGGCGACCGGCTCGCCGGTGAAGGTGCTGCCGAGGTCGCCGGTCAGCAGGCCGCCGAGGTAGGCGAAGTAGCGGGCGAACAGCGGGTCGTCGAGGTGGTAGCGCTCGTGCAGCTCGGCGAGGACCGCGGGTGGCACCGGGCGGTCGCCGGCGAGGCCCTGGATCGGGTCGCCGGGCAGGACGAAGACCATGGTGTGGATCAGGAAGGTGGTGGCCAGCAGTACGGGGATGGCGTACAGCAGGCGGCGGGCGATGTAGCGGCCCATCGGAGCGCCCCCGTCTCTCGCGTCGTCGGTGCAGCGGTGCAGCAGTGCGTCGGTTCGTGACCTCGTGGGTTCGTCGGTCCAGCGCGGTGTCGGTTCAGTGCCGGACGGTCACCCTCTCCAGGTGCAGCCCGGCGACGTACGGATCGACCAGGACGTTGCCGATCCGGCTGCTCCAGGCGGTCTGGTCCTGCCAGTTCCACAGCGGGATCAGCGGCAGTTCGGCGAGCGCGATGTCCTCGGCGTCGTGGTAGTGCGCGATGCTCTCCGCCGGGGTTGCGGCGGCGTTGCCGCGGGCGAGGGCGTCGTCGAAGGCCGGGTTGGACCACCCGGTGCGGTTGTCGCGGCCGAGCAGTCCGGCCAGGTAGTTCTGCACGCTCGGGTAGTCGACCACCCAGTTCTGCCGGTACGGGCCGGTGGCCTTGCGGCCGTTGAGGATCGGGCCGAGGTCGGCGCCGGACATCTTGCGGAACACGATGTCGTGGATGCCGAGGTTCTGCTTCAGCTCGTTGGCGACGGCCGTCATCCACTGCTCGTAGGTGGGGTCGGAGTTGGCGAAGTACAGCTCCAGGGTGCCGGTGAAGCCGCCGGCCCGGTCGAACAACTCCTTCGCCGCTGCGGGCCGGTAGGCGCAGGTGTCGCCGCAGGCGCCGGCCCGGTGGCCCGGGATCATCGCGGCGACCAGCGAGTCGGCCGGCGCGAACACCTCGTTGAAGATGGCCCGGGTGATGCCCCTGCGGTCGATCGCCATGGACAGCGCGCGCCGCAGCTCGGGCTTCGCGTAGCGCTGGTCCCACAGCGGCAGGCCGAGGTAGTCCATGGTCCCGCTGGGACGCACCGAGTACCGCCGCCCGAAGGTCCGCTTCGCCTCGTACGCGCGGGCCGCCGGCACGCTGGCCATGAAGTCGACGTGTCCGGCGCGCAGTTCGGTGAAGGCGGTGTCCTTGCTGGTGAAGATCCGGAAGTGCACCTGGTCGGCCATGGGCGGGCGGGGCCCGGCGTAGCCCGCCGCGCGGCGCAGGTCGATCCGCTGGTTGTGCCGCCAGTCGCCGTCCATGGCGTACGGGCCGTTGCCCACCGGGTGCCGGTCGTAGCCGGCCGGGTCGGTGAACGCCGCCGAGGGCAGCGGCGCGAAGGCGGGGAACGCCAGCAGCATCGGGAACTGGCTGAACGGGGCGGTCAGGGTCACCCGCAGGGTGGTGTCGTCGACGACCTCCAGGCCGGCGAGCTCCCGGGTGGGGGGCTGGGCGCCGTCCGCCGGGTTGAGCGCGTCGTAACCGTCGATCTGGCTGAAGTACCCGTTGCTGCCCCAGCCGTTGGGGCCGTACGCGGCGGCGTTCCAGGCGGTGGCGAAGCTTCGGGCGGTGACCGCCTCACCGTTGTGGAAGGCTCCGCCGGGTCGTACCCGCAGGGTCCACACCCGTTGGTCGTCGGAGGTCAGCGACTCGGCGGCGAGCGGCACGGCGTGCCCGTCGGCGGGGTCGAGGGTGACGGGCGGGTCGAACAGCCCCTGGATGACCTGCAGGGCGTAGCTGCTGGTGGTGCGCCCGGGGGTGAGGTGGTCGGGCTCGGTGAGGGCGACGGTGTAGGCGCCGCCCGGAACGGCCGGCGGGTCGGGGAGAGCGTCGTCGGCGCCGCGGCGGGCGCAGCCGGGTGCGAGTGCGAGCAGCAGCGCGACCAGGGCGAGCAGCGCGGGCCCGGCCCGTCGGCCGGCCTCAGGCCCCGAGGCCCGTCCCGGCGCCGTGCTCGGCGCCGCGCTCAGCACCGCGCCTCCGCGAGACAGGTGTTCTCCCAGTCGTGCGCGCCGGTCACCGGCTCGCCCGCGCGGGCGGTGGGAGCGGTGGGGACGGCCTTCGCCGTGGTGCCGCCGGCGAGGCGGAGGACGAAGGCGTCGATCACCGAACGCGGGCCGGTGGCGGTGAAGTTGTTGACGATCACCGCGAAGGCCAGCGGCTGCCCGTCCGGACGCTCGACGTACCCGGTGAGCGCGTCGACACCGGTCATCGAGCCGGTCTTGGCGTGCACCCGGCCCTCGGCGGCGGTGCCGCGCAGCCGGTTGGTGAGGGTGCCGCCGACCATCCGCCGGGCGTCCCCGGCCACCGGGAGGGCGTCGTACCAGGTACTGAACCAGCTCTGCCGGCGAGCGAATGCGAGCAGTGCGGTGAGCCGCCGGGCGCTGAGCAGGTTGTGCCGGGAGAGGCCGGAGCCGTCGACCTGCCGGGCCTCGCCGGTCTCCAGGCCACCGCGGTGCAGGAACGCGCGTACCTCGTCGGTGCCGGCCGCCCAGCTCCCCTCGTCTGCCCGGACCCGTCCGATCTCCTTGATCAGGTGCTCGGCGATGCCGTTGTTGCTGAGCTTGAGGAACGGTGTCATCAGCGCGGAGACCGGAGCGGAGTCGTGGCTCGCGAGTTCGGTGCCGCCCTCCGGGGCCGGCCCCTCGGCGACGGGGCCGTGCACGGTGACGCCGTGCCGCGCGAGCGCCGCGGCGAAGACCGTCGCGGCGAGGACGGCCGGGCGGTCCACCGCGATCCACTCGTCGCCGGGGTCCGCGTCCGCGGGGACGCTGCCGGAGAGCACCAGCTCGTTGCCGCCGGGGCGCCGGGCGACGTCCACGGTGCGCTCGCTGCCGGCCGCGCCGGTGCGCACCTGGCCGCTGAGGTGCACGGGCGCCTCGGCGGGGGTGACGCGTACGGCGGCCGGCCGGCCCGGCGCGTCGCCCGGGGTGACGGTCAGCCGGACGGTGCCCGGGTCGTAGTCGCCGTCGGTGGTCAGCGTGAGCGCGGAGATCTGCGGGCTGTAGTACGCGGCCTGGTCGTCCCACGCCCAGTTGGGGCCGAGCGGCACGTCGTCGTAGCGGCTCGCGTCGGCCAGCACGCCGCCGCCGACGGAGGTGACGCCGCCGTCGGCGACCTGACGGGCGAGGTCGTCCAGGTCGGCGGCCAGCAGCGACGGGTCGCCGCCGCCGCGCAGCACCAGGTCACCGTCGACCACCCCGCCCGTGCGCCGGCCCGCCGCGAGGACGTCGGTGCGGAATCGGTGGTCGGGCCCCAGCAGGTCGAGCGCGGCCGCTGCGGTCACCGTCTTCTGGGTGGAGGCGGGGAGCAGCAGCGCGCCGGGCGCGTGCTCGTACACCACCTCACCGGTGGCCGGGTCGGTGACCAGCGCGGAGACCTGGGCACCCGTCAGACGCGCGTCGGCGAGCAGCCGGTCGAGGTCGGCGGCGAGCGTACGGACCGCGCCGGGCGTGCGGCCCACGGTGCCGGGGGCCGACCCCGCCGGGACCAGCACGACGAGGACGGCGGCGAGCGGAACCGACAGCAGCCGGACGGGGAGCCGGGAGGGAAGGGTGAGCACGGTGATGCCTCCAGAGGAGCGAAGCCGGGCACCACCTTGGCGCCGACGGGCGCCCGGAACGCGCCGATGGCGCCGCGACCGGCGAGAATTCGCCCGCACGGACCACGTACGCCGTGCGGTCGAGGCGGGTCCTAGACGTGCGGATCCGCAGGCCCGCGGGACGGCCGCCGGACACGCGGGGGGATCGAGGCGTGGAACTGGGCGTCCAGGTAGAGCCGGGTGATCGTCCGGTCGAAGTAGGCACTGTAGGAGACGTCGGCGGTGTCGCCGCCCAGCTGGTAGCCGCCGATGACACCGATGACCGCACCGGAGGCGGTGTCGATCCAGGGGCCCCCGCTGGTCCCGCCGGGGTAGGAGGGACAGTGGATGCGCCGCTGGTGGGCGCTGAACCGAGTGGTGGTGTTGGTGCACAGCAGCGGGACGTCGGCCCGGCTGCCGTAGCCGTACAGACGGACGCCGGCGGTGAAGGCGGCGTTCAGGCCGAGCGGGTTGGCGCCGACCACGGACTGGATCTCCCGGCCGGCGCTGTCGGCGCCGACCTCCAGGAAGGCGAAGTCCTGGTCGGGGTCGTGGCGGCTGGTCCAGCCCTCGGTGGTGAAGATCCTGACGACCGGCCAGGTGCCGTACGGCGCCGAGCCGTCGCGGTAGCCGGGCGCGAAGGTCACGCCCTGCGGGGAGCCGATGCAGTGGGCCGCGGTGAGCAGCAGGTTGCCGATCGGGCTCGGCACCACGCCGGCGGTGCAGAAGTGGCGTCCCGGGCCGAATCCGCCGACGAACAGGGCGCCCACCCGGTCGGCCTCGGGCGCGCTCGGCGCGACCACGGTGGTGTCGGGCACCAGGACCGGGGGCGGCTCGCCGTGCGGTGCGACCGCCTGTGCGGTCTGGGCGCCGATCCCGGCGAGAGCGGTCGGCAGGAGGAGGGTGAGGAGCAGCAGGGCCAGGGGTGAGTTCCGTCGGGGAACGGGCCGTCGCTCACGTCTCATCGGACCGGCTTCCTCTGCGCTCGTGGGGGAAGCCCGGAGGGCCCGACGGGACGGAGGCGTCTCGCCTGACGGGGCGTCAGCGCGACAGTAACGACCGGCCCGGGCCGTCACTCGGAGCCACGCCGGGCATGGCGTGGCTCCGGGTGACAAAGATCGTGAACGGCTGCCGACCGGCGGCGAGGTGCCACGGGCAACCTGCGCGTGCCGGTCGGGCCGGTCGGCCCACCTGAGCGGCGGGCGTCCGACTCAGGACTGGGGCCGCTTGCCGTGGTTCGCGGCGTGCCTGCGGCGAGTCCTCTTCTTGCGGCGTCGCTTCGACGACATGCCCTCTCCTCTCCCAACGCTGAGGTCCGGCCCCCCGTCCAACGTCGCACATCGCCGCCGCATCGGCACGGCGTCGGGCAGCCGTCCGGGCTCAGGAGCCCGTCGCGAAGTCGACGTCCTTCGTCTCGACCGTCCCGGCCGTGCGCCCCGGTGCCGTCTGGTAGCTCCAGTACAGGTTCGTGTGGGCGATGACCTGGGCCGCCGGCGGTGCGCCCCAGGCCGTCTGGTCCTCCGTGGTGTGGGCGTCGCTGACGAGGATCGTGTCGTACCCCCGGACCAGTGCGCCGTGGAGGGTCGAGCGGACGCACACGTCGGTCTGCGCGCCCACGACGAAGAGCCGCCCGGCGCCGAGGCCCGACAGCACGGATTCGAGGGTGGTGTCCTCGAAGGCGTCGCCGTAGGACTTCCCGACGCGCGGCTCGGCGTCGCCCGGAGTCAGCTCGGCGACGATCTGCCAGCTGTGGCCGCCCTTCGGCATCTGCTCGTCGGAGTGCTGGATCCAGACCACGGGAACGTGTTCCAGCCGCGCCCTGTCGACCAGGCTGCCGATGTTCGCGACGACCGCGTCGCGCTCGTGAGCCGCCTCGACGGCGCCGTTCTGCACGTCGACGACGACGAGCGCGGTGTGCGGCCGGTTCTCGAGTGTGGTCATGTCTTCCCCTCGTCACGCGGAGTTCCTGTGTCCACGCACAGTAGACCCACCCTCTGACAGTCGGCTGCCGCGTCGACCGGGCGATGCCCGGCACGGATGTCACCGACTGCCGCCCCCGGTCCGTGTCAGCGGTGAGCCGCGTTCGCGCGGGTCCGCATGACCGGTGTGCGACGTGACAACGGAAGGTGCGTCAGGGATGAGGAATTTCCGCTCGGGCCTCGGTGGCGAACTCGCGGGGGTGGCGGCGGCGCCGCCGGGCGATGCCGTCCGGACCGCACTCCGTGACGGCCGTCGGGCCCGCGGAGGGCGGGCGGTCGGCGCGGTGGCCGGCTCGGCCGTCGCCCTGGTGGGCGTCGCCTTCCTGCTCGCGGGTTCGCCGCAGACCGTCGGCGGCTCCCCGAGCCCGGCAGGCGCCGCGGCCGGGCCCCCGTCGGCGGTGGCGGCGGTCTCGCCACTCTGCCGGCCGCAGTGCCGAAGGCCCGCAGAGCGGCGGTTGCGCTGCCGATGACGAAGCCGCCGCACCGATCCCCCCGGTGCCCGCCGCCGTGTTCGGCACGCCCGGGGGATCGGTGCGCCGCCGCCCGTTCAGGCCTGCTGCTGGGTGATGTTCACCAGCCAGACGATGCCGAAGCGGTCCGTGCACATGCCGAAGACGTCGCCCCACATCTGCTTCGCCAGCGGGACCGACACGGTGCCGCCGTTGCAGAGCTTGTCCCAGTAACCGCGCAGTTGGGCGTCGTCGTCGCCGCTGACGCTCAGGGAGATGTTGTTCCCCGGCTTGTACGTCATCTCCGGCGGGTTGTCGGAGCCCATGAGGGTGAAGCCGTGGTCGGTCTCCAGCATGCTGTGCATGATCTTGTCGGCGGCCGCTCCGGCGTCCTTCGCGCCGAAGTCGCCGTACGTGTTCACCGTCAGGGTGCCGCCGAAGACGCTCTTGTAGAACTCCATGGCCTGCCGGGCGTTGCCGACGAAGCTGATGTACGGGTTGAGGCGAGAGGACACCGGATTCCCTTTCGTGGCGTTATGTCGGTTTCGACAGGCTAGGTGATGGACCGCCGATGATCCGGCGCGACTCCCCGGAGGCCGCTCGGCCCCGGTGGCCCCGGCGGCCGCGCCGGGTGGCCGGGCTCAGCCGTTGAGGCTGCCCATGAGCTCCGGCGCATAGCGGTCCCCGGAGGCCACACCCCGCGGCGCGACCGCTTCGAGGGCGGCGATGTCCTCGTCGGTGACGGTGACGCCGGTGGCGGCCACGTTCTCCTCCAGGTAGCGACGGCGCTTCGTGCCCGGGATGGCGACGGCGCCCTGACGCAGCACCCAGGCCAGCGCGAGCTGCGCGGGGGTGACGCCCTTGGCCTCGGCGAGGCGTCCGACCTCGCGGACGACATCCAGGTTGCGGGCGAAGTTGGCGCCCTGGAAGCGTGGGTCGGTGCGGCGGAAGTCGTCGGCGGCGAAGTCGTCCGGGCTGGTGATCGCCCCGGAGAGGAACCCGCGGCCGAGCGGGGAGTAGGCGACCAGGCCGATGCCCAGCTCGGAGAGCGTGTCGGCGACGCCGTCGGTCTCGATCCCGCGCTCGAACAGCGAGTACTCGGTCTGGACGGCGGTGATCGGGTGGACGCCGTGCGCGCGGCGGATCGTCGCGGGCGCGACCTCGCACAGGCCGATGTACCGGACCTTGCCCTCGGCCACCAGCTCGGCCATGGCCCCGACGGTCTCCTCGACCGGGACCTGCGGGTCGACGCGGTGGAGGTAGTAGACGTCGACGTGGTCGGTGCCCAGGTGCCGCAGCGAACGCTCCAGTGAGCGGCGCACGTAGGTCGGGCTCCCGTTGTGCCCGCGCAGCTCGCCGTCGTCGGTGAACTCGATGCCGGTCTTGGTCGCGAGGACGGCCTGGTCCCGCCGCCCGGCGAGCGCCTTGCCGAGCAGGCGCTCGTTGCGGAACGGGCCGTAGCTCTCGGCGGTGTCCAGGAAGGTGACGCCCAGTTCCAGGGCGCGGTCCAGGGTCGCGAGCGACTCCGACTCGTCGGTGGCGCCGTAGAAGGCGCTCATGCCCATGCAGCCGAGGCCCTGGGCGGAGACGGCCAGGCCCTGGCTGCCGAGTGCGCGGTGCTTCATGGTGGTGCTCCTCGCTGAGGTAACTAACTGGTTAGTTCGACTGTGCGGCACCGAGCCGCCGATGTCAATAACCGGTTAGTTACCTGTACGCTGTGTGCATGGCCGGAGACTCCCAAGCAACCCGCGCGCGCCTGCTGGACGCCGCCTTCGCCGAGTTCGCCGAACACGGCCTGGCCGGTGCCCGGGTCGACCGCGTCGCCGCCGCGGCCGGGGCCAACAAGCGGATGATCTACGTCTACTTCGGCAACAAGGAGCAGCTCTTCGACCGTGTCGTGGAGCGCTGTCTCGCCGAAGGCGCCGAAGCCGTTCCGTTCGACGTCGCCGACCTGCCCGGGTACGCGGGGGCGCTCTTCGACCACCTGGTCACCCGCCCCGACCTGATGCGCCTGGTCGCCTGGAAGCAGCTCGAACGGCCCGACGCCACGGACTCCGAAGCGGAGTCCTACCGGGCGAAGGTCGACGCCCTTGCCTCGGCGCAGGCGGAGGGGCTGGTCGAGCCCGGCATCGCCCCGCGCGACATCCTCACCCTCACGCTGGCGCTCGCCCAGGCCTGGTTCACGGCCGCCGACGGCGCCGGCGCCCTGCGGGGTGAGGTTGCCGTAGGCGCCGCCGCCCTCGCCGCCCACCGGGCCGCGGTGATCGAGGCGGTCCGGCGGATGACCGCGGCTCCCGCGCCCACCGGCTGAGTTCGGGCCGCGCTCCCCGACCCCTCGGGGGCCGTCGGAGGAGGCCCGTGGGGCGGGTGGCGGGGCCGACCGGGCCGAGTAGTACCTTTCGCGCATGCGATCGACCACTGCCGGCGAGACGGATCAGGCCACGCTGGAACTCCGGCCTTCGAGCCGTCCTCTGGCCGTGCTCGCCCTCGTGGTCCTGGTCGGCGGCATCAGGTCCGGCGCCGACCTCCTGTGGCCGAGGGATCGCTTCGCCCTCGTCGTCGGCGGCATCGGGTGTGTGGGCATGATCGTGGTGCTCGTCGCCCTGCTGGTCGTGGCAGCGCGGGACCGGACCTCCGGCTGGCGGGTGCGCCTCGATGCCGACGGCGTGACGGTGCGAGGCAGCGACACGGTGCCGTGGTGCGACCTGGAGGCGGTCCGGCTGCGAGCGGCTTCACGTGGGTCCTCCCAGCGGTTGGTGGTCTTCGTCCCCCGGCCCGGCGTCGTCCTGCCGGCTGTTCCCGTATCCCTTCCGATGTCCCGGGCCGGGGCGAGGGCGCGCTCGTGGACGAGGCGGTTCGGCAGCCCGATCGCGCTGAACCCCATCAGGGTGGGTGTCTCCGCCGACGAGATCGCGGCTGCCGTGCAGCGGCTGAGCAACGTGCCGATCGTCCGCGCCTGATCCGAGCCGGCCCGGCCCACAGCGGCGTCCGTCGCCCGGTTCGAGGGTGGTCCTGGCGTTCCCAGGGAAAACAGCGCCCTGGCACGGCCGTACCACCCGGGCCGAGAGTGGCTTCGTCAGCAGGACCCGCGAAGTACCACCGACCCCTCAGGAGCGCCGGATGAGCTACCCCGCCCTCGCCGCCCGTACCGCCGTCGTCACCGGAGCCGCCAGCGGGATGGGCGAGGCGACCGCCCGGCTGTTCGCCGCGAACGGCGCCCGGGTCGCCCTGCTCGCCCGCCGGGCCGATCGGCT